>CAZUMF010000244.1:0-7105 GCA_964621385.1 uncultured Desulfohalobiaceae bacterium
CCTCCTGAAGACCGCCCTGGGGCTGAGCCCGGTGCACAAGGGCCTGCTGCGAAAACTTTCGCAAACAGCCGAACACCTTAACACCCAGGAACGAAAAGGGGTGGCCGCGGAACGGGAAATTTCCAAGCGGCTGCTGATTCTCCTGCTGAAGGATTCAATCGGAGAGCGCTTCAGCGGCATCATCGCCTCAGTGGCGGAAAAAGGCTTTTGGGTGGAATTCCGGCAGGGACTGGCCGAAGGCTTTGTCAGACTGGATCAGCTGCCGCACGATCAGTACGAACTGCTTCAGGAGGAGCATCGACTCCAGGGGAGGCGGACCGGGCAGAGCTTCCAGATCGGGGATCAGGTCCGGATCAGCGTGCGCAGCGTAAGTCTGGCCCGGCTGGAAATCGACCTGGGCCTTGAAGACTGAACCCCTGGCAGGTGCGGGCAGGATCGCCCGGAGGGCAGGAAGTGAAGGCGTGTCCAGCTGCCGGAAGACAGGGCGGATGGTACTCCAAACCAGTTATTTGCCGATGCAAAAGGACGCAAAAATCCGCTCCAGAACGTCTTCGGAGGTGATCTCCCCTGTGATTTCGGAGAGAGCGGCCGCGGCCGCATCCAGATACAGGGTCAGGGCATCGAACCCCACCCCCTGCTCCAGGTCCTGTTCCAGATCCTCAAGAGAGCGGGCCGCCGACTGAATCTTGCTCTTCTGCCTGAGGTTCGGCACCAGGGCATCGGCATGCGGCTCGGCCTCCGAGCCGATGATCTTGCGGCGAATCCCGGCGATCAGGGCATCCAGCCCAAAACCCGACTTGGCGGAGACAGCCACCGTATCCAGGCCCATGGCCTGCATCCTTGCCTGAATATCGGGATCCACCGGCTGAAGATCAACCTTGTTCATGAGCACCAGGACCCGCTGTTCCCCCAGCATCGAGATCCAGACACGCTCGTCCTCCTCTTCAAACGGAGCGGTGCTGTCCAGGACCAGACAGATCAGATCCGCCGCCTCAATCAGCGCCTCTCCCTGTTTAAGTCCGGCCTGCTCCACCTCATCCGCCGCAGTCCGCAGGCCGGCCGTATCCACCAGTCTGACCGGCAGCCCCTTGAGATTGACCGCTTCTTCGAGATAATCCCGGGTGGTTCCGGGGACAGGGGTGACAATGGCCCGGCTCCGGCCGAGAAGACGGTTCAAAAGACTTGACTTGCCGGCGTTGACCCGGCCGGCCAAGACCACCAGGGCGCCTTCCCGCAGGCAGTTGTATCTGGAATAATTTTCCAGGAGACTTTGGAGGCTCGACTGGATCGCACGGATTCGGCTTAGGAATTCGGCCGGGTCCAGGGCATCAAGATGGTCCTCGGGGAAATCCAGATCCGCACTGACGGCCGCCTTCAGGCCAAGGAGCCGCTCCCGCAATGCCGCGATTTCCCGGCCCAGGGCACCGGTGAGTTTCCGCCCGGCAAACCCCAGGCCGCTCTTGGTGGGGGCGGCGATGAGTTCGGCCACGGATTCGGCCTGGCTGAGGTCCAGGCGGCCGTTGACAAAGGCCCGGTAGGTGAACTCGCCGGGTTCGGCTGCCCTCGCCCCGGAGGCCAGAGCCTGCTCCAGCACGGCCTGGACCACGGCCGGCCCGCCGTGACAGTTGATTTCCAGGACATCCTCGCCGGTGTAAGATCCGGGACCCGGCATGGAGCTAACCAGCACCTCATCCAGGGTCCGGGCCTGCCCATCCTCGATCCAACCGTGATGCAGCACATAGGGCTTGAAATCAGACCACCCCGGTCTGGCCGGCCGAAACAGGGCCCGGCCTATGGACCGGCTCTCGGGTCCGCTGATGCGGATGATCCCGATGCCGCCGGGACCAAGCGGGGTGGCCACAGCAGCGATGGTCTCACTGGGATTCGGGCTGCTCATCTCGTTTTTTGTTCAGAGCGATCAAGACCCGTTTCATGCGGCCTTCCCCCCGGCTTCGGGTGATGATCTGGTCATCGTCCTGAAGCTCGACATGGACCAGCCGGCGATGATACGAACTCAGGGGCTTCGTGGTCTGGGCCCTGCCCGATTCCTTGACCTTTTCCGCCAGAAACCGGGCATTGTGCTTCAGGGCCTCATCCTGCCGGGTGCGGTAATCCCCGGCATCGAGCTGCACATAGATCTTGTCCGGCCAGCCCCGGGCCACAATCCTGTTGATCACATATTCGAACGCGGCGATATTCTGTCCGTCTTTGCCGATGATCAGCCCGGAATTGTCGGCATCATCGATGATCACATCAGCCCGGTTGCCGTTGATGCTGATGGTCACTTCGGGATTGTCCGTGATCAATTCCAGCATCTTCCGCACCACCCCGTCCAGATACCGGACCAGCTCTTTGTTGTGATTCTTGATCCCGGCTTCGATGATGGTGTTGCGCCCGCCGAGGCCAAAAATACCGCTTGAACCGGAATCAAGGACTTCCACTTCGAGTTCGTCCTGTTCCACCTGAAAAAACGCACTGGCCTTCTGGATGGCCCCGTCCAGGTCTTTATCTTCGAATCGCTTGAATGTATTCATGGGTCAGCCTTTCACCTACTGCTGTTGCATCCATCCCGGCGGCCATTCAGCAATGCCGCGCTTCTCTCCGGGCTCTTCTCCGGCAGGCCCCGCTTCCGCCGGAGCTTCAGGCATTGCGCAATGTGTACCACTGCTGTAAAATGGAGATCATATTGTTGGCAAAAAAGTAGACCACCAGTCCGGATGGAAAGTTAAGAAAAATAAATGTCAAAAACAAGGGCATGATCATCATGATTTTCGCCTGGGTGGGATCACCGGCGGTCGGCGAGAGTTTCTGCTGCAAAAACATGGACAGGCCCATGACCACCGGGGTGATATACAGGGGATCTTTGGCGGCCAGATCAGCGAGCCAGACAATGTCCGTAAAGGGCAGATGAGGAATAAACGGGGCGTGACGCAGGGCAACCGAGCCGAGCAGGGCTTCGTACAACCCGATAAAAACCGGTATCTGCAGGAGCATGGGCAGGCATCCCCCGGCGGGATTGACCTTATAGGTCTTGTACAGCTGCATGAGTTCCTGGTTCATCTTCTGCCGATCGTCTTTGTACTTCTCCTTGAGATCCTTCATCATGGGCTGGATTCGCTTCATTTTCTCCATGGACTTGTAGCTCTTGTGGGTCAAGGGCCAGAAAATGATCTTGACCACCAGGGTCAACAGGAGAATGGCAATCCCATAGTTCCCCACATAGGAATAAAAGAAATCAAGCATGGAAACCAAAGGCTTGGCAATGATATTGAGATAGCCGTAATAAATGGCTTCGTCCAAATCTTTGGGGACCGGGGTCAGCAGAGATTTTTTCTTGGGACCCAGAAAATAGACAGCCCTGAGTTCCTGCGTCTGTCCGGACTGGAGGCTCAGCTGCCTTTCCAGAGAGACCCGGTAGACCTCCTGCTCATACACCCCTTTGAGATAGGCGTCCCCGGAGGTCGGCACCAGGGCCATCAAAAAATAATTGCTGTCGATTCCGGCCCATTTCACCGGCTGAGCCGGCTGAAGGCCAACCTGCAGGTCATCGACATCGTCTTCCCGTTCCAACCCAGCCTCTTCCTGGAAATAAATCATGTGCGTCCGGTTGTACCGGCTTTCGTTGGCCACCAGGCCCTGACTGGCCAGGGTCCGGCCCAAAGAACCCGAGGTCTGGTGCTGGGTCTGATTGCGCACCGTCAAGACCTCCTTGATCTGATAGCTGTCCGCAGCAAAGACGAGCCTGCGTTCCAGAATCAGGCCGTCCAGATCGCCACGCAGGGTCAAGACCCCCTCCTCCTGTCCGTGCAGATGCAGGTCATGCCCGGAGACGGCCCACTCGCCCCGGGTCCAGGTTGCCCGGCGATTGAACAAAACTCCCAGAGGGGCCATCACCAATGATTCGGGCGTGACCAGATCAACAAGCGGGGAGTCTTCCCGGATGGTTTCATCAAAGTTCTTGAGCAGAAAGTGTTCAAGAATACCGCCCTGGGTGTTGATCGTGGCCTGGTACAGCGGGGTTTCCACCGTGATCCGCCGTCCGGTGTCCGCCTGGAAATCCGCCCCGGGAAGATCGCCGGCCGCCGGCTGCATCTGCGAGGCTTCCTGCCGGGGCAGGCCCTCAGTTGCGGATTCCCTCTCCTGAACCGACTCGGTGGTCGCCCGGGTCTGTGCTTGCTCGGTCTGGCTGCCGGCCCTCTCGGAAGGGTCGGTTTGGACGGCCTGCTGCGGAGGAAACAAGAGGTTCCAGCCCACGAGGACGACCATGGTTAAGCCCAGGGCCAGCAAAATTCGCCAATTTTCATTCATGATGCTTTCTGCACTCCTCACACACGGATTTCCCGGCTGCAGGCCGGGATCCTGCCTTTGTTTCAACACCAGAGGGCCTCTGTCTGCGCGTGCGGCCGCCGCTGTTCTCCGGAACGGGATCAAACCCCGGCTTAGCCAAAGGATGGCAGCGCAGCAACCGCTTCGCTGTCAGCCATCCGCCCTGAAACGGGCCGTGAACATGCAGCGCCTGCAGGGCGTACTCGGAACAGTTGGGAATAAATCGACAACTCGGCGGCAGAAATGGTGAGACGGTCCACTGATACAGCCGGACCAGCCCGATGATGAGTTTACGCATTCTTGTGTTGACTCTTCATATCCTGAACAATCCGCGGCAGCACCGGGACCAGTTCCTGTTCGACCTGTTGCAGGCTGATGGCATCCGGCTGGATATGCTTCTTGGGCACGGCCACGATATCCGCATCAATGGGCAGGGCCTGCTGGTGCAACCGGAAAAACTCCTTGAGCAGGCGTTTGACTCGATTCCGTTTGACCGCCCTGCCGATTTTCTTGCTCACGGCCGTCCCGAAACGCACCCCGGACCCCGCCTGGTCATGCCGCCTGACAAACAACAGAAAATGTCTGGAAAAATAGCGGGTCCCCTGCTCATAGCACAACACAAAATCCCGTCTTTTCCGCACCCGGCGCTCTTTGGGATAGCCAAACCCCTCATCGTGCTGGAGCATGAACCAAATCAATTATACAGCCAGACGCTTGCGTCCCTTGGCCCTTCTCCGCCGGAGGACGGCCCGGCCGCTTTTTGTCCTGGAGCGGACCAAAAAACCATGGGTTCGCTTGCGACTCGTATTGCTCGGTTGATATGTTCGTTTCATGGATAGCCTCCTGCATGCCTGTGTTGCTGGTCCTCAGAATGCGGCGGTTTCCCGGGAGGCCTGCCAGGCCCCGTCCCATTGAAAACGCCGGAGAGTCACTTTCAGATAAAAGATGTCTTGTACCTGTAATTGACGTGGCAGTCAAGGAACAACAGCCCTTCAAAATTGCACATTGCGGAGTGCCCGAAAATCCGCTATCCTGGTGCTGACGGCGAAAGAATGCGACTGGACAATCATTTGACAAAGGACGGTATTATGAGTCAGCAGGCTATTGAAACCTTTTGGCTGGGAAAACTCCAAACCCTGCAGAAAAAACTGGAGGATAACAATTTCAAGGTCTGGATCGCCGCTGATCAAAAACAGGCGAAATCCATTTTCTGGCAGGACATCTTCAAGCCGCTCAATCCGCAGAGCGTCTCTTTCGGGGGGTCCATGACCGTGGTCAACTCCGGTTTGTACGACGAACTCAAATCAGCCGAGGGCACCAAATGCATCGACACCTACGACACCTCGCTCCCCAAAGATGAATTCATTGACCGCAGACGGCAGGCCCTGCTTGCGGAGCTGTTCATCACCAGCAGCAACGCCCTGACCATGGAGGGACAATTGGTCAATTTGGACGGCGTGGGCAACCGGGTGGCCGGATTGACCTTTGGACCGGTCCATTGCGCCCTGCTTGTCGGCCGGAACAAGGTAGTGGACGATCTCGAACTGGCCCTCCAGCGGGTCAAAGAGTATGCCGCCCCGGTCAATTGCCTGCGCCTGAACAAACAAACCCCCTGCACCAAGACCATGCGCTGTGAAGACTGCAACAGCCCGGATCGCATCTGCAACACCTGGACCATCACGGAAAAATCCGCTCCCCCGGAGCGGGTCAAGATCATCCTCATCAACGAGGATTTGGGCTACTGATCCAACGTACATTTTTCAGGATTCTGTCGTTGCAATCAAAGGACAATCAGTCTTTGTTTCAAAAACCAAAATTGGATCAGTACATGATGAGGTTTCAGGTGTCAGCGCGGCCGCTGGCTGGGCGGACCAGCCAGTTTGATCCGTGAAGAAACTACGTTTTACCGGCAGACTGTCGCCATAACCCGTCATTGCGAGGCGTCTTCGCCGAAGCAATCCCTGACAAGAGGCTTTTCTGAAAGATTGCTTCGCTTCGCTCGCAATGACGAGCGTTGTTCAATGCATTGAAACCTGACACCCGACACCTGAAACCTCGATGTGTGACAAGAGCCTCAGCGAACTGCTGGGCTCGTATACTGCCCCAATTTTGTTTTTTCCCGACAAGGACTGCTTATTCAAAGGTTCCTGGTCTCTATTTCAATAGAAGCTAAGTTGGATCGGTATATCAGCTCGAATGGGCCTGCAGCCAGCGGTAGAGCATGACCCCGGCCATTCCCTGCCCCACAAACAGCACCAGGTCCCGGGCCAGAACAGCATGGACCATGACCAGCCCGGCCCCCAGGACGAGGCACAGCCGGGCAATCCACAGGAGCCGTGTTTGGGGCGGGGAGCCCCTGGCTGCGATCCAGAAGACCAGACCGACAAACAGGAACTCCAGAAAAGCGCCCCCCAGGATGCAGACAAGCTTCCAATAAAACATCACAACAAATTTCTGCTTGACAGGTGTCTGAGCAATGCGCTATTGTATTTTCTTCAGCGATGCGGGGTGGAGCAGTACGGTAGCTCGTCGGGCTCATAACCCGAAGGTCAGAGGTTCAAATCCTCTCCCCGCTTCCAAAAAAAATCAAGGGTTGAAACTGATTCAGTTTCAACCCTTTCTTTTTTTTCGAACCAAGAGAACTGCTCGTATTCTTGTAATCTCCCGTGCCTTCCAAAAAGGATCGTCATTACTCAAAAGCGACAGGTTAGAGGTGATGCGCCCAGGAATCACGCGGCTTTAGCATACTTGTTCAGTTTCAGCTTGAAGGTGTGCTCAA
>CAZUMF010000245.1:0-7089 GCA_964621385.1 uncultured Desulfohalobiaceae bacterium
GGTTTAAAAAAAGGGGCGGGGTATAGAGCGGGATATTCAGACGGGTTTATGATTCCCCCTCGCAACATAACTCAACTCGCAACATAATGTCCCTTTTCTTAACGGACCGCTTTCTACTGTCCTCTGATTACTGTTCGGCGGTGGGATATTCAGACGGGTTTATGGTCCTCCCTCGCAATATAATGCCCCCTATGTTCCTTCATCGCAGCAAACCCAAAACCTCAAATTTGTCCTGAGCAAACAGCACGGATTCCAGGGCTCGATCCAGTGTGGCCTGATCCTGTACTGAGATTATCAAGGACTCCTCTCCAGAGGACAGTGAGAACTTTCGGTTCATCAGCCGCAACAAGGCAATTCGTTTTCCCTGAAGCTCTCCCTGCTGCATTCCCTGCTGCATTCCCTGTTGCATTCCCTGCTGCATTCCCTGTTGCATTCCCTGCTGCATTCCTTCCTGACGCAGCTTTTCGGCTATGGTCGGCATAAGCTTTCCTCCTTGAGGAAGTTTTTCAAACGCCTCGCGTACATCTGAGGCATCAACATGTTCAGAGGCCTGAAATACATACTCCAAGACCACCTGAAGGTATTCGGTCAGCCGGTCTTTTTCCGCCAGGCTCCCCAGCAGTTCCACTATCTTGGGAAGCTGATCACTCAGTTCAGGACTCTGGATGTATTTGAGCAGCAGCTGCACTGCCTGTAATACGATGGTTCCCTTAATCTCGCTTTCATCCAGATGGGAGATGTCGTGCAGAATGTGCTCAAACCTTGGAATATAATGCAAAAAATCCGATGACGGAGGCTCAAAGAGATCCCTGAACTCCAGCCGGAAATTCCATCGCCTCGTCCCGTGATAGATAACTATCGGGATGATCAATGGAAGCGGTCCGGACAAACCCTCTCGAACGTGAGCATACCACCGGCTGGCCATGTACTGCAAAACCTGCACTCTGGCATACCGTTCCGGGCCGCTTTTATGTTCAAACAAAAAGTACAGATCAGCTGGATTGCTCTGCTTCACCCTGGTCTTGACCACCACATCACTGAAGTATTCACTCAAATCCGATTCTACAAAGCTCCCGCTGACAACTTCTAAACCTTCCAATTCAAGATGATCCACAATTCCAGAGGGGAGGTACGTGGTGATAAAGTCCCGGACGTTTTCCGGCCGGGTGAATATCTGCTTGAAAAAGCGATCATGAACATGAGGACTCGATGTGGGCATAGTCAAAGCCTATACCGAAAGGACGACGCTGACAAGGAAGAATTATGTACACAAAGACTTGGCTTCATCCCGCTCCTCGTCTTGTTCTTGGTTGACAATCAGGTTTTGACCCTTCCGAGGGTTCAGCATCATGCCCTAGTTACCCAAATAAGGCATTGCCCAAAATGAGTAAAAATCAAACAAATTACTTAAAAAAGGCATTGCCCGAAATGTGTAAAAACGGAGCTTATTACCCAAATCAGGCATTGCCCAAAATGTGTAAAAAGTGAAGAAATTACTCAAAACAGGCATTGCGCGAAATGTGTAAAAAGTGAAGAAATTACACAAAACAGGCATTGCGCGAAATGTGTAAAAAATGGATAAATTACTCAAAACAGGCAATACGCGGGATGTGTAATAAAATCAACAGGCGATATGGATGGCCCATGACTTCTTTTTAGCTTATTTAAAAAAGCCGTTAATTCGATATGTTGTTTTTTTATGCCGTTATTTTCAAAAAAATTTTTAAAGATCTTTGATTGGACGTCGATAAGCAATTTAAGACACAAAAACATATACAAAAACAGGAGGTGGAAGAAAGGCATATTCAACGAATTACACTCAATCCAGCGTCGAAGAAAATTTTTCTGTAATGCAAACCAACTTATTTCAAAGGGCAAGGACGCCCTCAATCAAAAGCCCATTTCAAGGAGGAAATCATGGCTTTAACAATTAATACCAATGTAGCTTCTCTCAATGCACAAAGACATTTAAACAATTCCCAGAATGCACTGGGAAAATCTATGCAGCGTTTATCTTCTGGTTTGCGAATCAACAGTGCCAAAGATGATGCCGCAGGACTGGCCATTTCCGATCGAATGACATCTCAAATTCGTGGTTTGAATCAGGCCACACGGAATGCCAATGACGGCATTTCACTTGCCCAGACTGCGGAAGGGGCGCTTCAGGAAAGCACAAACATTCTGCAGCGTATGCGTGAGCTGTCAGTACAGTCCGCAAACGACACCAACACCTCTGCTGACCGACAGTCCATGCAGGACGAGGTCAACCAACTGATCGCGGAAATCGATCGGATTGCCACTACAACGCAGTTTAACGGCAAAACATTGCTGGATGGCACATTTTCAGGAGCCACTTTTCATGTCGGCGCCAACGCGAATCAGAGCATTTCCATGGATATCAGCGGCGCCAGGGCCAGCCAGATCGGGTCTATGGTGAACGAGGCTGGCACAGAAGAGAGAACGGTAGACGGTACAGACGGCACTACTACCGCAGATAGAACAGCTTATGACGGTGTTAAAGCTGGTACCGGAAGCGATGGTTCAAACATAGAAATTAACGAAACTTCCATAGTCGAATCCTCTACCTATGGAACTGATTCAGATGCCGGTCTTACTGCTGGCAGTGCATATGCCCTTTCAGAGGCAATTAATGCCAGCAACGTTCCGGGAGTTACTGCTAGTGCAGATAACACTCAGGTATGGGCAGATACCACCAATGATAATTTTCTTGAAGCAACTACGAATACTTTTAGTTATACATTAACAATAAATGGCGAGGATGTAATTGATGAAAGCGGCTTGGCTGACGGTGACACGATGTCTCTTGAAGGTGCAGCTGAATACATTAACAGCAGATCGGATACCACAGGCGTTGTGGCTACGGTGCTTGACGGCGAATTGCAGCTTCAGGCAGAAGATGGCAGGGATATTAAACTCGATGAAAGTTTTGGCTCCGATGCAAGCGATGGTTCGGGCACGCTGGAGACTGTTTTCAGCGAATTTACAGATAGTGCGGCGAGCGGTGCTTATGACGTCGATTTCCGCGGCCAGGTAACCCTTGCATCCAGCGAAGACATCAATATCACCGACTCAAGTGATATCCTGGGATTTTCCACTACTCTGCTGAATGTTGATACCAGCAAGAGCGTCTTGGATGTGGATGTCACGGATGTGGAAGGCGCCAATGACGCGATTATGGCTATTGACTCAGCGCTTTCGGCCATTGATACCTCCCGGGGCGAACTCGGTGCGGTACAGAACCGCTTTGAATCCACCATTGCAAACCTCCAAAACGTCTCCGAGAACCTCTCGTCAGCCCGCTCCCGGATCATGGACGCGGACATTGCCAAGGAAACCTCTGAGATGACCAAGCAGAACGTGCTGCAGCAGGCCGGCGTTTCCATCCTGGCCCAGGCCAACCAAGCCCCCCAGGTTGCCTTGTCTCTGCTCCAGTAACAACCAGCCTGAATGAGGCAGGGGCCGGAAAATCCGGTCCCTGCCCCGGGTTGCGACCTAAGGAGAAACACTATGGAAATCCAATCGGTTTCCTCACAGCAGTATGCTGGTCAAACCCTGGAGCAAGGCAGTATTAAAGCGGAACAATTCAGCAAGGCTCATCAGGCAATGGCTGCCGAGCAGGAGCGCCTGAATCACGACAAGCAGGTGGCCCGGGAGGAAGTCCTGGACAAGATCAAGAACATCTCCGAAGAAGGCACCTACAGCGTCCGCTTTGAAAAAGACGAACACCTCCAGGAACTGATCGTCAAGGTCGTGGACCGGAAGACAGATGAAGTCGTCCGGCAGTTGCCGCCCGAAGAAATATTGGGTCTGAAACAATACCTGAGCGATTTGCGGGGCAATCTCGCGAATTCCGTGGAATAAATATCAGGGGGCCTTATGTCCATCACTTTCAACGGCCTTTCCTCGGGCATTGACACGGACAGCATCGTCAAGGAGCTGATGGCTATCGAGCGCAAGCCCCTCACCCGGCTCCAGGGCGATAAAGAGTGGATGAACAGCCGTTTGCAGGCTTTGTCCACGTTTGACGCCAAGCTCAATGCCTTTCAGGGCAGGATTCAGCAGCTGGACTCGTCCGAGGACATCCGGGCTAAAAGCGCCACCGTCAGCAACGAAGACTATTTCACGGCTTCAACCTCGTCCGAGGCCGCTGCCGGCCGTTACGGGATCGAAGTCGTGGACCTGGCCCAGGTGGAAAAATCCGTGAGCCAGGGCTATGCGGACCAGACCGCCTCCAGTTTCGGCACCGGGACCCTGTCCATCACCGTGGGCAGTGAGGCCGCGGTGGAGGTCACCATTGACGAGACCAACAACTCCCTGGAAGGCATCAAGGAAGCCATCAATGAGGCCGGCGCCGGGGTGACGGCCACGGTGATCAACGACGGTACCGACACCCCGTACCGGCTCGTGCTCACAGGCGAGGACACTGCGGACGGCTTTGTGGTCGACGCCAGCGGCCTGTCCGGCGGAACCTACGCCAATCCGAGCTTCACCGAGACCCAGGCCGCGCAGCAGGCCCATATCCGGGTGGACAACATCGACATCTACAGCGACAGCAACACCGTGTCCGATGCCATTGAAGGCGTGACCCTGGACCTCATCCAGGCCGAGGCCGGCACGACCACCACTCTGGACGTGGACGTGGACACAGCCTCAGTCAAAGGGCTCATTGAGGGTTTTGTCGGCGGCTACAACGAGGTGGTCTCCTTTGTCAGTGGCCAGTCCAAGATGGAGGACAGCAGCGGCGGTATCTTGAGCGGCGACTCAGGATTGAATGTGGTCAAGCGGAGGCTGCAGAACCTGTTAACCACTATCTCAGACAACTCCGGAAACTTTTCCGCCTTGAGTGAACTCGGGCTCCAGACCCAGCGTGACGGGACTTTGACCCTGGACAGCGCCAAGCTTGATGAGGCCATTGCCAACGACCTGGACAGCGTGGAGAAACTCCTGGCCGGGGAAGACGGCAGCCAGGGCATCGCTGTGCAGTTCCAGGATTACCTGGAAAGCATTACCGACTCCAGGGACGGCTTTCTGGCCGGCCGCACGACAAGCATCCAGAACAATATCAGCCGGGTTGAAACCGACATCGAACGAATGCAGGACCGTCTTGAGAAACGGGAGGAGACCCTGCGCGCCCAGTTCATGGCCATGGAGCAGCTCGTGAGCCAGCTCAATACCCAGAGGGACTTCCTGACCCAGCAAATGGATTCAATGCCAAAAATCGGGAGTAAAGATTCATGAACGCCTATATCAACCATTACCAGCAGAACCAGGTCCAGACCGCCTCGCCGGAGCAGATCCTTATCCAGCTCTACGAAGGGGCCATCCGCTTTCTCAAACAGGCCAAACAGGCCCTGGAGGATGGCGAGCGCATCACCAAGCTGGAGAAAGTCAGCCGGGGTATGGCCATCATCACCGAGCTTTCCAATACCCTGGACTTCGAGACCGGCGGCGAAATCGCCGAAAACCTGGATGCCCTGTACGCCTTTATGACCCGCGAGCTGACCCGTTCGAACACCGAAAACGATCCCCAGGCCTTGCAGACGGTGATCGACCTTTTGAGCGACCTGCATGAAGGCTGGGTCCAGGCCGTGGAGATCGCCAAAAGCGAACGGGACACCCGGGAACTGGAACCAGAGTATGACGTCCCGAACCAGGAGCACAGACCGCTCAGCGCGGCTATGTGAGGTTCACGGCTACAAGAGGTTAAAGAGGTTCACGGTTCACGGCTACAAGAGGTTAAAGAGGTTCACGGTTCACGGTTCACAGTTGAAAGAGGCATAGAGCATAGAGCAGAGGGCATAGAGTAAAAGAGGTTAAGAGGGTTCACGGTTCACGGTTGAAGGCAGGAAGAGGCAATGCTTTTCATCATCACTCCGAGTTCCGAGTTCCGCGTTCCCCGCTCCGCGTTTTCGATATGGGAACACTGATGAACAGGGATACAGGTTAAACTATGGCTATTGAAAATTTGCTGCAGCAATCCATGGGCTGCTACCGGGAGATGCTGGAACTCTACGAACGTATTCGCAAGCGCGTTGCAGCCGGAGCTCCGGCGAACACCCTTTCCAGGCTGCTTACGGATCTGCAGAACCAGGATCAAATAGCCAGGCAATATGATGAACAGCTTCGGGCGGAAGCTGAAACACGCGGACTGAAGCTGGATCGGCTGCCTGCCTTTTGGGAATGGAAAACCCTGCTGGTCCAGATACGGGACGAGAACGGCGCCCTGCAGCGGCACCTCCGGGGAGCCCTGGCCGTGGCCAAAGATGAATTGGAGCGGTTGAATGCCAACAAACAGATGCTTTCAGGCTACCGCAGCAAACCGGATACGTCCGGGCAGCGCCTCCACAACCTCTCGGCCTGATGCCGGGCACTGGACAGTTTTTCAGGCTTCAGGTGTCAGGGCCGGCCAGTTTGATCACTGAAAAAACTTCGATTTTCCAACGGTTTGTCAACCTCATCCGTCATTGCGAGGCGTCTTCGCCGAAGCAATCCCTGACAAGAGGCTTTTCTGGCTCTTCCGGTTTTTGCGTACCTGGATTTGAAAGAGATGCCAAGAAGAAAAGAGTTTGGCTTCGCGCCCGCTTCCGTCTCCGCTTTTCACGCTATGACGTGACACGCGAAGACTCGCTTGAGTTAGGGAGTGCACAGAGAGAGGAGGGAGAAGAGGGTTTCTTTGGGTCTTTTTCGCCTTCCGCGTTCGTCGTTCCGAATTCCGCGTTTAAGATTTTCCTTCCAACTGTGAACTGTGAACTCGGATCATGCTCTGATTCTTCCTGACCCCTGCCCCCTGCCCCCTGATATCTGACCTCTCTCTGCCCTCCGCCCTTGCCATTCGATCCCTGATGCCCTATATTCCACCTGTATGAATGATCAATTCAACAAATCTCACGACAATGTGGTCAAGAACATTCTTGGCAGGGAGGGCAATGCCAAGGATTTCGTCCGGTATTATTTGCCGAAAGAGATCACCAAAGACCTGGACCTGGAAACCCTTGGAGGTCTCCTCGCAGTCTTATGTGAGCGATCATCTCAAAGAGAGCCTGTCTGATCTGGTCATTCGAATCCAGC
>CAZUMF010000246.1:0-7063 GCA_964621385.1 uncultured Desulfohalobiaceae bacterium
GCTTTTTGAGAGCGCTTTCGATGTTCTCAGTGATATCCATTTCCCAGGTGTATGCCTCCTCCTCGTAAGCCGAGAGATCGTGGGTCATCTCATAGTTGTTCAGGTAGCAGACCAAGTAGATTTCCTCGGCATCAAGTGGCGCGTGTGGCCGATCTTGATGAATGAGGACTTCAATGACGTTTGGGTCAGCCTCAACTATGGCCTGAGCCACTTTTTCAAGCTTTTTGAATTGTTCGAGCATTTACGATCCTCCCTGAATGAATTTTCAATATCCTACCTGTGAGAGGGAGAAAGTCAAGAGAAAGGATGGGAAAATCGTGATAGTCCGTGTTTTCACAAAATATTTCAATGAAGGGTTTCGTCTGCTCTGAAAATGGAACTCAAAAAGAATTTTTTGAAGTTTATTGAAAGAAATTCCTCCTGAAAAAGTCGTACCTTTTTTGTTGAGAGTTCGACCTTACAATATCCTGGATTCCTTATAGTTCAACGGCCTGGCCGGGGAGCCGTGATCATCAGGAACATGGGCTCCAAACTTCTTGGCAGGAGGTGCCATGAATAAAGTGATTGAGATGAAAGCAATCGTTCAGGAGGGTGAGGCTGCCGAATCCAGGGAATATCATACACATGATGGGGACTTGGAGGTCCGGATGGACATGACCCGGGAGCTTCGGGAGATGGGGCTGGAAAGCGACGCCATCGAGCGGATTCTGTCCATCAGGATCAGGAGTGAAGGGGAAGAAGAATAAAATCCATTGTCCGCGAATGCTCACGAATTTTCACGGACATATAGAACAGAGGCATCTTTGATGAAAGCCATCAGCTTTACATATAAACCTGTTTCCCAGGCTTTAAAATCGAGTACCTCGAAATGGCTGACTGTTACTGATGTTTCAAGCGACTTGAATATATCCACTTTGAAGCTCATGAATACGTTGATTTATTTCTACTAAGTACTTTTCATAAGCCTTCCATTCCATATAATCATCAAAATGAGCAAAATGCTCTTCATTGGATTTATACAGTTGGTTTTCAAGTTCGTGCAAGGTCAGATTATATATTTTTTTAAAAATTTTAATTTTTTCTTCAGCTGTGTGCTTTTCAGTTTATGCCTCAAGCAGCATAAATCTGGAGACTTGTTTCATGTCGACAGTTACCATATTCAAGCTCCGTGTTTAGTTTGGGTATTTGGAAGCCTGGTCAAAAATATTGAGCTGTTCTCGGCACCAATGATCTAAAAAATTTACTCAGATTGTCAAGCTTTTCTATAACATGAGTCGCTTTGCCTTGAGTCAGTCACCATTTAAATTGTTCAAATGGCTTTTTAACTATTATCATAGGGAGTTGAATGAAGGGTCGTCTTCCGTCGATACTTTGAAAATGAAAGAAAGCAGATTATTGCCCACTGATCACACAGATTGACACGGCCTGTCTACGCATTGAAGCTTCCGTCTTCACTTGAAAGCTTCGACGAGACAAGTCGCCGCGGCAAGATAGGTTTTCTTTTTGCCTGCCAGCAATAAGAGGCTGGCAGGCAAAGGCCATCGTCATGCGGCATGGCAGAAAGGCAATTCTTCTGGAGTTATCGCCCTTGGCGCGGCGTAGCTGAAAGCGAAGCCTGGCAGGGCGATGACTCCTTTTGTTGCTGAGTCTTATTCCAGCAGCAAAAAAGGTATTCATCATCCGTGTTAATCTGTGTGATCTGTGGGCTCAATTCTTCTTTTCATGTGCTTGATTTGTAGCACAATGATAAGCAAAGTATAAGCGGAGGGGCACCCAAAAAAAGAGGGGTCAGACTTGCATCTAACCCCCTTGATTTCTGGTCGGGATGAGTGGATTTGAACCACCGGCCCCTTGAACCCCATTCAAGTGCGCTTCCAGACTGCGCCACATCCCGACTGATTTGAAAAATAGCCCTTTCCCGAATCCCTGTCAAGATCCGAGCGGGCTGTTTTCCCGGGAAGGCATGGTCATTTGGGTTCATCCGAAAAATGCGTACTTTGAAGAATGATTCCGCGCCCGCTCCCGTCTTCGCTTGTCAGCTTCGCCGAGACAAGCCCAGAGTCGCTTCCGGCTTCGCCAAGACGCTTCGCCGCGACACGTGAGTCGCAGAGTCTTCAGAGAGCCTGAGGAGAGAAGATTGGTTTTTTGCAATTGAGCCCGGACGAGAGGAAGAACGTCCGGGCTCAAGCAGCATCGCCTTCGGCGAATACACATTCCGTTTGCCCGTCTGGGCGGAGCCCCTTTGGCCGTGTCCTGCCTTTCTCCGACACGGCCAAAAAGAAACTCTCTTCTCCTTCCGCTCTCTGTGCACTCCCTAGCTCAAGCGAGTCCTCGAGCGGGCGCGGAACCAAATCTTTCTCTTCCCGCCATCCTTTTCACATCCAGGTACGCAATAACCGGAAGAGCCGTCATTTGGCTGTAGCGGCCTCGGGTTGCTCCTCGGTCAGATTGAGCAGCGGCTGGAGGATGGCATTGATCGCCTCAACCGCCGGACTGTCGGCCCGGGTCTTCAAGACGGATTCACCGGCATCCGCGGCCTTGACCATTTCCGGATCGAGCGGGATACGTCCCAGAAAGGGGATCTGGCTTTCCTCGGCCAGTTTTTCGCCCCCGCCGGTGTTGAAAATGTCCACGGTCTCCTGACAATGCGGGCAGACAAACCCGCTCATGTTTTCCACAAGTCCCAGGACGGGATTGTGGGTCTGCCGGCAGAAATTGATGGAGCGCCTGACATCGTCAATGGCCACGTCCTGGGGCGTGGTCACGATCACGGCCTGGGCCGAAGGTCCCAGGAGCTGCATCACGGAGATCGGTTCGTCCCCGGTTCCCGGAGGGCAGTCCACGATAAGATAGTCCAGGTCGCCCCAGCTCACGTCCTCGAGAAACTGTCTGATGAGGCTCATCTTGATGGGCCCTCGCCAAATCACGGAATCCTCCTTGTTGGGGATCAGAAAGCCCAAAGACATGACCGAGAGGTTTTCGCTCCAGCGGATAGGCTCCAGGCTGTTCTCGCTGGAGGCGGGTCTGGAGCCTGCCAGGTTCAAGAGCCTGGGCACGCTGGGACCGTGCACGTCCACATCAATGAGCCCGACTTTTTTGCCGGCCTGGGCCAGTCCTACCGCGATATTCACCGCGACGCTGCTCTTGCCCACACCGCCTTTGCCCGAGAGGATCACGATTTTATTCTTGATCCGGCACATGGCCGCATTGAGCTTCTTGTCCTTGTTCTCTTGATCCTGGCAGCTGTCCTGGCTGGAGCAGCTGCTGCATGTTTGTTCTGACATGAGGAATCTCCTTTTATAATGTTGATGATAGAGGGAATAAGATTTTGCCCACAGATCACACAGATTGACACGGATGGATTTTGTCAAAAAATCATGAGTTTGGGTTGAGTCTATCGACGCAAGTCGATGACTCATTTTGCTGCCGGGTCTTACGTGCCACGCTGTAGCCAAGCGAAGACGGGTTCCCGGCGGCAAAAAAAAGTCTCTTCATTATCTGTGTCAATCAGTGTGATCTGTGGGCCAATAAATTTCTTTTCTGTGGGTCCTCCACTCAAATATATTGGTTGCCCATCTCCGTAATGATCGATTCCAATTCCTGCCCCTGCTCCCGCTCCAGGTCTATCTTGGCCTGCTCCAGCTTGCCTCTGACCGTGGGATTCTGGATTTCCCGGGGGGAGCGCAGGGCCCCGCCGCGCCGGCCCAGTCTATACAACAGACGGTCATGGTCCGGCAAACCCAGATACTCGTCAATGACTGCCAGCATGTGCTGTTTGTCCTGAGGGAAGGTGCCCTGGACTTCTTCCAGGAGGTTCATGATGTGATCCGAGGTCAGGGTGCTGTGAATGCCCTCCAGCTGCTCAATGAAAAGCCGGATTTCCCGGGCGGTCTCGTCGTCGCTCAAGAGCTGGAATCCATTGTTGGTCCACAGCTCGTGCAGGTCGGTCCCGGGGATGACCCGCAGGGTGCGCAACCGAATGTAATGGGGGTCGATGGCATTGAGAACCCGGGCGGTTTCCAGGGCGTGATCTTTGGAGAGACTCCGCCCCCCCAGACCGGGCATCACATATTCGGACAGGGTCAGGCCGCTCTGCCTGACTTTCTGCCCTGCCTCGATGTGCTGGGTGCTGCTCGCCCCTTTGCGGATGAGCTTCAGGACCTTGTCCGATCCGCTTTCCATACCGATATGCACCCGGTCCAGTCCGGCCTTGTAGACAGCCTGGAGCTCCTCGACGCTCTTGCGGGACACGGTGTTGCTCCGGGCGTAGCAGGTCACCCGGGTCACGCCGGGCACCTGTTCCCGCAGATAGCGCAGGGCCTCGCTGAGTTCCTCCTGCTTCATGATCAGGCTGTTGGCGTCCTGGATGAAGACCGTGCCCTGCCCCCGGCAGGCCCAGGCCGCTACATAGCGCTCCTGATCGGTGAAGTCCGGACTGGTCAAAGCCAGTTGCAGGACTTCCCGGTTGAGAAAACCCTTGTGGCCTTTGTCCTCGGACAGCTTTTTCAGTGCATCGATGATCCCCCGGACCGCATCAATGTCGCTTTTGATCTCCTCCAGGCTCCTCCGGCTGAAGGTTCTGTTCTTGTAGACCCGGCAGAAACCGCATTTGTTCCAGGGGCAGTTGCGGGTAAAGCGCAGCAGAAGGCTGCCGGCTTCACTGGGCGGCCGGATGGGACCTTGTTCGAATTGATGATGCATAGCGTTTCCCTAGTGTTTCTCACGGTAAGAGAAGAATGCAGATTTTGCCCACGGATGATCCGTGGGCAGATCCCCTCTTCTCCGTGGGCTATCTCTTAATTCTTCTTCAGATAATTATAATACCGATACATCTCGGCGCAGGCCTTGACCGCCTGTTCCGGGGACGGGTAGAAGACCGTCTTGAAGGGACAGCCCTGCACCTCCATGACCACCTGGTCCTGAATCCCGGTGGCCAGTCTGACCCCGAAGACCGGTTTGTTGTTATAGGTCATGCAGGTGGCGATTTTGGAGATGTACTCCTTTTCGAAATCCGCAACCATGCCCGCGGCCTGCCCGAGTTCCTCCTCGCTGTACGCGGGATCCACGGATTGCACGGCCTGAATATAATCGTCCACAAAGACCCGCCGGCCGAGGATGCCCATATTGATGACCGCATCGCATTCTTCCCAGGACAGAAGGATCTCCAGGGCCTTGATCGGCAGGGACAGATCCCGTTCTCCGACCAGGTCCACCGGATTGGAGCGGCTCCAGTACTCCGGCAGCAGTTCATCCAAAGCCCGGACAATCTCCGGGCTGAGTTCGGGGACTTCCAGGCCGTATTTGACGCAGAGATCCGCGGTGATCACCCCCCAGCCCCCGCCCAGGGTCATGATTCCCACCCGGCTGCCCCGGGGCAGAGGCAGGGATGAAAAGGCCGCGGAAAGATCCAGCAGATCGTTGGGACCGTCGACCTTGATGATCCCGGTCTGCCGGCAGAGGGCGTCGAAGACCCGGACATCGGAACCCATGGCCCCGGTGTGGCTGGACGCGGCTTTGTTCCCGGCTTGACTGGTTCCGCCCTTGAGGAGGATGACCGGCTTTTTTCTGGTCAATTTTTTTGCGCTCTTGAAGAACCTTGGTCCGTTCTTGACACTTTCCAGATAGAGCATCACGGTTTTGGTCAAGGGGTCCACTGCAAAGCCGTCCATGAAATCTTCGATGGTCAGCATGGCCTCGTTTCCGGAGCCGGAAAAGGCCCGGATGCCGATGCCCTGCTGGGCGGCGAAGGACAAAAGCTGGACCCCCATGTTGCCGGACTGGGAGACCATGGCCGTGGACCCGGCCCTGGGCTTGACCACGGAGCCGGTGCAGAAAAAATCGATGTGCGGGTTGTTCAAACCCATGGTGTTCGGGCCGAGGATGAGGATACCGGCCTGTTCCGCGGCCTTGACGAGCTTCTGCTCCAATTCTTTTCCCCCCGCTCCGGTTTCACCGAAACCCGAGGTGATGAGCACCATGTTCCGGATGCCCTTTTTCTCCATCTCCGGAATGAGATCCATGACCTTCGCGGCCGGGATGGTCACGATGGCCAGATCCACGCTGCCCGGGATTTCGGTCAGGGAGCGGTAGCAATGCCGGCCGGCAATGGTTCCTCCCTTGGGGTTGACCAGGGAGACCTCCCCCTTGAATTCCCCGGTGAGGGTGTTGACCACCAGCATGTGCCCCCATTTCCCGAGTTGGGCCGAGGCGCCGATAAAGGCGATGGACCGGGGATAGAAGAGCTTGCCGATGGCTTCCGGGGACTGGGGGGCCGGCTTAGAGGGCGGCTCGACCTGTTTTTTGCAGACCACCAGAGCGTCCACTCCCAGGATGACTCCCTGCGGGGTGATCTTCAGGGGGTTGATGTCGATCTCGACAATGTCCGGGTAGTCCAAGGCAATCCTGGAGAGTGCTCGCAGGATGCTAACCAGTCTGTTTTTATCCACAGGGGGTTCGCCCCGAAAAGGGCCCAACAACGGGGCGCCGCGGATCGATTCCAGCATGGACGGCCCGTCCTGATCATCAAGGGGGGCGATCCCCAGGGCAATGTCGGTCAGGCCCTCGGTAAAGACGCCGCCGAGGCCGAACATGATCACCGGACCGAAGACCGGGTCCCGGAACATGCCGGCCAGAAATTCCCGTTGTCCGGAGACCCGGGGTTGGATGAGCACCCCTTCCAGATCAGATCCCCCGGCCTCCAACAGCCCGGCATAGGCGGCACTCAGGGCTTCAGGGCTCTGGAGATCCAGTTTGACCAGGCCCAGTTCGCTCTTGTGGCTCAGCTGTGAGCCGAAGCCCTTGGCCACCACGGGAAAGCCCAGGGACGCGGCAGCGGTCTGGGCCTCGGCCTCGCTGTATACCACCTCTTCGGAAACCACCGGAATGTCGTAGGCCTGGAGGAGACGTTTGGAATCCCGCTCGTCAAGGCGCCTGGATTCACCGGATTTCAGGGTGTCGATGATTTGGCGGATAGTGTTGACGATGGGCATTATTTCAGGTTTCGGGTGTCACTCAAGGTTTCAGGTGTCAGGTTTCAGGTGTCAGGTTTCGGGTGTCAGGGTCA
>CAZUMF010000247.1:0-7040 GCA_964621385.1 uncultured Desulfohalobiaceae bacterium
AGGACGATCCGGGCCAGGGTGGATTTGCCGCAGCCGGACTCTCCCACCAGACCCAAGGTTCCTCCCCTGGGCACGGTCAGGCTGACCTCGTCCAGGGCATGGACCCAGCCCGCCGGACGCTGCAGAAACCCCTTGCGCACCGGGAAGTGCTTGCTGACCCCCCTGGCCTGGAGGATGGCGTTTTGTTCCATACTTACGGTCGTCATAAATTGAGGTTTTGCCTGTTCGAAAAATTCAGTAGCTACTGCTCAACATTTCGGTGCGTTGCAATTTATGTCTCCCGTAAGTATATATTTTTTATCATCACGCAAGAATTACACTAAGCTCTGAAACAGAGGCACCTAACAGAAATTCTAATTTGTATTGTATGCAATATATGCCAACGTCCGGTAGAACGTCTAGGAAACAATCTGGATGGACTGGTCAAAACTGGTCAGGCGCTCCAGACCGGACAGGGTCACCCGGTGGGTGTCCTCGATGCCCACCACGCCCTTGCCGGGAAAAATGAGTTTCGGCTCCAGGGCAATGACCATATTCTCCTGAAGGACCATGTCCTGACCAGCGGCCAGAAAGGGAAATTCGTCGAGTTCGAGTCCGATGCCGTGCCCGATGAAGCGGATCCGTTCTTCGTCCGCCCCCATGAACCAGTCGGCATAGCCGCGCTCTCGCACCCATTCCTGGGCAAACGCATAGAGATCTCCGGTCCTGGTCCCTGGCAGGGCTTTTGCTTGAAGGGCTTCCTGAAGCTCG
Organism: uncultured Desulfohalobiaceae bacterium; assembly: GCA_964621385.1. Classification (GTDB taxonomy): domain Bacteria; phylum Desulfobacterota; class Desulfovibrionia; order Desulfovibrionales; family Desulfothermaceae; genus JAABTT01. Next base: position 751 of record CAZUMF010000247.1, read on the forward strand.
AGCATGGCCTCATGGGCCTGGAGCAGTTCGTCCGGCAGTCCCTTCAAGGCAAAGATCCGGGTCTGATCCGCCAGGTAGCCGTTTTTGGCAAAGACGTAATCCATGATGATCGGCTCGTAGGCTTTGATTCTGGAATAGCCGGCCCCCTGCGGAACGGCCGGGCTGAGCCCCAGGCCTCCCGTGGGGGAGGCCAGACAGCTGGGCAGCGCCGCAGCAGCCCCGGACATGAGGTGCCCGTAAAACAGTTCGCCGTTCCAGAGCCGCATGCGGACCAGGCCCTGATGCCCACGTTTTCTGGCTTCAGCTTCCACCCGGGCGGCCAGTTCGATTTCGCGCATGCCTTCCCGGACCAGGTCCGGCACCCGGCCGGCGACAACGGCGGCCAGGTCGGCCGCCTCCCGGATGCATTCGAGTTCATAGCCGGATTTCACCGCCCGCAGGTGTCTGATGGAAGGGGCGATGTCCACGAGCTGCGTCTCAGAGAAGATCCGGCGGTAGGCTTCGTACAGAGCAGCCGGAAGCACGTCGAGTTCAAGACCGAGTGTTTTCGGCAGTTCCTGTCCGGCAGCCTGGAGATGGTCCCCCAGGGATTTGGGACTGGGCAACTTCTGGATGCACTCCAATGCTGATTCGGATCTGGCTCGTTCCAGGCTCTTGCGGACCAGGAGCCGGGGTGAACCCTGGGCCGGGATGTACAACTGGGCCAGCTGGGTGGTTCCGGCATAATAGAACAGATCGGTGTTCTGGATGATCAGGGCGCCGTCGATGGCCTGTTCAACAAGCTGCTCCTGCAGAGAGGCGATGCGTCGCTCGAGCTCTGTCCTGGGAGTGGTCGGCAATTCCGTGAACATACTTGATTCCTTATGACCCGTCCACCCCTGTTGGTGAAAGGACGAGGATGGGACAGCGGCTGAAATGGCCTTCGCCGCACGATTCCAATTGAGGCAGCTGCCGGGAGCAGGCGGCCTGACCAAGGGAGCACCTGGGGTGAAACGGGCACCCGGTCGGGCGTCTGGACGGCTCCGGGACCGTGCCCGGGATGCTCGGGAGCAGGCTGCCCCGTTTGGCGGTTCCGGGCAGGGAGGCCAGCAGACCCCGGGTATAGGGATGCAGGGGGTTGGCAAAGAGGCTTTTAGCCGATCCCTGCTCCACGATCAGGCCGGCATACATGACATAGACCCGCTGGGCCAGATTGGCCACCACGCCGAGGTCGTGGGTGATGTACAGGATGGATCTCGAGCCGTCTTGGACCGAGGACTTGAAGAGCTGGATGATTTGGTCCTGGACGGTGACATCCAGAGCCGTGGTCGGCTCATCCGCGATGATCAGGGCGGGGTTGCAGGCCATGGCCATGGCGATCATCACCCGCTGACGCTGCCCGCCGCTGAGCTGGTGCGGATAGCCGGCGAGGGTGGTCTCCGGAGAGGGCAGACCCACACTGGCGATGAGCCTGAAAAGTCGCTGCTCTAAATCCTTGGCCGTTAGTGATTCATGGGCCAGGATGGTCTCCTGGATCTGTTCCCGGACCGTGAACACCGGGTTCAGAGAGGTCAGGGGATCCTGAAAGATCATGCTGATCGCTTTGCCCCGTAGCCGGCGCAAGGCCGGCTCCGGAAGCCCGAGAAGCTCACGTCCCTGAAAGCGAATGGAACCCTGTTCAATTCTGCCGGGCGGCTGGGGGATCAGTCCGAGGACGGCCAGGGAAGAAACCGTCTTCCCGCAGCCGGATTCACCGACCAGACAGACGGTTTCTCCAGGATGCACCTCGAAATTCAGCCCGGCCACCGCCCTGGAGACGGTTTCTTCAGAGAGAAAAGAGATGTGCAGATCCCTGACCGCGAGCAAGGCGTTGCCTGTGTCCATGTTTATCAGTCAATCTCTGTCATAAAAAACAAAACAATGTGTGCCCCGAAGCAGTTGAAGTCCTTGACAAATACTCCTATCTGGGGAAAACCGCTCCTTTGTCCGCGCTGGACACCATGGAGGCGTATCTGGCCAAATAGCCGGTTGTGATTTTGGGTTTAAAGGGGGCCAGGTTGTGAAGCCGGTCGTTCAACTCCTGCTCCGGAATGTTCAGATGCAGGGATTTGTTGGGGATATCGATTTCGATGATATCGCCGTCCTGGACTGCGGCCATGGGGCCTCCGGACGCCGCTTCCGGGGAAGCATGACCGATCGCCGCACCCCGGCTGGCCCCGGAGAAGCGGCCGTCAGTGATCAGGGCCACATCCTTGTCCATGCCCATGCCGGCCAGGGCCGAGGTTGGAGAGAGCATTTCCGGCATGCCCGGACCACCTTTCGGGCCTTCGAAACGGATCACAATGACCTCCCCTTTTTCAATGCGGTTTTCGCTGATGGCCTGGAAGGCCTCGGCCTCTGAGCCGAAGGTCCTGGCCGGTCCGGCATGGGTGAGCATTTCATCCGCTACTGCGGCCTGCTTGACCACGGCACCGTCCGGGGCCAAGCTCCCGCTCAGAATGGCCAGGCCTCCGGTTGGATGCACCGGGTGCTCCAGGGTTCTGATGACGGACGTGTCTTTGATGCCGGCTCCGATTTCAGTGAGCAGATCCCCGACCGACTTGGCGGAAACGGTCATCGGCCGGCTGTGAATCAGGGCTGCTTTGTTGAGTTCAGCCAGGATGGCGGGAATCCCTCCGGCATAGAAAAGATCCTGGACGTGGTGTGGACCGGCCGGGGCAATGGAGGTCAGGTGGGGGATTTTTTCAGTAAAGGAGGCAAAATTCTTCAAGCTGATATTCAAGCCGGCATAATGGGCTATGGCCGGGAGATGCAGGGCTGTATTGGTTGATCCGCCCAGGGCCATGTCCACGGCCATGGCGTTTTCAAAGGCCTCGTCGGTCATGATTTCGCGGGGCGTGATGCCCTGGACGGCGAGGTTGACGGCACACTGACCGGTTTGCTTGGCCAGCCAGGTTCGTTCGGCATAGGTTGCCGGGATGCTTCCGTTGAAAGGCAGGGCGATGCCCAGGGCCTCGGCCAGATGGCTCATGGTATTGGCGGTAAACATGCCGGAACAGGAACCGGCCCCGGGGCAGGCCTGACATTCATATTCCAGGAGTTCCTCCCGGGTGATGCTCCCTCTTTGGAAGCGGCCCACAGCCTCGAAAACTTTATCCAGACCGGTGTCCTTCCCCTGCACTTTGCCGGGAAGCATGGGCCCTCCGGAGAGGAAGACAGACGGGATGTTCAGCCTGCCTGCGGCAATGAGCATGCCCGGAATGATTTTGTCGCAGGAGGACAGCAGAACCAGTCCGTCAAAGGGATGGGCGTTGGCCATGATCTCAATGGAGTCGGCAATGAGTTCGCGGCTGGGCAGGGAGTATTTCATGCCTTCATGATTCATGGCGATTCCGTCGCAGACACCGATGGTGTTGAATTCAATCGGGGTTCCCCCGGCTGCGTAAATCCCGGCTTTGACGGCTTCAACCAGTGTATTGAGATGCATGTGGCCCGGGATGATTTCAGTGAAGGAGTTGGCAATGCCGATCATCGGCCTTTCCAACTCCCAGTCCGTGAAACCACTGGCCCGAAACAGGGATCGATGCGGCGTTCTCTGAGGTCCTTTGGTCATCAAATCGCTTCTTTTGGTCATGATTGTCTCCTTTCTCTCCTGCTCCAAGGCGCCATTTTTTGTCAAACAGGTGTTGAAAACCAACTGCGAGACGTCTTTGCCGATACAATGCCATTGGACCAATCGAGATTGAAATTTGAAAATTTCAGACTGGATAAAGCGGATGCATCCTATCCTTGCCGAGTCGAAATGTCAAAAAAATAGTGCTTGACGAGTTTATGGAAAAAAAGATATAAGGCTTGTTTCGACTTTTTTGGAGGTGGAACTATGTATGCGATTGTTGAAAATTCCGGAAGGCAATATAAAGTGGAGCAGGGCAAAACCATTCGGGTGGAGAAGCTTCCAGTCGAGGTCGGGAATGAAGTTTCCCTGGAGAAAGTGCTTCTGGTGCACGGCGATAACGGGGTGAGTGTCGGGTCCCCATATATAGAAGGCCGGGTGACCTGCGAGGTGCTTGAACACGGACGCGATAAGAAAGTGCTCGTTTTCAAGCACAAGAAACGGAAGGATTACCGGAAAAAAGCCGGGCATCGCCAGTGGTTCACCAAGCTTAAAGTGACCGGGATTGAAGTTTAGGACCTGTTTGGGGAAGGGCGCCTCCATTTTTGGCGCGAGGCCCCGGGCAGGTTTTTCAGGCAGCTGTTGGGTGGACCGCTTCGGCTGTTCAAAGGATTGATTTGAAAGTTGTGATATGGATGAAACAGCTTCACAGCAGGCTGATGGGAGGTCAAGATGGCTCATAAAAAAGCAGGCGGCAGTTCCCGGAATGGCCGGGACAGTCAGGGACAGCGCAGAGGCGTCAAAAAGTTTGGCGGGCAGCAGGTCAAGGCCGGGCACATCCTCGTCAGGCAGCTGGGAACCAAAGTGCATCCCGGTGAGAATGTCGGGATGGGCAAGGACTATACCCTCTTTGCGAAAGCCGACGGGTGCGTGCAGTATGAAAAGTATACCCGGAAGCGAAAGGTGAAAACCAAGGTGCGTATTGTTGAAGCCGCTTGAGGGTGGAGGCTGCCCTGTGCAAAGCCCGGATCCGGGGGCGGAGCGGCGGTGAGCAGGCTTTTTTGGGAAGTTGTCAGCGGGAGGGTTGCCCTCCCGTTTTTTTTTGGGAATACAAACCATGAGATTTGTTGATGAAGCCATGATCCTGGTCCGTTCGGGCAAAGGCGGAAGCGGCTGCGTTTCCTTTCGCAGGGAAAAATATATCCCCAAAGGCGGTCCCGACGGCGGTGACGGGGGTCGGGGCGGGGATGTGCTGTTCCGGGCCCAGGCCGATAAGCTGACCCTGTACGACCTGCGTTTGCACAAACAGTATTTTGCAGAAAACGGCCTGCCCGGCAAGGGCCAGGGAAAACAGGGCAGATCCGGAAAGGACTGCGTCATCGAGGTCCCGGTGGGAACCCTTGTCCTGGAGTTGGATGAGCAGGGGCGGAGAACGCTCCTGGCCGATCTCCAGGAACCAGAGCAGGAGTTTCGGGTGGCTTGCGGAGGTCGGGGCGGGAAGGGCAATCTCCATTTCAAATCCTCCACCATGCGCACCCCCAGGTTTGCCCAGCCCGGGGAGCCCGGGGCAGAAAAGCACTTGGCCCTTGAGCTGAAGCTGATTGCTGACGTGGGCTTGATCGGGTTGCCCAATGCGGGAAAGTCGACCTTTCTTTCCCGGGTCTCCGCCGCCCGGCCCAAGGTTGCCTCCTATCCCTTTACCACCCTGACCCCCCAGCTGGGGGTGGTCAGCCTGGAGAAAGGCCGGCAGCTGGTCATGGCTGATATCCCCGGTCTGATCGAAGGGGCCCATGCCGGTCAGGGCCTTGGATTCCGTTTTCTCAAGCATGTCCAGCGGACCAAGGTGCTCATCCACCTGCTGAGTATCGAAGATCTGGTCCTGGAGGATCCGCTGGCCGGATTCGAAATGGTGAACGCCGAATTGCGGGGTTTTGATCCGGAGTTGGCTGAAAGGCCCCAGATTCGCGTCCTGAACAAGATTGATCTGTGGCCGGAGGAAAAACTGAAAGAGTTGAGAGACCTGTCCCGGACCAAGGATCTTGGACTCTATTTCATTTCGGCTTTGAATGCCCAGGGGCTGGAGAACGTGGTCCAGGCTGCGGCAGCCCGGCTATAAGCCCTTAAAATCAAGACATTAAAAAAAGTTTATGAAATCGATTGACAAAGGCTTGGGGATTGGATAGAAGTTCTCTCTTGCGCGTTTGGATTTTGCTCTTTGAATCTTTTTTGAAAAAGAGGTTTTCAGAGCTTGACAGGGGAGGGGAGATTGTGTAAATTACTCTTCTTCCGCAAGGGAGCGCAGGTTCTTTGACAATTAAATAGTGAGTTGGGTTCATGAGTTTTGGATTGCGGCTTTTGAAGTCGCAGGAAAGATAGATTCAACTGGAGAGTTTGATTCTGGCTCAGAATGAACGCTGGCGGCGTGCCTAACACATGCAAGTCGAGCGAGAAAGTCCCTTCGGGGATGAGTACAGCGGCGGACGGGTGAGTAACGCGTGGATGATCTACCTGATGATTCGGGATAACCTTGCGAAAGCGGGGCTAATACCGGATAGTCTGTATGCTATTAGGGTGATACGGTAAAGATGGCCTCTGATTCAAGCTATTGTCATCAGATGAGTCCGCGTCCCATTAGCTTGTTGGTGGGGTAATGGCCTACCAAGGCAACGATGGGTAGCTGGTCTGAGAGGATGATCAG
>CAZUMF010000248.1:0-7023 GCA_964621385.1 uncultured Desulfohalobiaceae bacterium
CGTCACCGGTGTGGCGCCTGGACTTCAAATCCAGTGGATGGGCTGATCCCCATCGGTAGGTTCGACTCCTATACGCTTCCGCCAGTTCCTGACGCTTCCTTCCGGTCCAGCCATTGCTCGACGTTCTGCAGCTGGGACGCGACCGAAGCAAATCCGGTTCCCCCGGGCACCCGGCGCCGGCCAACAGCGGTCTGATACTCCAGGGCCTCAAAAACATCTGCTTCCACGCAGCCTGCTATTCCACGCATTTCCTCGAGAGACAAGTCTTCCAGCCCGAGCCCCCTGCTTTCGGCCAAAGCCACGAGCCGGCCGGTTATGCGGTGGGCCTGACGAAACGGCAGGCCTTTCGCCACCAGATAATCAGCCAATTCAGTTGCATTTAAATATCCGGAGCGGATGGCCTGCTCCATTTTCTGCGGATCAAACTGCAGGGCCTGAATCATGGCCGCCATGATGCGCAGCGATCCGTCTACCGCCTTGTCCGTTCGAATGAACCCCGGCTTGTCCTCTTGCAGATCGCGGTTGTAGGATAAGGGGAGTCCTTTGAGCACCGTGAACAAGGAATACAGCTCCCCAAGGACCTGTCCGGTTTTGCCTCGCATGAGTTCAGGCACATCAGGATTTTTTTTCTGGGGCATAATGGATGAGCCTGTGGCGAAGGCATCCGGCAGCCGGACGAACCCGAAAAGCGGATTGGCCCAGAGGATGAGTTCTTCGCAGAGCTTGCTCAAATGCGTCATGATCACTCCGGCCACGAACAGCCCCTCCAGCACGAAATCCCGGTCGGACACCGCATCCATGCTATTGGCAAAGACCTGCTCGAAGCCGAGCAGACCGGCGGTATACTCCGGGTCCAGGGGATAGGTGGTGCCGGCCAGGGCTGCGGCCCCCAGAGGGGAGACCCGCACCCGCTTCCGGCAGTCCTCAATCCGCTGAAAATCCCGTTTGAACATCTGGACGTAGGCCAGCAGATGATGGGCCAGGGTCACTGGCTGGGCCGGCTGGAGATGGGTATAGCCCGGAAGGAGAGTCTGCTGGTGTTCCCTGGCCCGCTCAGCCAGGCTGCGCATGACCGCCAGCAGCCCCTCGGCCCAGGCCTCGATTTTTTCCGCGGCGAATAATCGAAAATCAAGGGCGACCTGGTCGTTGCGGCTTCTGCCGGTGTGCAGTTTTTCACCGGCGGATCCGATGAGTTCGGTCAGCCGCTGCTCCACATTCATGTGGACGTCTTCGAGGTCCTTTCTCCAGACAAAAGTGCCGTCTTCTATTTCAGACCGGACCTGCTCCAGGCCTTCGACAATTTTTGCGCACTCCGTTTCCGAGAGCACGCCCTGCCTGGCCAGCATTCTGGCGTGCGCCTTGGAGCCCGCGATATCCTGCTGGTACAGACAACGATCCACTGCCGTGGATTCTGTATAGTTCAAGACCAGGTCATGGATCGCACCGGAGAATCTTCCGTCCCACATGTTTTTGTGCGTCATAGAGCCATTTTATTAAATTGAAGATTTAAGATTGAAGATATAATATTGCTGAATATCAGAAAATCAAGAAGTTAAAAAATTTCTTCTCAACGCCTTTGATCCAGGGCTGAACCGTTCTTGTGTAACTATTTAAAATATATATCCAACAATGTTCCCTCTTCACTTTGAATTCTCCAGCTGTGCCCAGTTTGCATTCAGTGCACCTGCCCCAGCAGCAAATGCCGGTCCGGCTGTTCCAGAAAAACCTGAAGGCCCTGATCGGTCAAGGCCTGCATACGCGGGCCATGCACGTATCCGGCCAGATGCAGGATGCCGTGGCTGAGCAGGCGAATGAGATGCTCCGCCGGGTGCTGACCATAGAGCCGGGCCTCCCGGTAAAGCGTATCCATGGACAGACAAATCTGTCCGAGGTGGTCTTTTGACCTTGCCTCGGCATCCGGAAAACTCAGGACATTGGTCGGTCCTGCCAATCCAAGAAAGCGGCGATTCAATTCCGTGATGGACCGATCGTCAGTCAGAAGCAGATCCAGTCCGGCCGCATGCAGTCCGAAACGTTCCAGAATCAATTCCAGGCAGCGGGCGAGCCCCGCCTTGCAAACCGCGGCACAGGCTGCGGATCTGCCCTGAAGTTCAATGGTGATATGTTCCGGGTTCATAATAGAATTGAAGATTGAAGATTAAAGATATTATATTGCTGAATTTAAGAAAATTAAAAAGGCATAGAAGAGGTTAAAAGGTTCACGGTTCAGGGCTGAAGAAGCAGAGGGAGTCACCTTTTCCATCCGCCTTCCAGGTTCGCCGTTCCGCGCTCCGCGTTCCGCGTTCCGCGCTCGCCGTTTCCCTTTCCCCCTTCCCCGTTCCCCGCTCCGCCTTCCCCGTTCCCCGTTCCGCGTTCCGCCTTCCGCCCCTGCCCATGCCGCTCATAGGCCTGAACGATCTTGACCACCAGATCGTGACGAACCACATCCAAATGGTCAAAATAGACGAAACCCACCTCCTGGAGACCGGAGAGCACCTCCTCGGCCTGGAGTAGACCGGACCGGACATGGGCCGGCAGATCGATCTGGGTCACGTCTCCGGTCACGAGGGCCTTGCTCCCCTGCCCCATTCTGGTCAAAAACATCTTCATCTGTTCAGACGTGGTATTCTGTGCTTCATCAAGGATGATAAAGGCCCTGTTCAAGGTCCGCCCACGCATGAACGCCAGGGGAGCGATCTCAATCGTCCCGGTTTGCAGCATCTCCTGCACCCGTTTCAAATCCAGCATTTCATGCAGGGCATCATACAGGGGACGGAGATAGGGGTCGACCTTCTCCAGAATATCCCCGGGCAGAAACCCCAATTTTTCTCCGGCCTCCAAAGCCGGGCGTGTCAGAATAAGCTTTCGGACCCGTCCCTGGAGCAGGGCCTGGACAGCCATGGCCACGGCGAGGTAGGTCTTGCCGGTACCGGCCGGTCCGATGCCGAATATCAGCTCCCGGTCCCTGATGAGCCTGAGATACTCGCGCTGCCTGAGGGTCTTCGGGCTGACAGTCTTTTTCGGGGAAACAGCCACACCAGAGTCCAAAAACAGCTGCTTCAAATCCACCTCGGGATTTCGCTTGAACATGCGCAGGGCATCGTCCAGGTCACCCTCAAAAAAGGAATACCCGGAACGTAAAAGCTCGTAGATCTGGACCAGGCAATTGCAGGCAGCGTTCAAACAGGCCTTGTCCTCGGCCTGCACATTCAGTCTCGATCCCCGGGCCTGAATGCTCACCCCCAACGTATCTCTGAGCCGTTCGATATTGGCGTCCTGCGGGCCGAACAACTCCCTGGCGATGCTGTTCTCCTGAAGTTCGATTTCCTGTTCAAATTTCAATTTTCACTCTCCCTCACCCTCCAATGGCCGACATGCGGCGTCCGCAGACCGAGACGCAGGCCTGCTTTTCCAGAAGGAGGTCATGTCCGATGGGCTTCTTCCGCCCGGCTTCCTGCATCATGTGGAGCACGTCCTGCATATCCGCGGTCGGCGATCGGAGCAGACTCCGCAGATCGTATTCTGTATCCGAAAAAAGGCAGGTCCTGAGTTTGCCGTCCGCTGTAATCCGGAAACGGTTGCAGGTCGCACAGAAATGATTGGACAGGGGTGAAATCAGGCCGATCCTGCCCCGGCCGTCCGGCAGGGCATACAGCCTGGCCGGCCCCCGGTCCTCCTGGTTCTGCAGAACCGGCTCCACCGCAGTCATCCTGCGGACATCGGCCAGGATCTTTTCAGCCGACCAGAAAGAAGACTCCTCCCAAGCCGTTCCGCAGCCCACCGGCATGAATTCGATGAACCTCACATCCACGGGGTAGTGTTCGGCAAATTCCACAAAATCAGCCAGTTCGCCGTCATTGAATCCATTCAGGGCGACACAGTTGATCTTGACCTTGATTCCCTGTTCCAGGCAATCGTCAATAGCCTGCCGGACAGTGAAAAAATAATCGCGGCCGGTGATCCGGGCGTATTTTTCCGGCTTCAGGGTATCCAGAGAGATATTCAAACACTGGATGCCCATGGCCTTCAACTCTGCAATCCGCTCGGCAAGGAGGGTCCCGTTGGTGGTCACCCGGAGGTCGAGTTCCGGAAGCTCGGTCTTCAGATGACGTAAAAAATCCATAAACCCCTTGCGCACAAAAGGCTCCCCCCCGGTCAAGCGGACCTTTTTCACCCCGAGGGAATCAGAGAGGCGAATGAGGGCGAGGCATTCTTCATAGCTCAGAATGTCCGTGTGGGGAATGTACCGGAAGGTATTTTCAGACGTGCAGTAGCTGCAGCGCAGATTGCACCTGTCGGTGACACTTAAACGCAAGTAGTTTATTTTTCGACCAAATTGATCAATTAAGCGCTCTTGGTGTTTCATGAATGTGGTTTGCGGGAACCCTTGTGCGCATCCCTGGGTTTCTGAAAGGACATGGTTTGCAAAGTTTGTCTAGCCTTTAAGAAAATGATCTAGGACGCGGCCATTGTAACTTGTTGTTTTTTTTGATTTTCAGCAATATTATATCTTCAATCTTCAATTCTCTATCCTGAAAGCCCCGAGCTTGAAAAAAATCTCGGACAAAGCTACACAAAGCCAGGAGCGTTTTTGTATGAAATATACCAACTTTCAGCAACTGCCAAAAATTAAAAATAAGAACAAATCCACCCAAAGTCAAACAGGCGGCAGGCTTGATCAGGAAAAAAAACCTGAATCAGACACAGAGCTGTTCCAACAGGCCATGCACCGGGTCGAGCCCTTGTCCGACAAGGGCGGTGGTCGAAAAATCGCCCAAAAACCCGGCAGTCCCGGGACCAGACCTGCCGGCCAACCTGAACCGCCGCAGAACTATCTCCAGGATCTCGTGGACGGCAAGATCGAATTTGAAATCGCTCTATCTGATGAATACCTGCAGGGGCATGTCCTGGGACTCGACCCCCGCCTTTCCAGAAAGCTTCAGGCCGGGGAGTTCAGTGTGGAGGCCCATCTGGATCTGCACGGGATGACGGCTGAGGAAGCCCTGTCCACGCTCATCCGGTTTGTCAAACAGCATTACCTGAACAACAGCCGCTGTCTGCTGATCATTCCTGGGCGGGGCAAAAACTCCCCCAACGGCCGGGGGGTGCTGCGGGATCAACTCCAGGCCTGGCTGACCCGGGACCCGCTCAAACGGGTTCTTCTGGCCTTCTCCACAGCCCAGCCCAAACACGGCGGGGCCGGGGCGCTCTACCTCCTGCTCAGAAAATACAAAAAAAACAGAGGCAAAATATTCTGGGAGCGATACTCGGCAGATGAACCCTGACCCCGGCAGGGTTCCTGGTTCAACGTTCACGGTTCACGGTTGAAAGACGCAATGGGTTCTCTGGAGAGACGCATGCCTTGAACCCTGGACTGACAGACCAAACCAAAATATGTCAGCATGGTCAGCGGCCAGGCTGACATGAGGACAACAGCAATGGGATTTTTTTCCACAATCAAAAAACTCTGGTCACCCAAAGCCGAGCCTGATGCCCGTCAGCCAGTGGAGCCGCCTGCGGCGGAAGACGCAGCCCCCCGGGCCGGTCGCCGCCCCCCGCCCTCCCGGGAAGACGCCGACTGGCAGACCGATCTCCGCCGCGCCCTGCAGCAGGCCCAACCCCGTTTGAGCGTCTGGCTGGATCTGATCCTTGCAGACCTGGAGTACGCCGACGATCAGTTCTGGGCCAGGCTGCACTTTCTCCTGGAAAGTCTGGAGGTCCCCCCTGCCGAAGCCGAGGATTTCACGGCCCGGTTCAGGAAATGGCTCCAGGACATGGACTACGACCGGATCGATGAATTCCGTTCCGAGCTGCAGTACCGCCTGGCCCTGGCCCTGGACCTCGAAGACGAGGAAGACGAGAAGAGCCGCCTGTTCATCAAGCTGTCCCAGGGCCTGAACAAGACCAAAGAACAGCTCTCCAAGCGCATCGATGGCCTCCTGAGTTCCAGTCCGGAATTCAACAGCGCCTTCTGGGAAGAACTGGAAGAGATTCTTATCCTGGGGGACGTGGGTTTTCAAACCAGCAGCACCCTTGTGGAGCGGCTCCAGAAACGGGTCCGGGAAGAAAAAATCACCACCTCCGACGACTTCAAGGCCGCTTTCCGGAACGAACTGGCCTCGCTGTTTCCGGCTCCGGCCAAACGGATCAAACCCGATCCTCCGGAAGTCATGCTGGCCCTTGGGGTCAATGGGGTGGGCAAGACCACCACCATCGCCAAGTTGGCGCATCGGGCCCAAATGCAGGGACAGAAAGTGCTGCTGGCCGCGGGCGACACCTTCAGGGCCGCCGGGATCGAGCAGCTTGAGATCTGGGCCCAGCGGACAGGGGCCGGGTTTTTTGCAAAAAAAACCGGATCGGATCCTGCGGCTGTCGCCTATGAAGCCCTGGATGCGGCCCAGCAGGATGCCTATGATCTGCTCATTGTTGACACCGCCGGACGGCTGCACACCCAGACCAACCTCATGCAGGAACTCAAAAAAATCAAAAACGTCCTGCATAAAAAAAGTCCGGGCGCCCCGCATCGCACTGTCCTGGTGGTGGACGGGACGTCCGGACAGAATGTCCTGGCCCAGACCAAACTGTTCAATGAAGGGGTCGGGGTCGATGAGATCATCATCACCAAACTGGACGGCACCGCCAAGGGAGGCGTCATCCTCGGCATCGCCCTGGAACATAAGATTCCCATCACCTTCGTGGGCCTGGGCGAAAAGATGGAAGACCTGCGTCCCTTTCACGGGGAGGATTTCGCCAAGGTCCTTCTGGCCTCATGAAGCCTTTCCAATGGGATGGTTCAGCAGACAAGCGCCAAGGCATGGGCGCATGCCCTGACTTGCTTTCGACGCTCAAGGATCTTGACAACCCGGCTTCGTTCCTATAGGCAAGAACGGATACTCGTTCAAAGCTGGCTCCGCCCGCAACCCAAAGGTTCCAGGTTTACTGCGAAATTAGAAATTCGAAATTGCCCGGCTTCGCTCAGAAGCTTCCGTCTTCGCTTATCAGCTACGACGTGACAAGCCGCCG
>CAZUMF010000249.1:0-6975 GCA_964621385.1 uncultured Desulfohalobiaceae bacterium
CCTGGCAGGGATCGACCATCCTGGGGGAGGTCCTTCGCCAGGCCCGCCTTTCCTGTCTGGACTCCCTGACCGTGGTCCTCGGGCACGAGGCAGAACGCATCATCCGGGCAGTCGATCTAAAAGGGGCGCAGGTCGTCATCAATCCCGATGTCGATCGGGGGCAGAGCAGCTCACTCCAGGCAGGGCTGGCCAGCCTGCCTGATACAGTGCAGGCCGCCCTCTTTCTCCTCGGTGACCAGACTCTGGTGACTGCTGCGGTTATCGACAGACTCATCCAGGCATACCACAAGGTGAAAGCTCCTCTTCTCATCCCGGTCTACCAGGGCCGACGCGGCAACCCGGTGCTCATCGAGCGGAAACTGTTTCCGGAGTTGATGCGTTTGCAGGGGGATACCGGAGCTTGGGTTTTGTTCCAGGCATATGCGGATTCGATTCACGAGGTGCAGGTTTCTGAGAAGGGGATCCTGCAGGATATCGACACCTGGGCGGAGTATCAGGATCTCTTGGTGCAGTCTGCATCTTCAAATCATCCTGCACATGAGTAATGAAAAAGATACTGCCGAAGGATGCAAGGAAAAGGTGTACCGGGTATCCCTAACCAAAAACCTCCCCCTGCTTAAATTACCATGTGGTCTTGACAAACGAAGGACAATCTGTTTACTGTTCACTGACAATACTCGTCAACCGTCAACAAAAAAATGGAGGGGACGAAATGAAGAACCACAAACTGAAACTGATCGTCATGTCTTTGATTGTTCTGTTTCTCTCATGTTTGGCCGGACAGGGGCTGGCAGCGGACCTACCTGCCATCCAGCTGAAAGTCTCCCAGGCCATGATGCCCAAAACAAGCCTGACCCACCAGCTCATCGAAGAGATGGCCGCCAATGTCACCAAACGGACCGACGGCAAAATCACCTGGAAGATCTTCGGTCCAGAGATCGGCGACTGGACCGAACTGGAACGTATGACCAAACGGGGAGCCGTGGACATGCAGTTCAACTCCTTTGACACCGGGTTGGACATCCGCTGGAGTCTGGCCTCACTGCCCTTCATGGTCAGCACCTGGGATCAGGTGCGCCGGGTCTTTGTCCCGGGCGGTGCCCTTGATGAGATCTGCTCGCCCTGGGCTGAAGAAAAGGGGTTGTACTACCTGGGCCCCTGGATGAATAATCTCACCAGCTTGGGATTGAAGGAAAAAGTGGTCACCAACCCTGAACAGGCCAAGGGTTTGAAAATCAGAGTTCCACCGGTGGAAACCTATAAGTGCTTTGTGGAAAAGATGGGTTTTTCCTCGGTGACCATCCCCTGGGCCGAGGCGCCCACGGCCGTGGCCACCGGCTTGGTGGACGGGTGGGTCGGCAGCGGGGCTGTCTACATGTACGACCTCTTTCGTGACGTGGCCAATGTGATGGTCATCACTTCCGACACCCCCGAGACCTGGCATGTCACTTTCAATCTCAAGAAATGGAACGAACTGCCGGCTGAATACCGGCGGATCATTCAGGAGGAAACCAACAAGGTCATTATCAAACACCTGGACCTTGTTGAGCAGGAAGAGATGGACAACCAGGCCAAGTTGCGGGAAATCGGCTGGACCATTGTGGATATGGCCGAAGAATACCCGGAAGACCTGGCCAGGTGGAAAAAACTCTGCCAGGAATGCTGGACTGAACTCGCTCCGAAGGTCGGAGAGGAAAACGTCCAGAAAATCAAGGAAGCTTTGGCTGAATAACACACCTGGTGCACGAACGGCTGCGGTCGGATCAGGAGCGACCTGACCGGCCGCATTTTTTTAGTGTTTGGACGCAAACTCACCCATCTTTTTCGTCACGGCAAGAAGTTGCAATCCTCATCTATTGAAATACACTGTGGTTTCAACATCTTTTGTTCCTCGTGACTGGGCAGGTTTGCGCCCAAACACGGGTTTTCGGTCAAGCACTGTTAATCTTTTTTATTTGATTCGGCCGAGGGGTTTTGCAATGTCCTTTACATCTGGTGTGAAAAATGCCGGCCAAGTTATGGTCAAGGTCCAGAGGACCTTTCTGTTCTATCTCATGTTTGTCCTGACAGCGGCCATGTTGCTAGAGATTCTGGTCCGCTATTTTTTCAATCAATCCATTTTCGGCCTTTCGGACTTCATTGGCTACACTTCGGTTTGGCTGTATGCCGTGGGGGCGTCCTTCGCTACCTATGAAAAATCACACATCAAGGCTGAGTTCATCAACGCCGTGGTTCGCTCGGACCGGGCCCGGCATGTCTTCCGACTGATCGCCGCCCTGATTTCGGCCTTCATGTCCGCGGTCTTCACCAAGTGGAGTTTCGAGCTCTGCGTCTACAGCATCCAAGTCGGCGAGAAGACCCAGGCCTATCCCGTGCCCAAAGTCATTTTCCAGTCTTCGTTTTTTATCGGAGGCATCCTGATGACCATCTATTTTCTTTGGGAAGTCTTGGACTGCTTCCTTGGCCTCAAGGAAAACAGACCGTTTATCCCTGCCGATGGGGTCATTGACTAGCTAAGGAGCACGTATGGAAATCGTTCTGCTCGGCTTTGTGGTATGCCTGATCCTGATTGTCATTGGTGTGCCCATCGCCATGGCTTTCGGCATCCTGACCCTCATTCTCCTGGCCTGGTCCGGACAGGAACCCGGGTATCTGGTTGAGGTCACTTACAAGAGGATCGACACTATTCTCCTGATGTCCGTTCCCTTGTTTATCATGTTCGGGGCCCTGTTGGACGCCACCGGTCTGGCCAGACGTCTGGTAGATTTCGTCAACCTGCTCATCGGCAAATTCCGCAGCGGGCTCGGAGCGGTGACCGTGGTCACCACCGCCCTGTTCAGCTCCATTTCCGGGACGGATTCGGCAGCCATCGCCTGTATCGGCACGGTCATGATCCCCCGTCTGGTGGAAAAAGGCTACACTCGAGGACACGCCACTAGCCTGGTAGCCTGTTCCGGCATCTTGGGCCAGCTGGTCCCCCCCAGCGTGCCCATGATCTTTTACGCCATCATCACCGGCAACTCCATCCTGGGGGTCTGGTTCTCCACCATCGGTCCGGCCCTGGTCATCATTTTCATGTATATCGTCCTCAACGCCCTCATGACCCGGAAGATGCCGATTGTCCGGGAGCCGCCCGCCACGTCCTTCATGGATTTTTTAGGAAAGCTCAAGCGTTCCGGACTGGGCAGCTTTCCGGTGGTCCTGTTGCCGATCCTCATCTTCACTTCCCTGTACACCGGCCTGATCACCCCCACGGAGGTGGCCTGCATGGGTGCGGTCTATGTGATCCTCATGGGCTACTGCTACCGGACCCTGCAGTGGTCCCAGGTCAAGGAGGCCATGATCACCACCGCGGTCATCAGCGGAGCGGTGACCCTAATGTTTTACTTCACGGAGACGACCAGCCGTATTCTGATCCTGGAGGGCATCACCGATGAAATGGCTCAGTTCATTGTAAACCACTCACCGGGTCAGGCAGCCACCCTCTTGATGCTCAACGCCATTCTACTGCTTATGGGCATGATGATGAACGATTTAAGCGGCACCGTGCTCTCGGCCGCCCTCTTGTGGCCCATTGCCGAGGCCGCCGGGGTCAATCCCTACCACTTCGCGGCCATCACCGGGGTCAACCTGGGTCTGGGCACCGTCACCCCGCCAACGGCCCCCATGCTCTTTCTGGCCGGTCGCATCGGCCATTGTTCAGCCCAGGAATATATCCGTCCTGCCCTGGTCCTGATGTGGGCGGGCATGCTTCCGGTCCTCCTGCTGACCACCTACTGGCCGGAACTCTGTCTTTTTGTGCCGCGCTTGGCGGGGTATGTCTATTGAAGATTTTTAATATGTAGTCATCTTTGAACAAAGAAAACACAAACATATTGATCCTATTTTGGTTTTATCGACAAAGATGATGAATCCATAGATTACATCGACTGTTTTGAAAAAAGCAAATTGGAGCAGTATCAAAAAAGGGGGTTTTTCTGCATGTCCAAAACATATGACGTAATCGTCATCGGTGCCGGAATCATCGGCACCTGCATCGGATTCGAACTGAGCAAGCGGGGGTACAGGACTCTGAACATCGACAAATTACCGGCGGCCGGCTACGGCTCCACCTCGGCCTCCTGCGCCATCCTGAGGCTGCATTACTCCACGGCCGACGGTGTGGCCATGGCCAGGGAAGGCTACTATTACTGGCTGGACTGGCCCAAGTACCTGGGCTTTGTCGATGAAAAAGGCCTTGTGGACTACCTGAACACCGGCTGTCTCGTGATTAAGACCGAAAAAAACAAATACCTCAAGAATGTCATGCCCGCCCTGGATGAGCTGAAGGTGCCCTATGAAGAACTGACCCCGGAGCAGGTCAAAGCCAGGATGCCTTTCCTGGACATCAGGGCCTATGGCCCCCCGACCCTGCCCAGTGACGAACGGTTCGGGAAACCTACAGGCGAGTCCATTGCCGGAGCGATCTACATTCCGGAATCAGGGTTCATTTCCGATCCCCAGCTCTCCTGTCACAATGTGCAGCGCGCCGGTGAGGCTCTGGGCGGTGAATACCGCTTCAAGGCTGAAGTCGTGGATATTTTGAAACGAGATGGCCGTGCCGCCGGCGTCAAGCTCGCCGACGGTTCCGAGATCGAAGCCCCTTCGGTGATCAACGTGGCCGGACCACACTCCTTCCTCATCAATCGCATGGCCGGAGTGGAAGAGGACATGAACATCAAGACAAAGGCCCTGCGCCAGGAAGTCTGTCATGTCCCGTCGCCTTCAGGCATTCCCTACCAGCAGTTGGGGACCCTTCTCTCTGACGGGGACATCGGCTGTTACTCCCGGCCCGAAGTCGGGCAGCATATCCTCATCGGATCCGAGGATCCGGACTGTGACACTCTGGAATACGTTGACGATCCGGACAATTACAACAAGGGTTTCACCGAGCAGTGGACCACTCAGGCCATGAGGGAGGCCCAGCGGGTGAAAGACATGCCCGTGCCGAATCAACCCCAGGGTGTTGTCGACCTCTACGACTGCTCGGACGACTGGATACCGATTTACGACAAGTCGAATCTGTCAGGTTTTTATATGGCCATCGGCACTTCTGGGAATCAATATAAAAATGCACCGGTGGTCGGGGTACTCATGGCCGAACTCATCGAGAAGGTCGAAGCCGGACATGACCATGATCAAAATCCGGTGACATTCACCATGCATTACACCAGAAGGGAATGCGACATCGGTTTTTATTCCCGGCTGCGTGAGATCAATCCAGATTCCAGCTTCTCGGTGATCGGCTGAAGGAAAAACCCCTGGATCTTTGAGTTTCAGAACTCTTTCCCGACATCAAACATGTGGTGACGATGTTGGACATGAACGGTCTTTCTGTTCTTTTTTTACCCAACAACGCAGCTTAAATCAATACTTAGAATGTTTGGACCGGCTATTATGTAATTGGGTTGAATTCCACAACTGGCAGTTTGATCAATGGAGATACTCCAAGGTGAGGCAACGGCACCCTCTTTTCGAACCGGGCAAGGGTTCTCTTGCGCGTGCCTTAGAAAACCGAGAGCCTGAAGCGCAAAAGCGCAAGAGAGACCTGTAAGCCGTTCGTTTTTTTGTTTATTTGTGATGGATTGTAATACGAGGCCTAACGGCTCTAAAGCCTGCGCCTCGGAGAGTGTCAGCACTGCTTCTGCCGCCAGAGTCAGGGCTGACCAGGAGGCTTATGTACACGAAGATTCTCGTTCCCCTGGACGGTTCTTCCCGAGCGGAGCAAATGCTGCCCCATGTGCGTGAATTAGCCAAACATTGTCAATCCAAAATCTTGTTGTTCAAGGTTTTGGAAGCACCCTCCAAGGTACCTGACGCCAACGTGGTGCATCCGGTACCTGACGAAGAGGAAGCCCGGGCATTGCAGCAGCGGGCCGAAGCCTACTTGGCGGATGTGGCTGACAGACTCAGACAGGATAGCCTTGCCGTTCAGTCCCGGTTAGGATCGGGTCCGGTGGTAGAGGCCATCCTCAATGCCGCCGTGCAAGAAGGGGCTGATTTGGTGGCCTTTGCCAGTCATGGCCGGAGCGGACTCTCCAGGGTGTTTTATGGCAGTGTCGCCGCAGGCCTGCTCCAACGCATCGATCGACCCATCCTGCTCATCCGCTCGACTTGAGTGGTCCATGGCCCCTTCTTGTCATGGGCCACAAAAGAGGCTTCCGGTTTCGACCTTGCAAACAAGCCTTGGCAGATGTGGAAAGGATTAAGCAGTGCTTCTTTTACTGGAACCCAACTCCGGATCCTGGAGAAGATCGCCCGAGAGCGGCAACACCTTTCCAGGCGCTACGAGTCGGTTTCTGATGACCTATAGGCTTTAAGAAAAAGTTTTTGGATTTATGCCAGATAACCAGCTCTTATTCTTTGTCTTAACAATCGAAAATCCAAAATCCAAAATCTAAAATTCTATATTACGCCCTGGTTCTGAAAATGATGCGCAGCGTCCTGGCCGTGGACAAGAACCTGAGCCCCATGGCCGCCGTGGCCGGGACCATTGCAGACGGGGTGGCCACATTCCTGGTCCGCCGGGGACAAAAAGGGGGGCGTGACAAAGGGGATTGCGGCACCTGCACGGTGCTGGTGGACGGCAAGGCCATCAATGCCAGCCTCTATCTGGCCGTCAGGGCCAGGAACAAGGAAATCCTGATTGTCGAGGGGCTGGAGACCGAGGATGGCCTGCACACCCTTCAGAAGGCTTTTCTCGAGAAGGAGAGGGGGTGAGATCCGAGGTTATTTTTTTTCTGCAAAAAAAATGCTTTTCCCTGTTTGCAGAGTTTGTTGAATGTGGTATACGCTTCAGAGTCTCAAATTCTACTTTGCCAAGTCCTTTGTGCCTGGAGGAGGGAGAACGTATGCTCGATTTCAATGTTTCAGATCTTCTACTCCCGGAGCGATCAGGAATCATAAGCCTGGTGGGGGCCGGGGGCAAGACCTCCC
>CAZUMF010000250.1:0-6956 GCA_964621385.1 uncultured Desulfohalobiaceae bacterium
CGTGTTTTCCCGGACCACGATGAAGTCGATGTCTCCGGGCTCCCGGCCGCGCAGGGGCGACTCCATGCCGGGCATCAGCCGCACCGGACGGATGTTGGCGTACTGCTCGAAGCCGCGGCGGATGGGGATGAGCAGGCCCCAGAGCGAGATGTGATCGGGTACCCCGGGGTACCCGACGGCTCCGAGATAAATCGCATCATGATGCCTGATCTGCTCCAGGCCGTCCTCGGGCATCATGCGTCCGTTCTCCGCGTAGTAGGCGCAGCTCCAGGGAAACTCCTCCCACTGGAAGCTGAGGCCGAACCGGCTCCCGGCCGCCTCCAGCACCCGGATGCCTTCAGGCACCACTTCCCGGCCGATCCCGTCTCCCGGAATCACGGCGATCCTGTACTCATGCATTTTCGACTCCTTGTGCAGCTTTAGGACCTGCACATCCATTTCCCTCAAAAAGCCGGTCCAGCTTTTCCTGATCCAGGGCCTGAGGCATTTTCCCGGCATGGATCTCGTAAAAAAACCGCCGGAGTATGAACTGCAGCCGGCCTGGAAACGTGGTTCTCGCCAGGTACATGCTCGTTTTCTGTATTGCGGCTTGTTTATCAGCTACGCCAGTGCTCGTGCTTCTCCACCAGCCGGGCCGCGTGGTCCTGCAGCCAGCCGTCGAGATCAGGCTCCAGGTAGAAGATGGGCCGCAGCAGGTCCGCCCCCGGGGCGATCCATCCCCCGGCCCGGGCCTGCCCGGCCAGGGGGGTGTTCGGATAGATGCGGATGCCGCAGCTCAGCTTGACCACGTCCAGGTCCAGGGATTGGGCAAAGTCGAAACTGGCCGCCGCGGTTTCCCGGGTCTCCCCGGGGCCGCCCAGCAGGAGAAAGCCGATCCGGGTGATGCCGACCTGTTTGAACAGCGCATTGACCTCCCGGACATCCTGCGGAGTGAATTGTTTGTTCATCTTCGTCAGGATTTCGTCGCTGCCGCTTTCAAACCCCAGGCTGACATGGGTGCAGCCGGCCCGGGCCATCTTCTCCACCAGGCCCCGGCTCAAATGCCGGGGATACACGATGGCCTGCCAGGCGATGTCCAGATTCGCTCCGGCGATGGCCTCGCACACGGATTCGGCGTAATCCGGGGGCAGGTTGAAGACATTGTCCACAAAAAAGAAGCGCCTGTACCCGGCAGCGGCATGCGCTTCGAGATTTTTGACCACGAGCTCAGGGGACTGAAAGCGCATTCTCCTCCCCTCAATGGCCGGGGTGGAGCAATAGCTGCAGTGCATGGGGCAGCCGATGCGGGTTTGAAAAGGGACCCACAGCTCTTCCGGGTCGAAGTCTCCGGGTATGATCAGATGCCTTCCGGGCCGGGGCAGGGGAAAGTCGTCCAGACTGTGCCTGCGCTCAGGCGGGGGGCCGGAACCGGTGCCCGGCAGGACGATCCCCGGAATGTCTTCTGCTGATGTGTTGTCCCGGATTCTGTCCAGAAGCCGGGGCATGGCAAGTTCCCCCATTCCCTGAATCCCGTAATCAGCCTCCAGAAAGGCCAGGACCGGTCCGGGAAAGATGCTGTAGCCCGGGCCGCCCAGGATGAGCGGTGCCCCGCTCCAGCGCCGGCATTCATCCACAACCGCCTTGACCCGGGGCAACAGAAAGGTGGGGTCTTCCCGGTTCTGATCGTCGATATTGCGCACCGAGATCCCGATGGCCTCGGGTTCGAATGCCCTGATCGCCCCGGGCAATTCCTGGAGGACATGCTCGGGCCGCATCAGGTTAAGCACCCGGATCTCATGGCCGGCCCCTTCCACGGCCGCGGCCACACGGGCCAGTCCCAGGGGCAGAACCGGCATATTGATCTGTTCCGTATTCGCGGAAATCATCAAGACGCGCATGGATGACTCAATATTGCGAGCGAAGCGAAGCAATCTTTTAGAAGAGTCTTTTGTCAGGGATTGCTTCGGCGAAGACGCCTCGCAATGACGGGTTACGGCGACAGTATGTCGTTAAACAAAGTTTCTTCCTTGATCAAACCGGCAGTGAAGGAATTCAGCATCAGATTAGGGCATATTCTTGTATTTGCAATGATTTTCTCTAGATATGTGTCAGATTTGCCGGAGGCAAAGCTGACACCTGTTCTTCCTTCTACCCTCTGCTCCATGCCTTTTCCCCGCGGCTTCAAGGCCGGAACCTGAGCCGGAAAAAGTCTGCAGCGTTTTGAAAAAAGAGCTGCTCCTGGGTTTCCGGGGAGATATCCGCCGCCGCCAAAGCCTTGAGCTCTCTATCCCAGGCATAGGGGATGTTCGGAAAATCGGAACCATACATGATTCTGTCCGATCTGTAACGGCTCAGGTCGATCGGTGCCTCCAGCGGAAAGTAATCCGTAAGAACCATGGTCGTATCCAGCCAGAGGTTGTCGTATTGTGTGATCAGGCCTCTGTAGGCAGAGAGTTCATCAAAGCCCAGATGGGGGACACAGATGCGCAGCCCGGGAAAATCGTTCAAAACCTGTTCCAGCTTCCCGGCGCTGCACAGGTGGTACGGATCGCAGTTGTAGGCCGTGCTTTTCGGCTCCCTGCCGACATGCATCACAATCGGTTTATCGTTTCTCATGCAACAGTCATACAGGCCCTTCATATATTCAGCATTCATGTCGAAGCACTGGACATGAGCGTGCAGTTTCAGACCACTCAGGCCGGAATCGAATGCGTCCTGCAGGATGCCATCGGCATCTTCCTCTCCGGGAAACACGGTGGCCATGCCGGTGACCCGGGGGGCATGGTTTCGACACTGCTCAACCATATAGACGTTCAAATCTTTGGCAATCCCGGGCTTATGGGCGTACTGGAGGGCAATGACATGCTGGACTCCGCGGGAAATCAAGAACTCAAAGATTTGAGAGGAGCGCATCTGATACCGGATCGGCCAGGCATGTTCATCAAACCAGCTCCGGATCGCTGAAAACAGGCTGTCGGGAAAGATATGGACATGGGCGTCGATAACCGGGGGAAGGCCGGCCGGGACCTGTGTGTCTTCCTGGTCATGCAATGCGGGCATTTTGGGGTGCAGCATGGTTACATCAGAGCTCTTTGCTGTTTCTTTGAGAGGACTTCGAGCCTCTGCTGATCGGCGAGGACACATCCCGGTAGGTCAGCGTCCCCCCGGGATCCGGCAGTATGTTCAGTTGGGGTTCGATCTGCAGGCTTTGAAAGTCAGGCCCGATCTCCACGGCCGGAGTCTCCTGCCGAGCAGCCGGGGCCGGGTGGTATGAGCAGAGCTCTGCTCCAGCGCCTGCATTCATCACCCCCCCCACAATTATTGGACGGCATCAGCGTTTTGCGTCTGCTTCATCAAGGGCTTCATGCACTTTAATGGAAAGATCCTGCCTTGAAAAGGGCTTCTGAATAAAATTGACGCCTTGGTCCAGCACGCCGTGATGCGCAATCACGTCTGCTGTATAGCCGGACATGAACAGGCGTTTCATGTTCGGATACATCGAAAGGAGATTCTTGGCAAGATCCCGGCCGTTCATCTCCGGCATGACAACATCTGTCATGAGGAGATGGATATTGCCGCTATGCAAACGGGCCAGCTTGATGGCCTCACCGGGTGTCTCCGCCGTCAGGACTTCATACCCCAGTCGTTCCAGCATCATCCGGATCATTTTCAGAATCGTAGGTTCGTCCTCCACAAGCAGGATGGTCTCGCTCTCTTGAGAAATCTGCTCCGTCTGATCTTTCTCTGGCATCACCTCATCACAAGCTGCAAAACTGGGCAAGTAGATCCTGAATGTCGTCCCCTGGTTCGGCTCACTGCGTACATCGACAAATCCGTTATTTTGCTTGACGATCCCGTAGACAGTGGCAAGACCTAAACCGGTTCCCTTGCCCACGTCTTTTGTGGAATAAAAGGGCTCGAACAGATATTCCAGGGTTTCTTCGTCCATACCGCACCCGTTGTCACTGACCGCAAGCAGAACGAAATCGCCGGGAAGAAAACCTTGATGATCCGCACAAAAGGCTTTATCAAAGGTTTCCTTACCCGTCTCGATCGTCAGTTTTCCTACCCCGGCGATGGCATCACGGGCATTGACACTCAAATTCACCAAGATCTGATCGATTTGAGCCGGGTCCATCTTCACAGGCCAAAGACCTGAACCCGGCTGCCAGGAAAGATCAATATCCTCGCCGATAAGCCGACGAAGCATTTTGAGCATCTCTTCAATTGTCGCATTGAGATCCAGCACCTTGGGTGCAATGGTCTGCTTGCGGGCAAAGGCCAGCAGCTGCCTGACAACCTCGGTGGAGCGCAGAGCGGCTTTTTGGACTTCCTGAAGATTGGAAAAAAGAGCATGGTCCTGGTCCACGTCTTCGAGAGCCATCTCCGTATTGCCAAGGATCACACTGAGCATATTGTTAAAGTCATGGGCCACACCACCAGCCAGACGTCCAACAGACTCCATTTTCTGAGACTGATTCAGTTGCGCCTGTAATCTCGCACGCTCTTTTTCCGCCCTTTTCTTGGAGGTAATGTCCAGGGCGGTAAAGGTTACTCCCTTGGATTGATCCTTCAAATCGATAGGCGTCGAGCTGAGCAGAACATCGATGATTGCCCCGTCTTTGCGCTGCCAACGCGTCTCCACCGTGCCTGTTCCCCGCTCTGCGATTTGCACGTACTTTTCTCGGCCCACAAGCTCAAACTCTTGATCGCCGGGGTAGAGAATTCTTGCACTTTGGTTGATCAAATCCCCCTCGGCATACCCTGTTATTTCACACAAGCGGCTGTTGATTTCCGTAAACACACGGTTGACAACCACACCGATTCCGGCAGGAGCGCTTCTGAAAATGCTGCTGATGCGTTTCTCGCTTTCTCTCAGTTCATTTTCCGCCAATTTTCGATTCGTGATATCGCGGCAGGTTCCCATATACCCGATGAATTCTCCTTCCGAACTGTACAATGGTGTGGCATTCGTTTCAAAAATGACCTCCGAACCATCTTTGGATACCAGGGTGTCTTCCAATCCCAGTATCCTGTCACGGTTTTTTAAGGCTTGGAAAAAGAGGGGGGCAATGGTCTCCGCTTCTGCCGGCGACATGAAATCAAATGGGGTCTTGCCCAGAATTTCATCAGCAGTGTACCCCATGAGGACTTCTGCCTGAGGACTCGCGTAGGTATACCTCCCGCTTTCATCGATGATCCAGACCCAGTCGATGACGTTTTCGATCAGTGTGCGAAAGTCCTCCTCGCTCTTGCGCAATCGTTTTTCAACCAAAATGCGTTCCGTCACCTCTGCCAATGTGAAAACGAGGCCGATCACCTTTCCGGAATTGTTCTTTATCGGAATCAGACTCCAATCCCAATAGGTTGGTCCGCGTTCAGGCTGATCGGGAAATTCAAAGGCCTTTGCCTCCACAAAAAACGGTTCGCCCGTGTCCACCACGCGCTGGAAAATGGCCTGATTCTCAGAATGGGGATAGAGATCGAAATGATTTTTCCCTGGAAAATACGATTGATCATGCCGGCAGGTTACGGCGTAGGCCCGGTTGACCCAGATGAAATTGAATTGAGTATCCAGATACACCGCCATCATATGCGTGTGTTCCAGGATACCCTGCATGACCTGATTATGCTCCCAAAGCTGTTTCTCTGCTTCTTTTCTGGACAGGGCACCCTCTGCCAGGTTCGTGATAAAGCCGGCGAGTGATTTGTTGTATGTCAGTATGGATTCAACCTTTTCATTGCTGAAATAAGGGACTTGATCCAGCGCTTTCAAATAGGCGTCGCGATCAAAACCGAATTGTCGAGCTTGATCGATGAAGAACTGTCTTTCGGGAATTTCATTCTCGTAAAAAAACTGGCCCAGAAACATTGTCGCCAGATGCTTCCCATGAACAATAATGGGTATTCCAATATCCCACAACCCATTTTTACATTTATACAGACAAAATTCTCCTTTTTGCAACTGACCTTTAATAAAATTATCGCTTTCATGGCATCTGGACAAGGTGTTCGAGTTGACACGGTGAAACTTCGTACAGATATCCTGCCATCCCGCACCCACTAGAATCGAATCATCGAACCCGTCTATTATGCCTATCGGCATTCCTGTCGATTGATACAGGGATTCGGCCATTTCTTGAAGTGCCGCAATGTCAATGAGATCGGACAGGTGAAATTCTTTCATTGTGCCAACCCCCTTGTAATAAAAGCAGAGTTCTTTTCAGTGAGCTGAAATGTGTATGAATTATTGGACACGTCATCGTACAGCATTGGCAAAAAACACAGACACTTGACAATGAAATTCAATAATTCATTTTTAGGCAGAATGACTGCTGCAATTCGGGGGAAATCAGAGAAAAACCAGGAAAGGTGACGTCACAGCGCGGAGGACGGTATTGAGGACGAGAAATAGAACAGGATAGATGAACTGAGAATGTTGGCAGACCAGCCGCCTCTATGAGGCCTGTGACTTTCCGTCCCTATCTCGCGATAAGTTTGGCTTTTCAATTTCCTGACTTTAAGTATGTCCAGAAATCGTTTTGGATGTCAAGCATTTTTTTCATCCGGGGGTGACCCGCCGGAAAAAGATTAGGTTTTTTTCCCTCTTGAGTTCCTTAACGAGTTGAATCTTCGTTATTTCAGCAAAATATTTTAAGCTCTATCGTCGAAGCCCTGCTGCATTGACTCTTTTGTCGATTCCTTCATCTTTTCGAAGGCGCTCATCGCCGTTGTCACCATGCCTGCCAGATCACCGGCATTGCTTGGAATGACCAGGGTATTGGAGGTCTTGGCCAGTCTGCCAAACTCTGTCATGTATTGTTCGGCCACACGCAGATTCGCTGCCCCCTGCCCGCCATTCGTCTGGAGCTGTTCGGCGATGAGCTTCAGTCCCTCTGCTTTGGCCTGGGCAACAGCCAAAATTTCCTGGGCCTGGCCTTCGGCCTCGTTTATCCGCTTTTGCTTCTCGCCTTCGG
>CAZUMF010000251.1:0-6906 GCA_964621385.1 uncultured Desulfohalobiaceae bacterium
AGGACCAACTCCGGTTTTTCCGGCAGGCGGTCTTGCAGGGCATTGCCCGGGCCACGGCCCGTATGCTGCAGGAAATGGAGCAACAATCAGCAGCTCGGGAGGTCCGCCGCCAGATGGAGCACACCGTGACCTCGTTTTTTGATGTTTCGACAACGGATGATTCCCTATTCAAAATTTTGCATCCGGAGATCCAAAAACTCCTCAGGCAATCGTTTCGGTCGCTTCTGCGAACCAGCCTCTCCAAAGCGGATTCGCCCGGACGCGATGTTTCCGACCTGGCTGCGGAGCATGGCTTTCAATACCAGTGGCAAAAAGAAGTGGCTGCAGCAATGGTTCAGTAACAGCTGCAGAACCAGACCCGAGGATCATGTTCAGACTTACTTAAGAAAATTGTTCCCCAACGACCGGTTCCGGAACCTCTTCAGGGTGTTTCTCTTCGGTGGCGAAAGCACCATCGGCATCTGGAGACGTTTGCTCGTCCACACCCTGGCCGGAGGCCTGATCGGGTTCTGGGTGCTGCATCCTCTGTCAGTGATCGCACACAATCTCTTTTACTTCGAAACGACCGGGATCTGGACAAGCTTTGGCATCTCCCTGTCGGGAGCTCATCTCGGCATGACCATCTACTTCACTTTGGTGGGGTCAGGCTTCGGCCTGGTTCACGGCATTTACTCTCATATGATTTCAGGTCTCTATGAAGAAATCCGCCTGCAGGCCATCACGGATGAGCTGACCGGACTGTACAACCGCCGTTATTTCATGAAGCGACTCCAGCAGGAGATTATCAGATCACTGCGTTATCAGCATTCCCTGTCGCTGCTCATCGTTGATATCGATTACTTCAAACACTTTAATGACACCTATGGTCATCCAGCAGGGGATGAGCTCTTGCAACAACTGGGTAAACTTTTCCGCGACATGATTCGTAAATCGGATTTTGCCGCCCGATACGGCGGGGAGGAGTTTGCAGTGGTTTTGCCGGAGACGTCGGGTGATATGGCCTCTGCGCTGGCCAAACGGATATGTACCGCAGTTTCGCAATTCCCGTTTCGATACGGGGGATTTGAGCGGCAAGGAAGGATCACCATCAGTGGCGGGATGGCCGTGTTCCCTTTTGATTCGCAAAATGTGGAGGGACTGATTCAGAAGGCGGATCAGGCGCTTTATCAGGCAAAAGCAACCGGGAGAAACCGGATCTGTCATACTGGTTGAAACAGGATCTAAAGCGGGCTTCGCTAGCACCCAGTCCTGGTCAGGCCGTGACGGGACAAGCCGTTCAACCTTTTGGCCGAACCTCTGGATTGCAGCGGCTATGCCCGGGACACCCTCTCTCCGGAGACTGGACTGAACGTTCATGAATCCTGGGTCGGAAGTATCCAGAGAGGGCATCACGTGGATATATTTTATCCATCTCCTTATCATTAACTTTTGACTCGACAAGGAAAAGAAATGAGCAAAAACCAGGTGATGCTATGAGCGCGGCCACACTGCCAGAAATTGCCAGCCTTGGGGGCCAATGGACGCTGACGCTGATCATGATCTTACTCGGTCTGTGGATCGTTTCCAAGTTTCTTGTCCCGAAAAGCTGGAAGGAATGGCGCAACGCCGGACTGCTTCAGGCCTTTATCATTGCCCTCTATGTAGAGATGTACGGCTTCCCCCTGACCATCTACATCCTGACGTCCTTTCTCGGGCTGGAAAAGTTCGGTCAAGAGTATGAGAATTACAGGCGGCAGGTGCCCATGTTTTTCTCCAGGCTTTGTGATTGGCCCAAAATAGTTTCAGGAGGTTTTAGGACTGCCACTTGACCGGAATAAACCGGAGTGGGGAAAGCAAAAAGCAGAGGCATGAACGACAATAACTTCAAGAGATGAAAGCCTATGCACAGAAGAACATTTTTCCGGGTTATGGCCGCCCTGGGGGCGCCCTCGGCTTCAGGGTCCTTCCGGCCGCAACCTTCCAGAGCCGCTTCCGAACCCGATCTGGAGGCCGTACTGACCGCGGCCCCTGATAAGATTTCGCTGTTTCCCGGTCCACTCGGTGTTGGTCATGCCCGGGGAGCGTGTGGCCGTGATCATGCGCTTTACCGACCACAGGGGTCTGTATCTCTATCACTGCCACATCCTTGCTCTGGAGGGTATGTGTCATGATGGCCCTACTCTGGGCAGTCGGTTTCGCCGGAGTACAAAACGGGGTGGCCGTACAAGCGCATCACCAGAAAGAGAATGCCCAGAAAGCACCCGCCACAAGCGAATCCACTGACTCCGGAATGATGCAGGAATCCGGTTCAGGGAGCGGCTCCGGGATGATGGGCATGATGGGCAAAGGCATGATGGGGCAGAATATGATGGGTCAGGGTATGATGCGCCTGATGATGTCCCACATGATGGGCGGCCGGAAAAGCGGCATGGAAAACATGATGCAGCAGATGATGGGCCGGATGATGGGCCAGGACATGATGGGGGGAATGGCTCCCGGTATGGGACGACAAGGCGACGGTCAGGGCGGCATGGCACAGATGGCCGGTATGCTGGATAACTTGGATTTAACCTCCGGACAGTGGGACCAGGTGCACACCCTGGCGGGCACGAGACTGGAAAAGATGGCTGACCTCTGGGTCGAGCAGATGAAGCTTCGGATCAAACTGGCCGCGATGAAATGGGACCAGAGCATCGATCATCAGCAGGTCAAAGACCTGTTCGTCAAAATAGCCGAAGCCCGGGCCGAGATGTTTCTGGCCGGGGTCGACTATCTGAACGGACTGAAGGAGATCCTGACCCCGGAGCAGCTCAAGAAACTCGAGACAGGAGACTCATAAGAGTAACTTATTGGCTGGCAAGGAGCAGATCAGATGAATGTCGAGTTTGCGGTTACCAGGTCATGTTATCATTGTCCCATTTTGGAGAAGGAGCTGAAGAAGATGGGCATTCCCTACTCCATTCGGTACGTGGAGGACGACGCAGAACAGCAGGAGATATACAATATTAGAGGTTCACCCAACATCCTGGTGGACGGAGAACTGGTCTTCAGGGGAATGCCATCTCTGTCAACCCTGAGAGCCTATTTCCGAGAAAAAGGAGAGAGTCGATGAGCTCCTGGATCTATGCCTATGACGGTTTTGATCCTGAAAACGAGGGCCTGCGTGAAGCGCTCTGCACCCTCGGCAACGGGTACTTTGCCACCTGAGGCGCCGGTGCCGAATCGGACGCCGACGATATTCATTATCCGGGAACCTACCTGGCGGGCGGATACAACCGGCTGAAGACCGAGATCGCCGTCCGGGAGATCGAAAACGAAGACCTGGTGAATCTGCCTAACTGGCTCCCGCTCACCTTTCGCATGGATGACGGGGACTGGTTCGACCCCATGGCGGTTGAAATTCTTTCCTACCGCCAGGAACTGGATATGAAAAAGGGCTTGCTGCTGCGGACGGTGCGCTTCCAGGATAAAGCTGGCCGCGTCACGGTGATGAAAAACCGCCGCCTGGTGCACATGGGCAATCCTCACTACGCGGCCCAGGAAACGATAGTGACCGCTGAAAACTGGTCGGGCCGGATCGAATTTCGATCCGCGCTTGACGGCCGCGTGGTCAATGCCGGGGTGGATCGTTACAAAGCCCTCAACAGCAAACACCTGGAGCCTCTGGAAACCGAGGAGCCGGACGAGGAAACGATTTGCCTCGAAGTGCGAACCAGTCAATCCAAAGTTCGTATCACCCTGGCCGCCCGGACCCGAACATTTCAAAATGGACATCCTTTGACCTTGAAACGAACCACCGCCCGGGAGACCGGCTATATCGCCCAGAACTTCACGATAGATGTGAAAAAAGGTGATGTGGTCTCTGTCGAAAAGGTTGTCTCTCTCTTCACATCCAAAGACCGTGGAATATCCGACTGCACCCTGGCCGCCCGCGGGGCGCTGGCGGAGGCCGGCTCTTTCGAGGATTTGTTGCAGGGTCATGTACTGGCCTGGGAACATCTGTGGCGGCGCTTCGAGAACAATTTTGAGCCGCACGATCCCGAGAAGGGAGACCGCACGGCCCGTATCGTTCACCTTTACATATTCCACTTGCTCCAGACCTCATCCTTGCACACCAAAGACCTGGATGTGGGAGTGCCTTCCAGGGGATGGCACGGAGAGGCGTATAGAGGTCATATCTTCTGGGACGAGCTGTTTATTTTTCCCCTCCTCAATCTCCGGGTCCCCGAAATTACCCGGTCGCTTCTCATGTACCGCTACCGCCGTCTCGATGCGGCCCGGAGGGCTGCAAAAGAGGCTGGATTTCGGGGCGCCATGTACCCCTGGCAGAGCGGCAGCAGCGGCCGGGAGGAAACCCAGCGGTTGCACTTAAACCCCAAGTCCGGCCGATGGCTTCCCGATAACTCCCATTTGCAGCGCCACATCAACGTCGCAATCGCCTACAATCTCTGGCAGTACTACCAGGTCACCGGCGACATGGAGTTTCTTTCCTTTTATGGAGCGGAGATGCTGCTTGAAATCGCGCGATTCTGGGCGAGCGTGTGCACCTATAACGAGGAGGTGGACCGGTATGAAATTCTGGGCGTCATGGGGCCCGACGAGTACCACGACACTTACCCGGATGCGGATAAGCCGGGATTGAACAACAACGCCTACACGAACATCATGACCGCTTGGGTGTTGGGCCGGGCGCTGGAGCTGTTTGATATCCTGGACGAGACCGTCTGCCGGGAGGTGTGTGAAAAAATCGATCTCGGTGAAGATGAAAAGGCGCTTTGGCGGGAGATTAGCCACAAGATGAAGGTCTCCTTCCATGAAAATGGGATCATCAGCCAGTTCGAGGGCTACGATCGGCTGAAAGAATTCGATTGGAAAAGCTATCGAGAAAAATATGGCGACATCCAGCGGCTGGACCGGATTCTGGAGTCTGAAAACGATACGCCGAACCGTTATAAGGTGTCCAAACAGGCCGATGTATTGATGCTGTTTTACCTTTTCTCGTCCGAAGAGCTGAAGGAGGTATTCAAAGCACTCGATTATCCTTTTGAATACGAGACGATTCCGAAAAACATCGATTACTATATCAACCGCACCTCCCACGGCTCCACCCTAAGTCGGGTCGTCCACTCCTGGGTCCTGACCCGGTCGGACAGGCCGCGCTCGTGGGAGTTGTTTCTGGAGGCACTGGAAAGCGACGTGGCCGACATCCAGGGCGGAACCACGCCTGAAGGGATTCACCTGGGCGCAATGGCCGGCGTGGCCGATATTCTTGACCGCGCCTACACAGGCCTTGTGGTTCGGAATGATGTGTTGTGGTTCAATCCGGTTCTGCCGGAAGAAGTGGGCAGGCTGCACATGCACATCCGCTACCGCAGGCATTCACTGGAAATCGACATCACCAAGAGACTGTTGCGGATTAGAGCTCTGCCGTGCGCTGCCGGGCCGGCCAAGATCGGTTTCCGGGACGAGGTTTTCGATCTCAAGATGGGGCAGAGTCAGGAGTTTGAATTATGAGTTTAAGCTTCAAAAATGCCCCCAGCGTGACGCTATTGCAGGAGATTCCGTTGCAGGGAGATTCATTGAGTACCTCTAGAGCAGTAATTTGAATCCGGGAGATATTATCCGCGATCCACCAAAACCAATGCAGAAACTCATGGTCATTGAGGGAGGCAGGAACAATTTTCGGGGAATGGTTGTTCTACAAACGGAATTTGTATAAAGACTTCAAGATGCTTTACAAGGAGGAACCCCGCCTCATTTTTCCGGAACTCCTGAACGATACCGATCAAACTGTTCAGGAGGCCACAAGTTAATTGCGGATCTGAAAATGCTACCTCGAAGTTAGGTGTTGATAAAAGATCATCATTCAAATTTGGGGAGATTGCCATGGCCTTGTCAAAGGATGCCCTGCGTAGTTTATACCGAAAACGTTCAGCGGCTTATGATTTTACCGCTAACCTATACTATCTTATCGGCTTCCGCGAAAGCTGGTATCGGCGGAAGGCTGTTGCCGAACTTGGCCTCAAGCAAGGAGATTCCGTAGTCGAAATCGGCTGTGGCACAGGCCTTAACTTTAAATACATACTTCGGGACATAGGTGAGTCAGGTACATTGATCGGCGTAGATCTCACCGATTCTATGCTGGCGAATGCGGCTGAGAGGATAGAGAAAAATGGCTGGAATAATGTTGAACTGGTACGGAACGATGCCGCGCTTTATGTTTTTCCTGATGAAATCGACGGTGTATTGTCCACTTTTGCCCTCACGCTTGTGCCGGAATATGAAGAGGTCATCAAGAACGCGTCGCAGGCCTTG
Source organism: uncultured Desulfohalobiaceae bacterium (assembly GCA_964621385.1). GTDB lineage: Bacteria > Desulfobacterota > Desulfovibrionia > Desulfovibrionales > Desulfothermaceae > JAABTT01. The sequence continues at coordinate 6,295 of CAZUMF010000251.1, forward strand.
TCCGCCGGTGGACGTTTCGTTGTCCTCGACTTCAAAAAACCGGAGAAATGGCCGCTCTGGTTGATGAAATTTTTTGTGATTCTTACCAGACCCTTCGGGGTCACGTTAGATCTCGCTGAACGTAAGCCGTGGGAAGCAATGCAAAAATGTTTTTCCCATGTTTCTATGACTGAACTATACGGAGGCTTAATATATATAGCAGCCGGAGGATAACTTAAAATGGTCGGCGGAGGCACCCGCCAAACAGTAATCACCGTCCTGGTTTTGGGAGCACTTACCGCTATTCCTCTAATTGCCGCAAACCGTAGGAAGAAGCGGAAACCGAGGTAGCGATGAACTTTCCTCCCGAATGAAGGCGGACATGAACCTTGCCAGGAATCTTCCTTGCTTTATTGTTTTTACATGGCCGGCATGGTGTTGTGCCTGAGCCTCCAAAGAAAATGCCATGGAAGCCACAAGACCGTATTCGTCGCCATACAATTTATTTCTACAGGAGGACTGAGGACATGCATGTTGGAACATGGGGGCTGGCCGCCATTGTCATAGTAATAGTCTCATGGCTGCTGTACCGCTACCTGGCGCCCCAGAACTGGAAGGAATGGTCGCGTGCCG
>CAZUMF010000252.1:0-6903 GCA_964621385.1 uncultured Desulfohalobiaceae bacterium
TTTTGCTTCTTTTGCGGTTTTGCTCGGTACACAATGGGTATAGATCATCGTTGTTTTCAGATCAGCATGGCACAGCATTGTTTGAATTGTACGGATATTATAATTCGCCTGTAAGAGATGCAAGTCGAAACTGTGCCGAAAGGTATGGGTCATAATGCAATCTTCTCAAACATCATATCCAAATAGCCCTGCCCATCCACACTCCGGTAGACTCGATCGTCCTGTTCATTTGTCTCCGACCAGTCCAAGCGGAAAACGTTCTTCTCGCGCATCGCCTGGATAATTTCCCGCTCCTTGGGGCTTGGAAAATTACCATTCCAAGTGCCCATCTGCGATGAATCACGCAAGAGGATGAAAGAATGAATCGTAAACTCTCGATCATGCCTCGCTGTAAGATTTGTGGCCAATTCATCCAAGTGGCCGTTATTGGCAATATTCACCTTTTCATTCGTCATAAGGGTATTCCTCTCGATAATCCCGGTCTGGCCCTTTGGATCGACAAGCACGATGATTGTCCTTTGGGTTGTTTCATCAACGATCCAGAGGACAAAATCAGGGAAGAAAGCCTGGAGTTCACTTTGCAGGTAAATGCCCACCGAGCGAAGCGAGGCCTCGTTTCGCATGAGAAAAAACTGATATCGACTGTTCTGCATGGCAGGCTGTTGCAGGTAGGCGGTCAAATCCCGGACAAACTTGCTCTCCCCTGGGTTGAGCAGGGCCGGAGTACCCCGTTCCGTATTTACGGCCCGTAACAGATTCTCCTGTTGCAGGACGTTCTTGAGCCTTTCATCATACAATGGGCCGTAGACATGGAAATTGGCCTTGGGTTCCAGTGCATCCAGCCGCAACTGCTTATGTTTTTTGTTCAGGGTGTTCCCGATTTTTTTCTTGATCGCATCAATGTCCGGATACTGTTGTCCTTTCTGAGAATTCTCATGTGAAAAATGCAGCCTCTGCTCCTGGGCGAAATCGCCTCCCCCGTCCGCGTCAACCTGCTCAATAGGCTCATCCAGCCGGTAGTTGCGTTTGTTGATGTCGTTGATGACGGTATTACGCACCTTGTTCAAGACATCCAGTTGGAGCTGATCCACCAGGGAGGCCACTGCAGGAACACTTCTTTCAAAAGGACCTGCCTGATACACTACCGATTTGACCCAGGCTAAAGTATCGACAATATCCGGTCCTTTCCAGCCACCGTGTTCTGTATTCACCAGAATTTGTACCTTGTGCTGCTGCTCCCAATCCCGCATTCGCTTGCGCCAACGATCCTTTGGCAAAAAGGGTGCATTCTCCTGCAGCCAAATACGCAACTCATCCTGGATCTCTGGCCTTCGTTGGTCCTGTTGATCAGCCCGGTAGTCCAGGGTAATGGGAAAATGGGGCATGCTCTGACTGTGCCTCCCGTCAAGCCCTTTATATTCCCAGATCCAAGTGCTGTCCTGGAGATTCCAAACGATTCTGAGAGGTGATTGGAAAGTTTTGCGGCCGACCTTGGGAGCCTTGAGTTTGGAACTGTATTCAGCAAAGGGCAGTTTGCGGCCGCGAATGGTCACAGGTCTTGGCTGGAGAGGGATGCTGTACTCAAACTGAATGGGCAGATCATCGGCCAACCCATGGAGAAACTTTTCCAGATAGGAATGCTTCAAGCTGAAAACATTCAAGGTTTCCAGACGCCTCAGCCTTGCTCCTGGAGTAGAGTCAGCGGCCAGAGTTTCATAGTCTTTGACATGCTCAATACAGCGCCGCTTGCCGTCTCCGTTTTGCCCATGCAGGCGCACCCCCCGGCCAAAGATCTGGATAATCTTGTTTCCCTTGCTCGATCCCAGGTTGATCAGCCCAATGATCGATACCCGGAAGCAGTTCCAGCCTTCGGCAAATTTGCGGCTGCCGATGAGCACATTGATGGGTGAGGCCGGGGTATCGATCTGGTCGAAGCCGGCCCTCTCCTGGATGATATTGGCCTTGGCCGTTTCCAGGAGCATACTGCCCTGCATGTCTTTGAGCTGTTCGTGTCCCTCGCAATCGGTCACGAATTTTTCGCCGTTGCCGACATTGATCAGCCCCCAGTAGCTGCCTTCCCCCCAGGACAGCCAGATCATATCCTGTTGACCGGGCCGCCGGTTGAGACGCAATTTGCCCTGCACCTGTCCATTGAACACGTTTGCCAAGTTCTGCTTTTCTTCATCTGTGAGCAAGGCCAGAAAACGAAGGAGCTTGCGGATGTCCGAGACCTCGTCGTTTTTCCCTTCATCTTTGGGGTCCACCACGGTATTGCCCATAAAGGCCAATAAAGGACGGGCAAAAAGGCTTTCTCTTCTCCAGGACTCCGATTCCTCATGAGCGATGTTTCGATAATCCTGGATCTTACCCTCCAAACAGGAAAATGTGGCCATGAAGTTCTCGTATTCCTCCCGGCCGGGATCTGCGAAACGGTCGTCATGAATGCTCTGAATGGCAAAGTCTTTGCCATAGCCGTCTTTGAAAAACCGGTAGTAGTTGTAATCGTAAACGATCTGTTCTTCGTATTCCTGGACGTGCTTCTCGGCGATGCCGTGATAAGTGGCCGAATACTCGAACAGGAAGCTGTTTTGCGGGGTCAATAGTTCCTGTCGCAGGGACTTGAATGCGCCTACTTCCCGGCCACCGCCGGACAATCCGATATGCCCCTCGTCCACCAGGACCAGCCGGTACTGTCCATGCCGTTCAGGCAGGTTGAAAAATCCACTCTCCTTGTTCAAGAGCGCGGCTGTCGTGGCGATGGTCAATTGAATACGGTTGTTGCATTCCTGGTTCAAGGTCTGGACGAGCCTGCCCAGTTCCTGTTCATGCTGCTGGATGAGATTCACCCCGGGGGTGGTCAGGATGATCTGCAACTGATCGAAGCCGTGCGTGCCGCCAATGTGCTCCAGGTACTGCAGGACATTCAAATGCATGAGCAGGGTCTTGCCGCTGCCGGTGGCCATCCAGTAGACCAGGGCTTTCTGATCCTGGAACTCCAGGCCATTTCGCTTACTGTAGAGGACATGCTCAGTGAAATAGAGGGCCAGGATCTGGTAGTAGCGCAAGATATAATTGCTGGTCTGCAGACGGTTGTACCAATCCACCCAATCCCTTATTTTTCGATTCAATTCGAGCGAAAGCCCTGTCTGCTCCGGAGTGCCGTAAGCCTCCACCAGGCGCTGGTACTCGCGATCCTGTCCCGTGGCGAGTTGGGTGAAATCGCCAAGCAGGTCTTGGCACAAGCGATTGTAGAGCCTCAGTTCCATAGGGTTCTCCCCAGGAAATCATCGGCCGTGACGACATGCACAGGGATCTCGATGTTCCGCCGGTCGATTTCGTGGTTGACCTCCAGTTGAAAGATGCCTGGAGAATCGCCCTGCTCTTTATACGACTGAAGAATGGTCCGAATAGTGTCAGTATCGTCTTCACCAATGGCAATGTCCCGGAAGAGGATCAGTTTGTTGCGGGTGGTCTCCACTGCCTGGTAGATGCGGTCGAACTCCCGGAAGATCCGCTTGGACTTCATCCAGTAGCCCTGCAGATAGCACCAGGTCTCCATGAGATCGATGGACACGACCTCCTGCTTCTTGCCGATACGCATGGTCTGGGCAAAAGGCCGGGAGAGGTCCAGACTGCTGGCCAGTTCATTTCGTTCCGGCATGTAGAGGTACTGGACCGGGGTATGTTCCGGCAGGCCCTTCTCGTCCCAGGAGGTTTGCAGGTTGTCGAGGAGGTCTTCGTATTGCTCCAGGGTCTGAATCTTAATGAGATGTTGTAATCCATTTTCATTAACTGGTTTACCATTCTTCCAATTAACCGAGAACATTACCCGCTTTACTCTCTCTTTAACAACGGTATTTACATATTTTTCCATATCCACTACGAGTAACTTTCTCTTTTGATTGTTACCGTATTCTTTGTTAAGATTTAGAAAAGCATGGGCTGTAGTGCCCGAACCAACAAAAAAGTCAACAACCCAATCTCCTCCGGTAGTAGTCTGTTCAAAAAATTTCTGCATCAATGTATTTGGCTTGGGAAAACGAAAAACTCCTTTTCCGCCAAAAAGGCTTTCAATTTGCTTTGCTCCATCTGTGTAATCATAAAACACAGATTTAGGCACAAAAAGGCCGCTATCTTCACTATCTCCTTGACTATTTCCAGCTTCATGGAGAAAACGCTTCAACTGGGGAATTTTTTTTTCATCTTTTCCCCAGACAATACGATTATCTTTTTCACGCGCAACAAATGAATCCTTGGCAGAATCTGCTATATCAGGATGATAACGGAGCCTCCAGCCACCATTCGGTGTTTTACATGGCTTACCGGTAACTGGATGTATAGGTCTGTAAAATCGATAATTTGGATCTTTTGGATCAGTTATGTTTCTAGCATCATCTTTTGGTGGCGCTGATGAATCGGCCTCCCGCCAGATCCAGAGAGTTGCTTTAACCTTTTCAGCGTCTTCAGGATTGACATACCTGCCTTTATTGTCTCTGTATTCTAAATGCTTGTAATTATAAACACCACGCCAAGGATCTTGTTTTTTCGTTTGCTTATCATAAGACAAACCTACCTGCTGCAGCTCTTTCTTAAATTCATTCCTATGCTGTTCCATCAAAGCCTTAATAGCTAATTCAACATCCTTTATGCTCGGATAGTCAGCTTCCATATTTCTGACGAGTTCAATTAACTCAGCATAACCAGGTCTTTTTTCCCTAAAACTTGATGAGGACGAGGTCGCAGCTGTCTTATTCTTTGCATATACCATAATATATTCGTGGTTTGTGGAATAGGCAGGTGCCCGGTTATCGTTCGTGTTCTGAGCCCAGACCAATTCTTCCACTCTGTTATCAAAGCCAAAGCTATTATTGAGTAAATGCTCTAAAACGCAACGTTCTCGATAATCTATGCTTGCGAAAAGTATCCCATTCATTCCGAGATACGAATAAGCTTGTTTCAACCTGTCGGCCATCATGGCCGCCCAGCTCGAATGTCGGAAGGCATCCTTGTACAAAAAGCCGTCGCCTCCAGTATTGTAGGGTGGATCGATGTAGATGCATTTGACCTGCTCCCGGAACTTCTCCTGCAACAGGTTCAGAGCCTGCCAGTTCTCGGAGTTGATGAGCAGGCCATCTGTCTGCTCATCGAGATTATCAAAGGCCGGGTGGCTGAGAAGATCGTCCTGGAGTTTTGGATCGGCATCAGTGTACAAGCTGGTATCGACCACCAGTGAAGGATGTTCGTTGAGCTCCTCCGGGGTCTTGACCTCCACATTATATACATCCCGCCATTCTGCCAACTGCTTCTCATTGGCCAGCAGACGCGGATAGAAATCAGTAGGAATTCGGCCGACAGAGATCAGGTAATGGGTATTCACAACCTTTTTCTTCATCTCGAAGAGGTCTTTCTGGAAGGTCTCGATGGTATCCAAAAAAGCGATGAGCCGGTCGGCCACCTGATTGAAGGCCCTGGCCACCTGGAGGGTGGTGGTCTCCTGTCCGGCCTTTAGCAGACCCTTCACATCCGAGAAAATAACGTTTTTGATGTAGCGCTCTTTTTCCTTGTTCAGAAAGCCCTGAAGATCTTTGTGGATGAAGAAATCAGCGTCATTGCCAGCATAGAAGGTGTTCAGGCGCCGGTCCAGGAGGTACAAACCGCAGGCTACCGGATCCTTACCAAGGGCCTCGCAACGGGCTGCTGCATTGGCGCCTAAATCCTTGAATTCCTCACGTTTGGCCAGCTCGCTGAAATAAGTCTCATCTTTGAGGCGGAGCTGGGAGATGCCCTTGACCTGACCGCCCTGGACTTGATCATGATTGGCCGTCAAGTCGTTGAAGATCGGCTTGCCTGGAACCTCTTCCTTCTTATCCGGCTTCTTGTGCAGGTAGGGCGTTAGATCCGTGCCGTCGGCAAAAACTACCTTCCAAATACGCTGGTAGATTTCGACCTTTGGTGTGGCCTCCGAAGCCAGGCTCAAGAGAACGTGCCAGATGGTTCGGGTGGTTCCATCTGGATCCGTTTCTTCAACCGGCTGAATGTCTTCCAGCCGGTACTGTTTGGCCGAGTCCTCTTTTAGGTTGTTGCGGGCAGTGGATGCTTGCCCTTCCCCGCTCGATTGCATGCGAAATTCCAGCCAGGCCCCGTTGACCTGGCAGCGGACACTGCGGAAGCCGTTTCCTGTTTTGATGTAATAGGAGTCCTTGTGCTTCCAGTGAAACATGGTGTCCGAGCCATCGTAATCCGCTTCATAGGGAATCTTGAAGGTCTTGGCCGCCCGGGTGTTGTAGCCGAAATCGCCGTTTTTGTAGTACAGCTCAAAGAAATTCAGGAGATGATTGTAGACTCGGCCTTCCAGATCAGACAGGGACAATTTTCCGGCCTCGACAAGGGTCTCCAAATGCTTGAGGGCCTGCTCCCGGTCGCTCTCTTCTGCGAGTTCCAGGAGCTTCTCAAATTCCTGCCTGGCTCTTGGGTCTTTCGGATTTTCGCTTAGGGGATTCCACAACGACTTGCCTCTCTCCCCAAATTGGGCGGAAAAGGCGGACAGCCAGTTGCGGGCCGTTTCCCCGGAGCTGTGCTGGACCTGACTCAGGGCCTGCTGTACCGTAGCCTGCAGAGAATCCTGATCATCCCCGTCAATGAAGTGCTGGATAAAGGAACGTTTCAGGCGGATGATCCTGTAGATGCCGAAATCCAGATCATGATCGTCGAACTGGAACATGTCCTTGAGGAAAGATTGGAGCTGGGTAAAGGCAGGTGAACTCATATGGAACCTTTTGTGCATCCACTTAGAGGTGATCTTAAGCAAGAAGGGTCTTCATGCTTCTTCAAAATAATCGAAATCGATTCGCTTTATTTCATAGTGATTGGTGGTGCTGACCCCTACGCCGTAATCGATCATTA
>CAZUMF010000253.1:0-6887 GCA_964621385.1 uncultured Desulfohalobiaceae bacterium
GTCAAACAGCAGGGACAGATCGCCGCTCAGGCTGCGCAGGATCTCTTTGCCGCTGAGTCCCTGGAAATCGAGATCCGCGGTGATGCCGCCTGAACCGGTCAGGAAGGTCTTGTTGAACAGATCCTTGAGCAGGGGCTCGATCGTGACGGATTCAATGCTGTTCGAGGTTTTGATCTTCGGGGTCTGGGAACGGACATCAACCCGGGTCGTGTTCTGAATCGTTCCCTTGTAGAGTCCGGCCGTGAGGGGATCGATGTGCAGGATTCCATCCTCGGCCCGAATGTGAAGATCAACGCTGTTCAGCTTCATTTTCCGCACGGTCAGGGCCCCGATGGACAGGCGTCCATCCAGGTTCAGGGTCCTGAGCGTCTCCAGCGGAAGCCCCACGGCAGCGCCCTTTGGCTGTTTTTTCGGCTTTTTGCCCGCCTGATCTTCAGAACCCTTGGGCGGCAGGTAGCGGTCGATATCGATCTGGTCCATATCCAGGGCAAATCCGATTGTTGGCGCCTGGAAGCCGGCGATGCGGGCCTCGCCCTGAAGAGCCGTATCATCCAGCGTGGATTGGAGATCAGACACGGTGATGCGATCCGGTGAGGCCGTGAATTGGAAGTCGGCCGCAAGCGAGGTCAGGACCTCGGGATCCTGCGTCTGTAGCGGCGGGAGCTGAAGTGCGTCCATGAGTGTTCTGGGATTAAAGGGCTTCATAGTGAGCTGTCCCTGCAGTTGAGGGCTATTCTCCAGAATTTGGGACGCGCTGCATTCACCTTCCAGGGCCAGATTGTAGGCACTGGCCTTGAAAGGCTTCAGGTCCAGGGTTTGTTTGGCATGGTCCAATCGGGCATCGCCGCTGAGTTGCAAATCAATCTGCTTGCCCGGCAGGCTGGCTCCCCGGGCTGCGGCTTTGAGTTGCAGCCCGGTAAAGGTCACGACCTGTTTGTCGAGATCCAGGGTGGTTTTTCCGCTGCCCTGCACCTCGGCCCGTTCGATCTGAGGCTGATCGCTGCTCAGCACCCCGGAAAATTCAAAGGGAAAAGGGGCCTGCAGCTGAACCGGGCCGAGTTCAAAATCAAAATTCCGGAGCCGGCTGGTGCTGTTGCGGGTTTGGTCCTGCCACAGCAGCGCACCGCCCAGGAGCTGGATTCGTTCAATGGTCAGGCCGGTGAGCTCCAGGGGCCCGGCCTGGGATGGAGTGGAGCCGTTTTGCGGGCCTGCTGGGTCCTTGCGGCTGTGAACAAGGTCCTGCCAATTGGTCACTCCCGATTCGTTTTTGGCCAGGTTGATGGTGAAGTTTTTGAGCTGCAGGGTCCCGACATGGAAGTCTTTTTTGAGCAGGGGCAAAAGCTTGACCTTGAAAAGGGCCTTTTCAAACCGGGCCATGTGGGGTTCTTCAAATCCTTTGGCGTTGCCCAGGGCAAGATCATTGACTTCCAGTCCGAGCCAGGGGAAGACTGAGAGCTGCATCTCCCCGTTGATCTGCAGTTCGCGTCCGGTGTGTTTCAAGACGCTGCTTTGAATGGTGTCTTTATAGTTGTTGACATCGAAAAACAAGAGCAGGTAGGCAAAAAGCAGAATGATGAGTCCGACAATGACGCTGAGAACGATCAGGGATATTTTCACTGGTTTTTTCACGGTGAGATCTCCTTGCGGCTTTCTGAGGGCTTGAGTTTTTGAGCAATTTCAAGATAAACCTTTTCAGAGCGGGATGCAAGTCGGGAGGGCTCCTTTCAGGGGCGCCGTATGCGGATGTCTGGCGGGTAAGTGTTACAAATCTTTAAAACAAGTTGAGAACAATGAGCCGGAGGCACAGCAAAGACCGGGCGGATCGGCTGCTTTTTCAGCAGGGACTGGCGGAAAGCCGGGAACAGGCAGCCCGGTTGATCATGGCTGGTCAGGCCTACCGGCTCCTGGGAAACGGTGAGCAGGAGATCCTTGACAAGGCCGGTCGAATGCTGGATGCGGAAACCAGGCTCGGGGTGACGACAGGGAATCGATTCGTCAGTCGGGGAGGGGAGAAGCTGTTGACCGGCATTGCGTTTTTTCAGCTCGATGTCCGGGGGTGGTCGGCTCTGGATGTTGGAGCCTCCACCGGCGGCTTCACGGATTGTCTCCTGCAGATGGGGGCAGAACGGGTCTATGCTCTGGATGTGGGGTACGGGCAGCTGCACTGGAAGCTGCGCACGGATCCCAGAGTGGTCAGTCTGGAACGGATCAACATCCGCCGGGCCGGGATCGATCTCCTGCCTGAAAAGGTGGACCTGGTGACGGTGGACTGCTCCTTTATTTCCCTGCGGGTCGTACTCCCCGCCTGCCTCCAGTTCCTGAAACCCGGCGGTCGGCTCTTGGGCCTGATCAAGCCCCAGTTTGAACTGGAGCGGGGCAGCACCAGCAAGGGGGTGGTTCGGTCAGAGGAACTGCGGCAGGCCGCCGTGGACCGAGTCCGTGTATTCGCCGAAGAGCGGGCGGGACTTCGTTTTCAGGGGGTGGTGCCTTCGAAGATCAAAGGGCCCAAAGGCAATCAAGAGTATCTGGTCCTGTTCAGCTCTGCACATCAGGATTCCTCCCGAAACAACGACGCTGAAGGTTAAGGCTGCACAATCAGAGCTCTTTACAAGACGCGTAACGTTCTGTCTTTTCCGCACTGCTCTTCACCCTTTGCCCCTTCATTCCAGCCTCCAGCATCCAGCATCCAGTGACCAACATCCAGTAACCCGGCTTCGCCTCCGGCTACGCCGTGGCAAGCCAGCAACCAGCACCCAGCCCCCGGCAAACCCTTCTTCCCAATAGCCAGTTTCACATGGCAAACAGTGCTTCAGCAGCCTGAAAGTGGCTGCCCACATCCTCACGAAAGGCCAGCCGGTTGCCCTCAGGGTCTTCCCGGGGCACGGTTCTGATCTTGCCGGACCGGAGGGCATTCAGGAGCCGGTTGCGGAGTTTTTCAGCGGTGTGTCCTTTGCTCTGGCCCGCTTGGACCGTGCCGTTGACATTCAGATAGGCCACCCGGGTTCCGTCGGAATACAGTCCTTTTTCCGGGGAGTAGCCCATGCCGGAGGGGATGAGCTGAAGATTTTTTTTTCGCAGGGCATTGAAATCAATGTGCACGGGTTCGTGTTTGGTCACACTCCAGGGGTAGCCTTTCTGGCCGTCCGGGCCGCCCGGGCCGGTGACCAGGGCCAGGCACAGGGCGATCTGATCGTCACGGACTTCGGGGGGGACCTGGTGCAGGTTGCCCTGAAACATGGCCTGAATCAGGGGACCGAGGTTGCGCAGCCTGCGCACGACGGTCTGGAATTCCGGTTCTCCGGGACGGATATTGATTTCACAGACCCGGACAGCCGTGGGTTTGAGGCCTCTGTTGGCTGCATCCGCTCGAAAAGAGACAAAACATCCCGGATAGACAACACAGGGGCGCAGGATGCCTTGCGCCCGCATCCCTGTGATGAGCGGTTCGGCAAGGCTGGTTTTGACCAGATCCAGCAGTTCAGGGCTTTCAAACGGATGGGGGGAGATACTGCCCATACCGCCGGTAATGGGGTTGGCGGTATCGGCAGAGCCCGGGAAGCGCTCTGGATAGTCCATGGCTGTGGGCAGGATCTGGTAGTGCCCGGCTGCATCCACGAAGATGGTGAAACTGATTTCCACTCCGGACATCCTGGACTCGATGAGCAGAGGCCAGGCCTGTTTTTTGCCGAACAGCTGTTTGTAGTCTTTGGTGTAGTCCTGCAGGAGCTGGGCATAGACCTCATTGATTTCCCAGGTGTTCAGGACGACCCTGGCCCCTTTTCCTCCGGCTGAATACGGGTATTTCAGAACCGCCCCGCCGAAACGATCCAGAAAATCCAAGACAGCGGCCAGCACTGCCTTGCCGTCCCTGGCGTCCACCGTCTCCCAGGCCTCAGCAACTGGAATGCCATACTGGTCACAGAAGTGTTTGCAGGCGATTTTGTCCGCTTCCAGAAACGAGCCCTGTTTTGATAATCCGGCAATGCGCTCCCCCAGGCCGAGCCGGTCCATCTGGTCGACAATGCCCTGAAAAAGGAGGGCCTCAGGCAGAGGCAGGGCATAATCCATGTTCTTATCCTGCATGGCCTGGTGCATGGCCTGGACATAGGCCTCCACGGAATTGTCCGGGGTGGGCACAAATCCAATCGGCCAGTCCATAATCTCCGGTCCGGCGATGCGGGGCATGGAGGATGTGCCCCGGATAACAAGGCCGTGAAAGGGGTCGGCATTGGTTGCGCTGCTGGCGGTGGACACAACCAGGGCGCTGAGCAGGGTCCTGGCGTCAGTGCCGGCGAACCCGATGGTGCATGGTTTCGACATGAAGAGTCCTTGTGGATGGTTTGGGGTTGGCTGTGGGCCTGCGTTGAAGCTATTCAGTATAGGCGAAACCCGATCCTGGATCAAGGTGCGGTAAGTTCCAGGTTCATTTCAAGCAATTTTGTTAAAAATCGCAAATTTCGATAAAATTTTATGAAAATTTAAGTATTATGCATATAATCTGCAAAAAGAACATATATATCGCAAAATATCGAAAAAATTTTATGTTGATATTCATTCGCAAATCATTATGATGCCTTCTGTGTTAGCACTCAATCGAGGCGAGTGCTAACACCTTTTCCGAGTCAAGCGAAGTGGAACCTTGAAAACACCAATGAACAATCATTTCAAACCAACGGAGGAAAGTGTTATGAAACTGAAACCCTTGCATGATCGAGTTCTGGTCAAACGACTGGAGGAAGAAGAAAAAACCAAAGGCGGCATCATTATTCCGGATACAGCCAAGGAAAAGCCTGTTCAGGGCGAAGTGGTGGCCGCAGGTCCCGGAAAAATGTCCGACAGCGGGTCTAGAATGGAAATGGCCGTCAAAGTGGGCGATAAAGTGATGTTCAACAAATACGCCGGCACTGAAGTCAAAGTCGAAGGCGAAGAACATCTGGTCATGCGCGAAGACGATATCGTGGCCATTATCGAATAATCTGCAATTTCAATCTGAGAGGAGGTTTAGAGTATGCCTGCAAAAGAAATAAAATATGGTGAAAATGCCAGAAAGCAGCTCAAATACGGTGTGGATTATCTGGCTGATGCCGTGAAAGTGACCCTGGGCCCGAAAGGCCGGAACGTGGTCATTGAAAAGTCTTTCGGCGCTCCGACCATCACCAAGGACGGAGTGACTGTTGCCAAGGAAATCGAACTGGAAGACAAGTTCCAGAACATGGGCGCCCAGATGGTCAAGGAAGTGGCCAGCAAGACCAGCGATATCGCCGGTGACGGGACGACCACGGCCACTATTCTGGCGCAGAAGATTTACAGCGAAGGACTGAAGCTGGTTGCTGCCGAACGCAATCCCATGTCCATCAAACGGGGCATTGACAAGGCTGTGGCCGAAGTGGTCAAGGCTCTGGACGCCATGAGCCATTCCACCCGGGAAGAAAAAGAGATTGCCCAGGTGGGAACCATCTCTGCGAATAATGACGAAACTATCGGCAACCTCATTGCCGACGCCATGAGCAAGGTCGGCAAGGAAGGGGTTATCACGGTGGAAGAGGCCAAAGGCCTGGAAAACACCCTGGACATCGTTGAGGGCATGCAGTTTGACCGCGGCTACCTTTCCCCGTATTTCGTCACCAATTCCGAAAAGATGACCGTTGAGCTGGAAGACGCCTACATCCTGATCAACGAGAAAAAGATCTCCAACATGAAAGAGCTGCTTCCGGTTCTGGAAGGGGCGGCCAAGACCAACAAGCCCTTGTTGATCATTGCCGAAGACATCGAGGGCGAAGCCCTGGCCACCCTGGTGGTCAACAAGCTCCGGGGAACCCTGAATGTCTGTGCGGTCAAGGCCCCGGGCTTTGGCGAGCGCCGCAAGGCCATGCTCCAGGACATCGCCTGTCTGACTGGCGGGCAGATGATTTCCGAAGACATGGGTGTCAAATTGGAAAATGCCACTGTCAATGATCTGGGTCGGGCCAAACGGATTGTGGTTGATAAAGAGAATACCACCATCGTGGACGGCGCCGGCAGCGCGGATGAGATCAAGGCCCGGGTCAAGCAGATCAGGACCGAGATTGAAGAAACCACATCCGATTATGATCGGGAAAAACTGCAGGAACGGCTGGCGAAGATCGTCGGCGGGGTTGCCGTCATCAATGTCGGCGCGGCCACCGAGACCGAGATGAAGGAAAAGAAAGCCCGGGTGGAAGACGCATTGAATGCCACCCGAGCCGCTGTGGAGGAAGGCATTGTTCCCGGCGGCGGCGTGGCTTTGGTCCGCAGCCTTGGCGGTCTGGATAAGGTCAAGACAGTTGACGAAGACGAAAGAGCCGGTGTGGAGACCGTGCGCAAGGCTTTGACTGATCCGTTGCGGCAGATCAGCATCAATGCCGGTTTTGAAGGTTCTATCGTCGTGGAAAAAGTCAAGGAACTCAAAGACGGCAACGGCTTTAATGCCGCCACCGGCGAATATGAAGACCTGGTCAAGGCCGGGGTCATCGATCCGAAAAAGGTCACCAGGATCGCCTTGCAGAATGCAGCTTCCATTGCTTCCCTCCTGTTGACCACGGAAGCAGCTGTGGCTGAGAAACCTGAAGAGAAAGACAAAGGCGGCGGCATGCCCGGCGGCGGCATGCCCGGCGGCATGGGCGGCATGGGCGGTATGTACTAAAACCGCGCTTGCGCGAATCAATCGCTGCAAAAAAAAGGACGGGGAAAAGCCCGGCCTCGTTTTTGTGTTGGTCCCTTTGGCTTCTATTCAAGTCAATTTTGTGGAAAAAAACTCATTTTTTTTTTTTCTTGCTTTGAAAATCACGCGCCGCGATCTTCTGACCGCGGCGCTTTTTACAATCCCAATTGATGATACAACTCCGAGGTTTCCAAAATGGACTCGCTGT
>CAZUMF010000254.1:0-6877 GCA_964621385.1 uncultured Desulfohalobiaceae bacterium
TTTCAGCCCAAAATTCGGTATATGGCTCTAGGGCATGGAATCATCGAAAACCTCTTGATATTCGAGAAACGCCTCAGTAAGCAGATGAACGTTGGTGTGAAAAAAGGGTATGACCAATACTATGTATTAACAATTTTGTCTGCAAAATTTTTAATACAAGGAGCAGACCATGACAGAACAACACGGAGTCTTGCACTCAGGGAGTCAGGGTGAGGCGGTCAAGCCGGAGGCGCGGCTCAAGATCCAGGATTTGTCCTTCAGGGACGGACATCAATCCTTGTTTGCCACCAGGGGGCGGACCGAAGACCTGGTCCCCATTGCCAAGGCCATGGACCAGATCGGCTTTTTTGCCATGGAGGTCTGGGGCGGGGCCACGTTTGACGCCATGCACCGCTTCCTGGCCGAAGACCCCTGGGAACGGATCCGGACCTTGAAACAGCATATCCGGAAGACCCCGTTCTCCATGCTCCTGCGCGGGCAGAATCTCGTGGGCTACCGCAATTACGCCGACGACGTGGCCGAGGCCTTTGTGCAGCGCTGCTGCGAAAACGGCATCGATGTCTTCCGGGTCTTTGACGCTTTGAACGACTACCGGAATTTCCAGACCGTGGTCAAGGTGATCAAGGAGCAGGGCCGGCACTTCCAGGGCTCCATCTGCTATTCCCTGACCGAGCGCCGGATGGGCGGCGAGGTTTACACCCTGGAGTATTATCTGGACAAGGCCAGAGAGCTGGAGGCCATGGGGGCGGACAGCATCTGCATCAAGGACATGGCCGGCCTCATCGCCCCGTATGACGCCTACGCCCTGGTCAAGGCCCTCAAAGACACGGTGAGCCCTCCGATCCATCTGCACAGCCACTTCACCTCGGGCATGGCGGGGATGTCTCTGCTCAAGGCCGTGGAGGCCGGCGTGGATATTGTGGATGTCTGTCTGGCTCCCTGGGCCTATCGGACCTCGCATCCCGGGCTGGAACCCCTGGTGGCCGCCCTGCAGGGCACCAACCGGGACACCGGTTTTGATCTGAAGCAATTGACTGCCTGCTCGGAGCATTTCACCAAGATTTCTCCGAAATACAGGCACTTGCTCGATGACAGGATGTCCATTATCGATACCAATGTCCTGTTGCACCAGACGCCGGGGGGCATGTTGTCCAATCTGGTCAATCAATTGCGGGAAATGGACGCCCTTGATAAGCTTGATCAGGTCTTTCAGGAACTGCCCCGGGTGCGCCGGGAGCTGGGTCAGGTGCCCCTGGTCACGCCCACCAGCCAGATCGTGGGCATTCAGACCGTGAACAATGTCCTGTTTGATACGCCGGATCAGCGCTATACCATGGTCACGGCCCAGGTCAAGGACCTCTGCTACGGACTGTACGGCAGGACCCCCATTCCCATTGACCCGGCCGTCCGGGAGAAAGCCCTGAAAGGGTATCCGCGCGGGGAAGAGCCCATTACCTGCCGGCCGGCCGATGTCCTGGAGCCGGAACTGGAAGCGGCCAGACAGGAGGTGAGTGATCTGGCCAGGGATATCGACGATGTCCTGATTTACGCCCTGTATCCGACCACAGGCAAGCGTTTTCTACGCTGGAAATACGGACTGGAACCCGTGCCTGAGGCCTGCCGCCCCAAGACCCTGGAGGAGGCCGAACAGGAGCAGGCGCTGGTGGAAAAAGCCAAAAAGGGGCTGGTGCAGGAAAAGCACGAGGAGCCGGTCCCGGAAAAGGGTCCCGGGCTTCGCACCTTCAATGTCTTTGTGGATGATGACTATTTCAAGGTGGAGGTGGAGCCGGCCGGCGGGGAGCCGGCGGTGACCTCCATCCAATCCGGAGCCCAGGCACCGGCCGCAAAACCGGCCGCAGCCCCCAAGCCGGAGAAGCAGCAGGCAAAGCCGGCAGAATCGGTTCCGGCTCAGCCCGGCGCTGCACCTGCACAGGGTACAGCCGTGGAGGCCCCCATGCCCGGGATGATCATCCGCTTCGAGGTCCGGGAAGGGGACGCGGTGAGCGAAGGGGATCCCCTGCTCATTCTGGAGGCCATGAAAATGGAGAACACCATTGACGCGCCTGCTTCCGGACAGGTCACAGCCCTGCATTTCAAGGACGGGGACAGTGTGAAGAAAGGCGATGTCCTGCTGGTTATTGGGCAGGGGGCGTAGGGCAGAGAGCATAGAGCAGAGAGCATAGAGCAGAGAGCATAGGGCATAGAGCAGAGAGCATAGGGCATAGAGCATAGAGCAGAGGGCAGAGGGGTAGAGGCTGAAAGGCTGAAAGGCTGGAAATTGGAAATTTGAAATTGGAAATTGGTAAAGAGATAGATACTGAAATTCTGGAATCTTGGGATGCTTGAATGCTGCTTTGTCGCGGCGTCTACGTGGAGCCGAAGATGCTGTGAGGAAGCAGCAAGCATTTTTTTTCAATTCAAAAAATCGATACCAGAAGTTGGCCGAAAAGAGACATCCTGACCCTCGGTTTTTTCCAGGCTTTGGAGATGACAGGAGTATCGGGTCACTGAGCCAACTGCTGGTATAAGGAGGAATCAGCATGCATCAGAGAAAAAAAATCACAGTTGTCGGAGCGGGTTTTGTCGGCGCAACAGCGGCCCATTGGGCTGCGGCCAAAGAACTGGGCGACGTGTGCATCGTGGATATCGTCGAGGGCCTGCCCCAGGGCAAGGGCCTGGATCTGCTCCAGGCCTCCCCGGTGGAAGGCTTTGATTCCCGGGTGATGGGAACCAATGATTATGCGGACACCGCCGGTTCGGACATCGTGATCATCACGGCCGGGCTGCCCCGCAAGCCGGGCATGAGCCGGGACGATCTCCTGGCCAAGAACTCGGCCATCGTCAAGTCGGTGACCGAGCAGGTGGTCAAGTATTCACCGGAAGCCATCCTGATCATTGTCTCCAATCCCCTGGACGCCATGGTCTATGTGGCCCATAAGACGAGCGGCTTTCCCACCAACCGGGTGGTGGGCATGGCCGGTGTTCTGGATTCGGCCAGATTCAGGGCCTTCATCGCCCAGGAGCTCGATGTCTCGGTGGAAGACATCAACGCCTTTGTTCTGGGCGGGCACGGGGATTCCATGGTCCCGCTGCCCAGGTTCAGCACCGTGGCCGGCATCCCCCTGCCGGAGCTGCTGCCTGCGGACAAAATCGAGGCCATGGTGGATCGGACCCGCAACGGCGGCGCGGAAATCGTGGGCCTGCTGAAGACCGGCTCCGCCTTTTTCGCGCCTTCGGCTTCGGCCGTGCAGATGGCGCGATCCATGCTCAAGGACAAGAAGCGCATTCTGCCCTGTGCGGCTTTCTGCGACAAGGAATACGATGTCGGGGGCTACTTTGTGGGGGTCCCGGCCAAGCTGGGAGGCAACGGTGTGGAAAAGGTGATCGAAATCAATCTGCTGCCCGAGGAAAAAGTGCATTTTCAGCAGTCAGTGGATGCCGTGAAGAAGCTGGTCGTCAAGATGGACAGTGAGTAGTCTGTATTTCAGACTTTGTACAGAGAGTATTTGGTTTCTGGTGTCAGGTTTCTGGTGTCAGAAAAGAAATTTAATACTCTATGAAGACGTTAAGCTCTCGTATGAAACTTCAGACGAATGGAGTCACAGTTCCAAGCATTGAACAACGCTCGTCATTGCGAGCGAAGCGAAGCAATCTTTCAGAAAAGCCTCTTGTCAGGGATTGCTTCGGCGAAGACGCCTCGCAATGACGGGTTATGGCGACAGCATGCCGGTAAAACGAAGTTTCTTCACTGATCAAACTGGCAGTCGTTGTTTAAATGAACAGCATAACATCTCAGTCGAATATTGTATTAAATATCAAAGAATTATGTGCCAACCCTGCCAGCGGCAGGGCTGACACCCGACACCTGAAACCTTTTTACGAGTACTGTAAAGACCTCTGTGTTTATACCCATGGGAGTTGACGATGGCCGAGAAAATCTATCGTATCTTGATTGCCAAACCCGGGCTGGACGGCCACGACCGGGGAGCGAAATGCATCGCCCGGGCCCTGCGGGATGCGGGGTTTGAAGTGGTCTATACCGGGATCAGGCGTAGTCCGGAGGAGATCGCCGTGGCCGCGGTCCAGGAGGATGTAGACGCTGTGGGCCTGTCCTCCCTGTCCGGGGCCCATTTGCAGCTGTTCCCCGAGGTGGTGCGCAGCCTGAAAAAGCACGAGGCCGGGGATATCCCGGTGATCGGCGGCGGCATCGTCCCGGAGGAGGATATCGCCCTCCTGAAGCAGGAAGGGGTGCAGGCCGTGTTCACCCCGGGCACTCCCATGGAGGAGATCATCACGGCTTTCCAATCGGTTTGTCACAAATAGGCCGGCTGTCGCCCTATTTGTGACGAACCGATTTCCAACAGGGAAAACCTCAAGTCATAACGACGGTACGTATACGTATGGATATTTCGCAGATCATCGCCGGGGTGGCTCAAAAAAGCAACCGGGCCATCGCCAAAGGCATCAGCCTGGTGGAAAACGGGGATGAACAGGCGGAGCAGCTGCTGACCTCCCTGGATCAGGCCCTGATTGATCAGGCCGTGGTCCTGGGCGTCACCGGCCCTCCCGGGGCCGGCAAGTCGACCTTGACCGACAAGCTGGTCGGGGTCTGCCGCGGGCAGGGGAAGCGGATCGGGGTTCTGGCCATCGATCCTTCCTCGCCCCTCACCGGGGGGGCGATTCACGGGGACCGGATCCGCATGATGCAGCATGCCCTGGATGGCGAAGTCGTGCTGCGCTCCATGGCCACCAGAGGCCGTTTGGGGGGCTTGTGCGCTTCAGCCGGGGCCGGGGTCCGGATCATGGCCGCCGGCGGCTGCAATCCCATACTCATTGAAACCGTGGGCGTGGGGCAGTCGGAAATGGACATCATCCGGCTGGCGGATGTGACCGCCCTGGTCTCGGCTCCCGGTCTTGGGGACGACATCCAGGCCCTGAAGGCCGGACTTCTGGAAGTCGCGGACATCATGGTCGTGAACAAGGCGGATAAGCCCGGGGCCGAGCTCCTGGCCATGGAATTGTCTGAAGTGGCCAGAGGCAAGGGCCGCGAGGTCCTGATGACGGTGGCCTCTGAAGGCAAGGGGGTGCCGGAGCTTTTGACGGGCATGCTCAATATTTTTGAGGAGCAGCAGGCCTCCGGGGAAATCAACCGCAGACGTCGTGAGGCCCGGCAGCGGGAAATCGTGGATTGGGCCCTGGAAATGCTCCGGCCGATGGTCAGCGAGGCCGGCCGGGAGGTTCAGGCAAGCCTGGCCGGCGATCCCAGGGTCAAGGCCAGGACAATCGTGGAAGCGCTCACCCAGCGGCATTCTCCAATTGAAGATTGAAGATTGAATAGTGAATATTGCTGCACAGAAGAACATCCAGTTCGTAATCTTTGTCTTAAGAATCCAAAATCGCAAATCCAAAATCCAAAATCTGAGGCGGGGGACGTATGGCCAAGCATCCAAAGCTCAAGGAATGGGAAGACCAGGTCTTGAACAAGGCTCTGAGCCGGTTTCCGGAACGGAAAGACCCTTTCAAAACCGTTGGAGAACTGGAACTCGAACGACTCGGCCTGCCGGAGACCATTGACGAGGCCTATCTGGAGAAGCTCGGTTTTCCCGGGCAGTTTCCCTACACCAGGGGGGTGCAGCCCACCATGTACCGCTCCCGGCTCTGGACCATGCGTCAGTATGCGGGTTTTTCCACAGCCAAGGAGACGAACACCCGCTACCGCTATCTGCTGGAGCAGGGTCAGACCGGATTGTCCGTGGCCTTTGATCTGCCCACCCAGATCGGCTATGACTCGGATCACCCCATGAGCAAGGGGGAAGTGGGCAAGGTCGGGGTAGCCATCGATTCTCTGGCGGACATGGAGATCCTTTTTGACCGGATTCCCCTGGAAAAGGTGTCCACCTCCATGACCATCAACGCCCCGGCCGCCATTCTTCTGGCCATGTATGTGGCCGTGGGGGAAAAACAGGGAGTTCCCAAGGAAAAGATTACAGGGACCATCCAGAATGAGGTGCTCAAGGAATATGTGGCCCGGGGGACCTATATCTTTCCCCCCAAACCCAGCCTGCGCCTGGTGACCAACGTCTTTGAATGGTGTGCCGAGAACACGCCGAATTTCAACACCATTTCCATATCCGGCTATCACATGCGAGAGGCCGGCTGCACCGCGGTTCAGGAAGTGGCCTTCACCATGGCCAACGGCTGCGCCTATGTCCAGGCCGCCCTGGACGCCGGCATGGACATCGACGTCTTCGGGCTCCGGCTGTCCTTTTTTTTCGCATCCACCACGGATATTGTGGAAGAAGTCGCCAAATTCCGGGCGGCTAGGCGGATGTGGGCCAAATTGATGAAAAACCGCTTCGGAGCCAAAAATCCCAAAAGCTGGATGCTGCGCTTCCACACCCAGACCGCCGGGCACACCCTCACCGCCCAGCAGATCGACAACAACGTGGTCCGGGTGACCCTGCAGGCCCTGGCTGCCGTTCTGGGCGGCACCCAGTCCCTGCATACCAATTCCAAGGACGAGGCCCTGGCCCTGCCCACGGAAGATTCCGTGCGCACGGCCCTGCGCACCCAGCAGATCATCGCCCATGAGTCCGGGCTGGCCAACAGCATCGATATCCTGGCCGGGTCCTATATTGTGGAGGATTTGACGGATAGAATCGAGCAGGAAGCGGAAGCGCTGTTGCACAAGGTGGAGGATCTCGGCGGGGTGGTGCCGGCCATTGAGCAGGGCTTTATCCAGCGCTCCATCGAAGACGCCTCGTACGAGTATCAGAAGAAAGTGGAGAGCAAAGAGCGCATCGTGGTGGGCATCAATGAGTATCAGAGCAAAGAGGACGTCAAGGTCCCCATCCTGCGGATCGATCCGGAGGTGGAA
>CAZUMF010000255.1:0-6864 GCA_964621385.1 uncultured Desulfohalobiaceae bacterium
CTATTTCAAAAAACCCAGCATTCAAGGGCTCAAAAATCGTGCCGGGAATTGCTGGACGAGAAGGTTAAGTTCATCCTCGTTGGCGCCTACGCACTTGCTGCCCATGGATATCCCAGGTCAACCATGGACATGGATATCTGGATCATGCCATCTCCTGAGAATGCTGATGCCGTCTTCAGGGCGTTGCAACATTTCGGCGCCCCTTTGCACAACCTGACCAAGAACGAACTCCAGAAAGATGGTATCATCTTTCAAATTGGAGTCGCTCCAAGACGGATTGACATCATCACCGCTCTATCCGGACTCCAATTCGAGCCGGCCTATCGAAACTCAATTCCAGTCACTATCGAAGAAATTGAAGTCCGCATTCCTTCGATCGACGACCTCATTTGCAACAAAAAAGCTACAGGCAGGACAAGGGATCTGGCTGATGTTGAGGCCTTGGAAAGCCTGAAATAACAAGGAATATCAGGGCCGTTCCTGGAGGATGCATCTCCGGGCCACAAGTCACCAGGGCATCTCCACCCCATCGTAGCGGAAAAAACGGCCCGTGCTCTGCATGCTGAACTGCTCCACGAGTTTCCGCATCCCCTGAACGCTCTTCGCCGCCAGGAGGCCGGTGCCAGATCCGCCCATTCTGGTCCGGACATGACCCGGATGCAGAAGCAGCAGGCCCACATCCCTCTGTTTCAATTCATGGGTGATCCCTTCCATGACCGCGTTCAGGGCCGCTTTGGTGGAGCGGTAATAATAGGCCCCGGGAGCAGCGATGTCCGCGATGCTGGCCATGTGGGTACTGGTCACCACCACTTTACGTTCCCGGCTCCTGGCCACATGTTCGATAAAGGCCTCCACCAGTCGCACCGGCCCCAGGGCATTGATACGGAACGTGGTTACCCAGTCCTCATAATTCAGGCGATTCAGGCCGACATCCCGGTATTTCTCCAGATACACCCCGGCATTGCTCAGCAGGATATCGATGGGTTCATCCATGAGTTCAACGGCAACGGCGTTGATCTCGTCCACCCTGGTGACATCCAGGCGATGCAGACTGACTCCCTTATAGGTTTCGGCCAGTTCGCGGAGATCATAAGCCTCCCTGGGATGACGGCAGGTTGCAAAGATGCGGTGGCCCTGCTCGGCATACTGCCTGACCCATTCCAGACCTATTCCCCGGTTGCTCCCGGTGATTAAAATGTTCGACATACAGACCTCGATTGAGATAGAGGTTCATCAATTGTCTTCCAGTCATCAAAAACCATTCTCGCCCAAAGCGATCAGCCTGTAAAGGGTCTGTTTTTCAAGGTATGCTCTGATGTCTGCCCCTGGAGATGGCTCGATTTGCTTTCTTGACCTCTGATTGAGCTTGGGGCATGGTAATCCGATTGTTCGCATGCTTCACTCCGGCCGACACGGTATGACCTCTACCGGGATTTTCTGTAAGGAGCTGACCATGAATGCTGTTCCCCCTGGAGACAGGCCCTGCTTCTTTAGGCCTCTCGCCCAACTGCTCTGCTGTCTTGCCCTGCTTCATATTGCCACAGTCGCCGCAGCTCAAAAAAACTGTATTCCTGTTGCTCTGACACAGGTCGCGAGCACTGATCTGGACGAGACCCTTGAAGCCATCGGAACCCTGGAGGCCAGGCAGGAAGTGATCCTGAAACCGGAACTCTCCGGGGTCATCGATAAAGTCCATTTTGAAGAAGGAAACGCTGTTGAGCAAGGCCAGCTGCTCTTTTCCATCGAAGACGACTCCTATCAGGCCCAGCTCAGGGCCAAAGAGGCCCTGCTCCAACAGCACAGAGCCCGGCTCAGCAACCAGCGTCGCAATTTCGAACGGAGGAAACGCCTTTTTGAGCAACAACAGGTATCCGAAGAAGTCAGAGATGAGGCTGAAACCCAGCTCAAAATCGCCCAGGCCCAGGTGAGACGTCTACAGGCGGAAATCGATGAATTCAGAGAGGTCTTGAAAGACACCAGGATCCGGGCCCCTTTTGCCGGTATCGTGGGCGAGCTCCTCGTGGACCCGGGGAACTGGGTGGATGCCGGAACCCCTCTTGCGGCAGTCACCCAAAACGATCCTCTGCACATTGCCTTCACCCTGCCGGAAAAATCCATCGGACAGTTGCAAACCGGGCAATTGGCCAGGGTTCTGGTCCCTGCCTATCCAAAAAAACGCTTTGAAGGCCGGGTCTTTTTTATCAGCCCCCGGATTGAATCCAGCTCCCGATCCCTTTTGGTCAAGGCGATCCTGGACAATTCAAGACAGGAACTCAAACCCGGAGGGTTTGCCTCAGTTCAGCTCACAGTCGGGACCCGCCGGAATGTTCCGGTGATACCGGAAGAGGCCCTGATTCCCACCCGTACAGGATACATGGTCTTCACGGTCCAAGACGAACAGGCCCATGCCCGCCAGGTGGAAATCGGCCTGCGCAGACCGGGCACTGTGGAGATCAGGAGCGGGTTGGAGGCCGGCGAGACCGTCATCCGGGCCGGCCACGAGAGCGTCCAGGAAGACGACCGGGTCTGCCCAGCCAAACCGAAACAGGCAAAGCATTAATTCCAAAGCCTGCTTCGGACTTCAGATGAAAAAAAGTGAATTCAATATACTGATCCAGCTTAGCCTATTAATGATATAATGCCTTGAAGCCTTGGAATCATTCTTTTTCATAAACAACCATAATTGGATCAGTATATGATCTGGAATTTTTGCATCCGCCGGCCGGTTCTGACCTCGGTTATTTTCCTGGCCATCTTCATCTTCGGCATTTTTGGCTACACCCAGATGCCGGTGCGGGAATATCCGGATATCGAATTTCCCATTGTCAATGTCAGTGTGGTCCTGCCGGGCGCCGATCCTGAAGTCATCGAGACCGAAGTGGTCGAGCCCCTGGAAGAGGAATTGAACACCATTGAAGGCATTAAGGAAATCACCTCCACCAGCCGGGAGGAAGTGGGGGTGGTCACCATTGAATTCGAGCTCTACCGGGATGTGGATATTGCGGCCCAGGACGTGCGGGATCGGGTGACCCGGGCCCGGGCCGAGATGGCGGACAATATTGAAGAACCCAATATCCGGAAGATCGATCCCGATGCCCAGGCTGTGATGTGGGTGCCCCTGACCGGCGACAAGCGCTGGAACACCACCCGCTTGACCGAATATGCGGACGATGTGCTCAAAAACCAGCTGGAGAGCATGCCCGGCATCGGACAGATCATGATCGGCGGCCAGCATAAGTACGCGGTGCGCATCCAGCTGGATCCCTCCCGCCTGGCGGCCTATCAGCTCACCGTCCAGGACGTGATCAGGACCATCCAGCAGGAGAATGTAGACATTCCCGCCGGGAGGATCGAGAGCAGGAACCGGGAATTTCTGGTCAAAACCAGCGGGCAGTTCTCGTCGGCCGAACCCTTCAACCGCTTGATCATCGCTGAACACAACGGTGCGCCCGTCCGCCTGCAGGACGTGGGGCAGGCCGTGGACGGCAAGGAAAACGACCGCAATGTGGCCCGATTCAACCAGGAGCCCTCAGTCGGGCTGGGCGTGGTCAAACAGTCGGATTCCAACATGGTGGAAGTGGTGGAGCGGGTCAAAAAGCGGCTGGAAGAGCTGTCCCGGAATTTTCCGCCCGGACTCAGCTATGATATTGCCTCGGATGATTCCACCTATGTCAAGGAAAACGTCAACGATCTGATCCTCACCATCTTTCTGGCGACCGGTCTGGTGACCCTGGTGGTGATGTTTTTTCTGGGCAGCATCCGGGGCACCCTGATCACCAGCATCGCCATCCCCACATCCCTGCTGGCCGGCATGGCCATTGCCTACTACCTGAACTTCAGCCTGAACGTCATCTCGCTGCTGGCCTTTATTCTGGTCATCGGGATCGTGGTGGACGATGCCATCGTGGTCCTGGAAAGCTGCTACCGGCATATGGAATACGGTGCAGAGGCCAAGCCCGCCGCCCGCACCGGCACCACGGAAATTGCCTTTGCGGCCATCGCCAATTCCCTGACCCTGGGGGCTGTTTTCATCCCTGTGGCCTTCATGCCGGGGATGATCGGACGCTTCTTTTATGAATTCGGGCTCACGGTGGCCTTGACGGTCTTTGCCTCCACCTTTGCCGCCCTGACTTTGACCCCCATGCTCTGTTCCAAATTTCTGGCCATGCCGAACCAGGCCAGAAAGCCCCTGCTGCTGAAGATCACGGATCCGGTGTTTCACAATCTGGAAAAAATCTACGCTCCGCTGCTCAGGGCGGCTTTGCACTGGCGATGGATCACCGTGGGGATCGGTTTGCTGGCCTTCGGCTTCGGCCTGTTCATCTTTACCCAATTGGAATCCGAATTCAGCCCGGATGTGGATCAGAGCAAGTTCATGGTCTCCTTTGAAACCGTGGAAGGCTCCACCCTGGAGTATACTGATCAGTATGCCAGGACCATTGAAGATATTATGGCCGACATTCCGGAAATCCGCTCCTTTTTCCTGGCCATCGGGCTGGCGAGGTCCGGACCGGGAAAGGCCAACGAGGGCATCAGCTTTGTCCGCTTGACCCATTTCAGTCAGCGGGAGCGCACCCAGCAGGAAATCATGCAGGAAGTGCGCGCCAAGATCAATCAAGTCCCTGGGGTTCAGGGCTATGTCCTGGAAGCGGGCGGCCCCATGGGCGCGGAGGCCCCGCTGCAGATGGTCTTGAAAAATCCGGATCTCAATGAATTGGCCCGCCAGCAGGAACAATTCATGCAGTGGATGCGCAGTCAGCCGGAGTTTGCCGGGGTGCGCTCCAATATGCGCCTGGACAAGCCGGAAGTGCATGTCCACATTGATCGGGACAAGGCCGGAGAGATGGGGATTTCCGTGGCCCGGATCTCCAACTCCCTGCGCTATGTTTTCGGCGATCCGAAAATTTCTGAAATCGAGCAGGACAACAAGCGCTACGATGTGATTTCCGAAATCATGAGCAAACACAATGTGCCGGAGACCCTGTATTCTTTGTACACTCGGAATACAAAGGGCCAGATGATCAACCTGGCCAATCTGGTGGACATTGAAGAGAGTGTCGGCCCGAGTGAAATCCATCATTTCAACCGCAGCCGTGCGGTGACCATTGCTTCCGAACTGCCGGCGGATATGCCCCTGGGGACGGCATTGAACGTCCTGCAGCAGTATGTGGCCACTGAACTCCCGCCTGATTTCGATACGGCCTTGTCAGGCGAAGCCCGGGACTTCCGGGAATCGTTCTTTTATCTGAGCATGGCCATGGCCTTTGCGGTGGTCTTTATCTTTCTCGTGCTGGCCGGTCAGTTCGAGTCTTTTGTTCATCCCTTCACCATTTTGACCACCATGCCCCTGGCCGGGGTCGGTGCCTTTGGCGCGCTCTACCTCTTCGGCATGACCTTCAATATATTTTCCTTCATCGGCGTGATCATGCTTCTGGGGCTGGTCACCAAAAACGGGATCCTGCTGGTGGATTATGCCAACGTTTTGGTGGCCCGGGGCAACACGGTGCGCGAAGCCGCCAGAAAGGCGGCTCTGATCCGCTTTCGGCCGGTGCTCATGACCGCTATTTCCACGATTCTGGGCATGCTCCCCATTGCCTTGGGCTTCGGAGCCGGCGGCGCCGCCCGGGCGCCTATGGGCGTGAGCATTTCCATGGGCATGTTCGCCTCCACCGCCCTGACCCTGCTGGTCATCCCGGTGGTCTATACCCTGCTGCATGCCCTGCAGGCATGGATATTCAGGCACAGACTGCTCGCCTTTTGTCTCGGCCTGCTTCTATTCCTGCTGGCCGGCGGTTATTACTTGTGGAGAAACTTCGGATAAGCGGGGGATCGGGCATGAAACTTCTGTTCATCAGCTTTCACTTTGAATATACAGAGGAGATCGAAGCCATCCTGGACCGGCATGACATCCAGGACTTCGTGCGCTATCCCATGCTGGAAAGCAAGGATATCGACGGCAAGCACTTCGGGACCCAGGTCTTCCCCGGGAATTCTTCAGTGGTGCAGGCCCTGGTTGAGGAGGAACGACTCCAGGACATCAAGGACGAATTGAAGGCCTTTCACGAAGCCAAGGACTCCCACCGCCACCTGCAGGCCTTTGTCCTGCCCATCGAGTCCAACCTGCTGGAGTGAAGATTGAAGTTTCAGCTGGTGGAGTGCCGTGTTAAGCGTTGGGTTGTCCGAGTCAGGTTAAGGAGCGATCTGAGCGCCTCATTCACTGAGGCTGAATCATGGAACGCTTGAGCAACATCTGAGTCAAGAACGATGACGTTGGACCCTTCTTCCATGAGTCTCGTATAATATTTGCCTCGTACTGCCTTTGAGTAGTCGAAATTGTACTCCGGAAGTAATTCATCCTGAATTTCTTTGTCTTTATCCTGCATGTCTTTTTCTCTCATGCGCAGTAGCAGGCCGCGCGTTAATAATTCTAAGACTTCCTACTCTCTCCACATGTGCAACAACAAGCAGACGATCGTGAGAGGACCAACCAATTGTTATATAACGATTTTCTCCGAAAGAGTGCCCAGGATCGTCAAAAGTAGCCGATAACGGATCATAAAATATGGTTACAGCTTCTTCAAAAGATACACCGTGCTTCTTTACATTCGTTTGTTGTTTTTCGGTATTCCATTCAAATCGCACGGTTGAATCCTTATCCTCAAGCCAGTCAGGTAATCTATTCTACCTTAATCAGCACAGTCTTGGCAAGTTTCAAGACCTACCGATTGTCCCCTGTGGCATCATTGCTCATAACCCGTCATTGCTCGCCCAGTTTAATGCCGATTCACGGAGGCACTGACTTCTGACCACTGGTATGAAACTTCAGACTTTTTTGAACCAAAGGGCGTGACAGAATGAACATCG
>CAZUMF010000256.1:0-6860 GCA_964621385.1 uncultured Desulfohalobiaceae bacterium
ACTTGTGGGTCATTTCATAGAAGATCTCTTCCAGCTGCTCGGTCCGGGTGCCGATGAAAATGATGTCCCCGGTGGAACCGTGCATATTCATGACTCCGCTCCCCCGGAAGTCCCAGAGATCGCAGAGCTGCCGCAGGTAGTCGGTGGTGTAATACTTGCCGTTGGGCTGGTTGACCCGCATGGTGTGGAAATGGGCCACACCCGGGAACATCTCCGGCTGGTCACAATAGCGTCCGATAACACCGCCGCCATACCCGAAAACACCGACAATTCCGCCGTGCTTCCAGTGGACCTCCTTGTCCTTGTAGGAGAGCTCCACAACACCGAGGATGTCGTCCACGCAATCTACAGGGATCTGGTACTCAATCGTATCCTGATTCGCCGCTCGATGCTCCGCCTGGCGTTTCAGGTCGGATACAAAGCTTGGCCATGGACCGGATTCCAACTGGTCCAATAAGGGTGTTTCAAATTTTGCCATTCCCACGCCTCCTTGTGGCTCTAAAGGTTGAACTGTTCACATGATAACGAACATAATAAAATATTCCTGCAGTATGACCCGCTGTCTGAGAGCTTGTGATTTTAGGAACAAGTGCATTTATTTGTCAAGTCCAAAATCAGGGCAATGGAAGCCCATTGCCCTGATTTTGGACTCCGGCTCCAGAAGTCAATGACAAACCATGTTTTGGAGCTTCTCTGCCTAAGTGCGATGCGGCTTGAGTTCTTCGAGGATTTGTTCGGCCACCTCAAATCCGTATTGCTGGGCGAGATCGCAATTCTTAACAGCCTGTTCAAAATCTTTCTTTTCCATATAGGCCAGGCAGAGATTGTTGTAAGCCGGGCCGAAGCTCGGCTCCTGTTCGATCACCTTTTGGCATTCCTCGATACAGCCGTCCACATCCCCCTGCATGAGATAGGCGCTCCCCAAAGTGGAACGGGCCTGCAGGAATTTGGGGTCAAAGGACAAGGCCCGCCGCAGGGCTTTGACCGCTTCATCCGGTTTGCCGAGCTGCAGATGCACAAATCCGATATTGCCATGGGGCACGGCAAATCGCGGCCTGAATTCCGCAGCCTTTTGGTTGTAGCTCAAGCAGGTCAACAGATCGCCCTTATTCATGGCCAGGCCGCCCAGCTGAACATAGGCTTCGGCCAGATCCGGCGTGAACTGAATCGCCTTTTTCAGTTCCTCTTCAGCATCCTGATGCCTTCCTTCACCAATCAGAACACAGGCCAGATTGTAATGGGCCACCCCGTCTTCCGGATTGTCCTGAACCCGTTTTTTCAGATCCCGGATATATTCCTCCAGGTTGTTGGCTTCGGTCATAGTTACCTCATTTGCATTTTCGTAAAGGCAAGAGCCTTGACGAAAATGATCGTGGATATGGTTGTTGTAAATTCGAGATTTTCCTATATTCAGCAATGTCCTATACTGATCCAACGTATCTCCTATTGGAATAAAGACCAGGAACCATTGAATCAGCAGTCCTTGTCGGGAAAAACTACAATTGGATCAGTATATCTTCAATCTTCAATGCTCTAGACCCTCATCGCTCCCAGACATCCTCAGGGGTGATGCCTTTTTCCTTGAGTTCCTGGTCATACCAGCGACAGAAGTCAAAAATTCCGCGAAAGCGCTCATCCCGATTGAAGACCCCCATACAGACTTCATACACGCCGCGACCGTAGGCATTGCTGTATTCCTGAATATCGTTGGCATCGAAAAACGCCCGAAACAGCTCCTGCGCCGTCCTCCTGGTCACATCGCGCCGGATTTCGATGGGGTGCTTCGGCTCTTGAAAAGGATCCCACTTCGCAAACCCGATCTTGTCGATAAATTTTTTCCGCCTGGGCGACAGGCGATCATAAATTGCCCTTTTCTGTTCATCGTGATCCATTGCTGTCTCTTTCTCCAATTGTGAGGCCTCACAGGTAATGACCGTCCCGTGCTGATCCGGGCTGAATGCTGCACATCGAACCCTAGGAGCGCATCTTTCGCAAAAGCCGGACGTTTATTCTTCGCCCGACCCAATAACCCAATCCGTATCGCTCTTGCCGGCAGGCTTGGCTTCCTCTTTCGGGGTGACGATCCCCAGGTACTCCTCGTTGTACTCATTGAGCAGGGCCATGGACAGGGGGACCAGGACCTCTCCTAGTTTGGCATAGCGGGTCGGAATGGACGCCGTCAGACGCTGGCTCAATTCCAGCAGACGGTCCTGGAGCCTATCCCAATAAACCGTGGGGTACTTCTCCCCGGGGAGAAACCCGGTCCTGGGGCAGGTGTGCACCTCGCCGCCGATGGTCAGCGGCAGCCCATACAGCCGGCAGGTCAGCGGACGCCAGGCATACAGCGCGCAGGAGTCCTCCGGCGTCAGAAGAGGACAGCGCACTTTTTCCCGCCCCACGTCCTGCAGAACTTGCTCTGTATCCGTCCCCTGCTGTCTGGATTTATAGACCCGACGCTTGATTTTATGGATGGCTCGATCCGCCGCATCCGCCCGCTCAAAGATCGCATTTTGCTCCTCTTCGGAGAGCATATCCCGAAATTTGGCATTGATGTACATGGCTTCGACCAGGGTCAGATCAAACAGAGCATAACAGCAATCGCTGCATCCCTGCTGACAGGTTACCTCTTCTGAAAAATCCGCCTGGATCTTTTGAAACACCGCGTCCATGTCCGCGGCGATTTTCTCATATTCCTGAAAAAAGGTCGCAAAATCCATAATACCCCTTGGCTTACAGTGATCCATTATTCACCCGAAAATGGATACTGATTCGCAGTACAGAATTCTCAACAAAGCCCCACGTCGAATCCTCGACAAGAAATGAAAAAAAAGGCAAGGCGAATCAGTATAAAAACAAACCCCTAATAAACGTTTATTAGGGGTTTGATCATGCGTGTCCGCAAAGGAATTTTATCAGATTTCTTGCAGGGTGACGGCATCCTGCTCACAGACTTCCACACAGGATTCACACCCTAAACACTCATCAATATTCACCGGTACGGCCTTTTCATCCTGAAGCTCAAACACCTCCACAGGACAGACATCGACACATTCGCCGCACCCGATGCATTGTTCCTCATTGACCAGAATGTTCCAGGCCATTGCCATGATCCTCCAATCCCGAGGCTAATCCATTTCCAAGGTAATGGCCCCGGCTTCGCACACTTCGACGCACGACTCACATTCCATGCACTCTTCTTCGTTGATCACAACGGCTTTATCGTCCTGCATTTCAAAAACGTCCGCAGGGCAGTTGTCAACGCATTCTCCGCAGCCTTCACACTTGTCGGCATCGACGATTACCTGTGTCATGTTTTCCTCCTCACTGGAATTTGATGTGTTGTATACTGATGCATATTGCCGTTATCATGAGTAAAATCGTCAGAAATCGATACCTGCCCTCTACTGCTCCAACTTGCCTTTTTCAGAATTCTGTCGTTGAAGTCCAATGACACTCAGCCTTTGTTTCAAAAACCAAAATTGGATCAGTTTTCAATTGGCAGGTCACTTCCCGCTGCCTTCTGACCTCCGATCTCCGCCCTCTGCCTTCCGACCTCTGGTCTGATTTCTGATGTCCGACGTCCGACTTCCGATCTCCGACATCCGTCTTCCGTCCTCTGACCTCTGACCTCTGACCTCTGTCTTCAGGCGGCCCCGATTTCTTTCTTGACCCCGATAGCGATTTTCCAAAGGATTGTCAATATCAGCGCTCCCGTGGAATAGACCATCAGGGAGATCATGAGCTCCGGAAAGGTCGGGGCGTATTCCGTAATGCCCTCAAACGGATTCGGGATGTACCCCCCTACCACCAGCCCCAACCCCTTGTCAATCCAGGTGGCGGCGATGAGTAAAATCAGGCCGACAACCAGAAGATGGGGGTTTTCACGGAACCGGGGGGGGATCAGAATGATCAGGGACACCGCGGCGCAGGCGGTCATGAGCCACATGAAGCCCACCAGGGAATTGGCCCCGTGCAGTCCGGTAAAGAGGTAGACCAGGGTGTGCTTGTGCCCGGGAATATTGCTGTAGAAAGCGGTAAAAACCTCCAGGAGGAAGAAGAAGACATTCACGCACATGGCATAGGTGATGATCTTGGCCAGGGTCTGCACCGCCTTCTCGCCTGGATCGTATTTAGCGGTCTTTTTCACGATAAGGGCCAGGATGAGCAGAATGGCCGGACCTGAACAAAAGGCCGAGGACAGAAAGCGGGCGGCCATGATCGCGGTCAACCAGTAGTGCCGGCCCGGAATCCCCTGGTACAGAAAGGCCGTCACGGTGTGGATGCTGAAGGCCCAGATGATGGACAGATAGGCCACAGGCTTGACCCATTTGGGATGGGGCAGTCGTTTGTGCTCGGCCTGGAGGTTGCACCAGCCCACGATGATATTCAAGAGCAGATAGACATTCAAAACGATCATATCCCAGAACAGGATGGAGTTCGGGGTGGGGTGGACAATGATGTTCAAGAGCCTCTGGGGCTGCCCGAGGTCCACGACGACAAAGCCGATACAGACGATCACCGCGGCCACTGCCATGAACTCACCCAGGATGACCAGTTTCTCGAACTGCTTGGCATTGTGGAAATAAAAGGGCAGAACGAGCATGACGGCGGATGCGGCCACCCCGACCATATAGGTCAGCTGGGCGATATAAAATCCCCAGGACACGTCACGGCTCAGCCCGGTGACGGTCAAGCCCTTGGAAAGCTGCATGAGGTAGAAAATGCTCCCCAGACCCATCAGGGCCAGCAGGAAGATCACCCAGGACCAGTATTTTTTGTCTCCTTGTATCGCTTTTTCCAGCATACCCCCCCCTTATACAATATAAAAGACTGATGGATTGGTTCCCAGCTCTTCCTTGCGCCGCAGGGTAAAATTTTCCTGAAGCACCTGCCGGATGTGAGAATCGGGATCGGCCAGATCCCCGAAAATCAAGGCCCCGTTGGAAGCCTCCACACAGGCCGGCTGCAGGCCCTCTTCCAGCCGTTCGACGCAGAAATTGCATTTTTCCACCACCCCCCGCACCCGGGTCGGAAAATCCGGGTTTTTCTGGGCGACGTATCCGGCCGGATCCCGGAAATTAAAGCTTCTGGAACCGTAGGGACACCCGGCCATGCAATACCGGCACCCGATACAGCGATGAAAATCCATCATCACAACGCCGTCGTCCCGTTTGAAGGTGGCTTTGGTCGGGCAGACCCGAACACAGGGCGGGTCATCGCAATGGTTGCAGAGCAGCAGGAATTCATGGTGCTCCACCCGTTCGGCCAGGTAGGGATTGTGCTTGCTGGGAAAAACGTGATGGAATTCGTCGGTCCAGAGCCACTTGATCTCCTCTTTGGGATTGGGCAGATTCTCCGGGACATTGTGGGTCTGATGGCAGGCCTGGATCATACGTTCCAGGTCATGCTCGGAATGAATCTTCCTGGTATCGATGACCAGGCCCCAGCGCTTTCCCTGCAGGGCCTCTGGATCGGCCTTATACTCCGGGACTTCGGGCTTGTAGGCTGCAAGCTTCAAGGGGATGCCGCCGCCCAAACCCAGGGCCGTGCTGATTCCGGCTATCTTGAGGAAATTTCTTCGTGTTTTATCCATTGGGAACCTCCTCCGGTGCAATGTGGCAATCCCAGCAATACGGATCCACTGCAGCGGCGTCATGACAGGCGCCGCAGAACCGATCCATGTTGGTATGGCACTCCATGCAGGTCTTCTGCAGGCTGATCTCCATTGTCTGGCCCTCGCTGTTCACGTAGATGGGCTTTTTCTCCCGCACGGACGTATCCCGCCATTCGTCCAGGAGCTCCATATGATTGGCCCGCATCCAGTCAGTGGCTTCAATGCACTGCTCCTCGTCTTCGGGCAGCATGAGCTCCGGTGTTTCATAGGAAGCCTGACCCAGCGAATACCAGAATGGAAACGTGAGCAGGAGCACAAATATGACCAGCCCAGTGATGATTTGTTTCTGATGATACATCGATCACCCCTCCTTTCCCGGTAAGGGTTCCTGTCGCAGATCGGTTTCACGTTCCTTTTCCCCCCGCATGACCAGGGCATTGGCCACCAGTTCATGGACTCCGGTGACATCCACTTCCGGGACCCAGTATTCCATGAGCGGAGGCAAAGCCGCCCGGTCAATAGCGCAAATGCAGGAGAGCATGTTCACCCCGTAGGTGTCATGGACGTGCTTGACCGCATTGGCCCGGGGCATTCCGCCCCGCATGCGCATTTCCATGAATTCCTCGTTGTTCAGACCGGATCCGCTGCCGCAGCAGAAGGTCTGCTCCCGGATGGTCTGTTCCGGCATCTCATAGAAATGGTTGCAGACATTCTTGATGACATAGCGGGGCTCTTCCAGCAGGCCCATGGCCCGGGCCGGATTGCAGGAATCGTGATAGGTCACTTTCAGATGATCATTCCGGCTGGGATCCAGATTCAGGACGTTGTGTTTCATGAGATCGGCCGTGAACTCGGTGATATGCACCATCTTCGTGGATTTGGCGTTGTGAAACACGGTCCCGGTCAAAGGATTGCGGGGGACATCCAGAAAGTCGGCCGGACCATTCATGGTGTCCATATACTGATTGATCACCCGCCACATGTGGCCGCATTCGCCGCCCAGGATCCATTTGACCCCGAGACGCTTGGCCTCGGCGTAGATCTTGGCGTTCAGGCGCTTCATAGCTTCGGCCGAGGTGAACAGCCCGAAATTCCCTCCTTCGGAGGCATACGTGCTCATGGTGTAATCCAGGCCCAGCTCATGAAAGAGCATGAGATAGCCCATGAAGGTGTACGTTCCTGGGTCGGCGAAATAGTCGCCGGAGGGAGTCACAAAGAGGATCTCGGCCCCTTTCTTGTTCATGGG
>CAZUMF010000257.1:0-6856 GCA_964621385.1 uncultured Desulfohalobiaceae bacterium
TGCTGCTCTTCACCTCGACAAGTAGCCTACCCTGAAAAGGGTGGATCAGGTAAGTCCAGATGAAAAATGACTTGACAGCACAGGGGTTCTCTATTAAGGTACGCATCAAGAAATAAAGTTTCTTGATGCGTATAACTGAACGGGGTGCCATGCCGTCTGATCAGCCTTCGAAGTATTTCCTGCAGTCCCTGGTCAAAGGTCTCCGGGTCCTGCAGATCATTGCCCAATCTCCCAGGTCCATGGATATCTCAGAGATTGTCCGGCGTATGGGGACCATCAAAGCCACCATCACCCGCTGTTGTCATACCCTGGCCTATCTGGGCTACGTCACCAAGTACTCCCGCAAGCGCTGGCACCTGACCACCAAGGTCTTCTCCCTGGGCTATGCTGCGGTGAGCAGTCTGGGCTGGCGCCAGACCGCCCGGCATTATCTGGAACGACTCTCGGAGCGATCCGGGGAAACCACCAATCTCTCGCTTTTGGAAGATGGCGAGATCATCTATAATCTGCCGGGTCAATACCAGCCGGATTCTCCCCTATGATATCCGTCTGGGAACGACCCTTCCGGTGCACTGCACCTCCATGGGCAAAGCCCTGCTAGCCTTTTGTTCCCGGGCGAAAATCGAATCCGCGATGTCCTTTTTGGACGAGGACGTCCTGCAGGACCTCGGTCGCGAAACCGAAAGCCCAGGGTCGGGAGTCAGAAAACAGGCTAAGCGACCGGTGGCCATGAAGTGAAGAAAGGTTTACCAGCGGAAAACCGCTTCTAGACGGGAGTCGGTTATTTTCTATAACCTGTTCAAAAAATAGGAGGTTTGTCATGAAACGGAAAGCTTTACTGGTGGTCTGCCTTGTGATGCTGATGGGGCTGTTCGCCGCTTCTAGTCTCCAGGCGGAAGTCAAATTTCTGAGGATGGCTTCAGGACCCGAGGGCGGCTCCTGGTACCCCCTGGGTTCGGCCATGATGAACATCGTTGAAGAAGAATTGGGCATTTCCACCTCCAACGGTCCCGGAGGCGGCGTGGGCAACTGTAAAGTCGTGGAGTCCGGCCGCGCCGACCTGGGCTGGAGCTACACTCACACCACCTACAACGCCTACAATGCCCGGGGGAAATTCGAAAAGGAACATAAAAATATCCGGCATCTCATGTCCCTCTATCCCGGGGTCTTTCAGATCGTGGTCCCGGAGAAGACCGACATCACCTCGATCGCCGACCTCAAGGACAAGCATATCGTTCCCGGCAAGGTCGGGTTTACCGGAACGGCCATTGCCGAGCTCGTGCTCAAGGCTTACGGCATGACCTTCGACAGCATCAAGAAGGCCGGCGGGGCGATCAGCTACGTGGGCTATTCCGATTCAGCGGCCCTGATGAAGGACGGTCACTCCAAGGCTTACATGGCCGTGACCTCCTGCCCCCAGTCCACGATCATCGACCTCAATTTCCAGCCCGGAGTCCGTTTTCTGGAAATCGACGACGCGGCCTTCCAGCGGATCAAGGAAATGGAGCCCGGCCTGATGCGCACCCAGATCCCGGTGGACGCCTATAAGGGACTGGAGGCTCCGGTACCCACCGTGGGAACCGTGACCAACATCATCATCAACAAGGACGTCCCGGACGATGTGGCCTATAACATCGTCAAGACCCTGTACGCCCACTGGGATGACCTGAAGCAGGTCAAAAAGAAGGCCATCGAGGCCTCCGATCCCAAGGAGGCCTTGAAAGGTGCTTCCATTCCGGTTCATCCCGGGGCCTTGAAGTACTATCAGGAAATGGGCATCAGCCAGTGATATCAAAACGGCGGCTCCCTCAGGCCTGGATGTCCGGGACCTGAGGGAGCATGCACCCAGAAGGATGAAAGCGGTCCGCTCCGGCGGCATTTTTCTTGTGAATTCTATTTTTCAGGAAGACCACGATGGCCAAGAACGCACCGGAAAAGATGAGCATTCAGGAAGCGAGTAGCGAGAGTGTCCTGGAATGGCTCTTGAAGCGAAGGGAAAGCGTCTGGAATCACCCGGTTGAGTTGAGTATATGCCTGCTGGCAGTGACCCTCAGCCTGTACCACCTCTTTGTGGCCTATGCCGGATCCCTGGAGGCCCACGCCTTTCGATCCACCCACCTGAGCTTCATCATGGTGCTCTGTTTTCT
The DNA here is from genome assembly GCA_964621385.1 of uncultured Desulfohalobiaceae bacterium. Lineage (GTDB taxonomy): Bacteria > Desulfobacterota > Desulfovibrionia > Desulfovibrionales > Desulfothermaceae > JAABTT01. The sequence continues at coordinate 2,148 of CAZUMF010000257.1, forward strand.
GACCAGACCCCTGGGCCGAAAATCGTTCACCGATCGGATCAATCACTGGATCTGGGCTGATCTCGGGATCATCGGCCTGACCATCGCCATTCAGGTGTATACGCTCTGGGATCTGGAAAGCTTTATCTTTCGCCGGGGCGATCTCACCAACTGGGACATCGGACTGGGGATCCTCTATATTCTGCTCCTCCTGGAAGCCACCCGGCGGGTGGTCGGCTGGGCCATGGTCCTTATCGCCCTGTTCTTTCTGTTGCAGACCGCTTTTTCGGATTATTTCTTCAGCATCTTTTACGGCCCGCCAAGTGATCTGTTCACCATCGTCGACTATCTCTGGATGCGGGAGAACGGGATATTCGGCATCCCGATCATGGTCATGGCCACCTACATCTTTCTGTTTATTCTCTTCGGGGCCATCCTGATCCGTTCCGGAGCCGGCCGGTTTTTCATCAATGTGGCCCTGGCCCTGACCGGTTCCAGGGTCGGGGGGCCGGCCAAGGCTTCCATTGTCTCCTCCTGCCTCATGGCCTCGATTTCCGGCTCGGCTGTGGCCAATGTGGTCACCACGGGCTCCTTTACCATTCCCCTGATGAAGCGCATCGGCTACAAGAGCCATTTTGCCGGGGCGGTGGAGGCCTGCGCCTCCTCGGGCGGGCAGATCATGCCCCCGGTCATGGGGGCCGCGGCCTTCGTCATCGCCGAGTTCATGAACATCCCCTACCTTCAGGTGGCTCTGGCCGGTTTGTTCCCCGCCTTGATCTATTTTTTTTCCATCTTCGTGATGGTCCACTTCGAGGCCCGGAAACAGAATCTGGAAACCATCAGCCGGGATGAGCTTCCGAACCTCAAACAGGAACTCAAACGAAGCGGGCACCTTTTTCTGTCCATCCTGATCATCATCCTGCTGCTGGTCCTGGGATATACGCCCATGTTCGCCGCGTTCTGGGCAATCATCTCCATCTTTATCCTAAGTTCCCTCCGGCCGGAAACCCGCATGACTCCGCTGGATATGTTCAGCGCCCTGGAAGAGGGGGCCAGAAAGGCCATCCCCGTGAGCATCGCCTGCGCCACGGCCGGGATCATCATCGGATGCGTGTTTGTCTCCGGTCTGGGCATGGAATTCAGCAACGTGATCGTCAAACTCTCCGGGGGCTATCTGCCCATCGCCCTGATCCTGACCATGTTCGCCTCCCTGATCCTCGGCATGGGTCTGACCACCACCGCGGTCTACATTACTCTGGCCGCCCTGATCATTCCGGCCCTGATCCAAATGGGGGTGGTCCCCATCGCCGCGCACATGTTCGCCTTTTATTTCGGACTGGTTTCGGCCATCACCCCCCCGGTGGCCCTGGCCTCATTCGCGGCCGCGGGCATCGCGGAATCCAATCCCATGCAGACCGGGGTGCATTCCTTCCGGCTGGGGATCGCCAAATACGTTCTGCCCTTTGTGTTCGTCTACAATGCGGGCATGCTCTTCGAGGGGTCCTGGGCGCAGATCATTTTGGGAATTTTAGGCGGGTTTGCCGGGATCTATGCCCTGACCGTGACCGCAGAGGGCTGGCTGTTTGATCGGGTGGGCTGGCTGACTCGATTGCTCATGGTTCCATGTGCCCTGCTCATCTTCCATCCCGATCTGGGGACCGACCTGGTGGGCTGGGGACTGCTGGCGGGCATCATTATTGTCCATCTGGCCCGGATACGAAAACAGGCCAATCAAATATCGTCTGCATGAGGAGCTGAGCGCATGACGAAGCTATTCACAGGCTGGTTGTTGATCCTGCTGACGATCGTGGTCCTGATCGTTCTCAAGGAACTGCACCTCGCCGTGACCCATTACAACCTGTTCCTGATCATCCTACTACTGTGGAGCGGGATGGTGATCACCGTGTTCAGGACCTTCGGCATCACCGGACGGGATTTCGGTGAAACGGGCTGATCGTTTCTCCCCGGTTTCGCTGCCGGCAGGGTCGCGGCGGCTTATTCCCCGAGAATGAGCCGCTGGGGATCGACCTCTTCCCGCAGGATCCTGAGCTCCTCCTCCCCGGGTGGCCGGGCCGTATGCGTCAGGGTGATATCCAGGTCGAATCCGGTATTCTCCTGAACCAGTTCCGGAGCGACCCCCGGATAATGCTCGGCTAAATACATCTCCCGAGTGGTCTCATTGAAACGCAGCACCCCCAGATTGGTGATCACCGCCAGCGGCCCGCCTCTGACAAATCCCGCCTGTTCCCGGGATCTCCCCCCGGAGAGCCAGCCCGGGCTGGTCCTGTAGTCCAGTTCCGGGACGAAGCGCCGTTTTTCGTGCTGCATGAACACGAAAAACCCCGCGGCCAGGCTGGCGGCATCACAGGCCCCCCCGGCCCCGGGGAAGCGGTTGGTGGGCTCCTCAAACGAACCGAGAAGGGTGGAATTCAGGTTGCCGAACCGGTCGATCTGGGCCGCCCCGAGAAAGGCCAGGGTCTGCAATTTGGCGTGGGCGAGCAGGGACAGAGAGTCCGGCAGGGAGGTGTTCACCGAGGTACCGACCATGACCCGGGGATCGCCCACGGCCAGGGGCAGCTCGATGAGCGAGGGATCGATACCCCCGGTCTCGAAGAAAAAGACCGCTTCCGGGGCGTGAATCTTCTTGGCCACGGTGGCGGCCAGCATTGACACCCCGGTGCCCACAAAGATGATATCCTTGTTGTTGACCAGCCGTCCGGCACTGATGGCCATCATCTCCTTGTCACTGTAATCCTTCATCTTTCTTCACTCCTCCCCTCAGCTGCGGTCCAGTCCCGGGGCGAAACCGAGCTCGGGATCGGCCTGAATCCTCTGCAGGGCCTGTTTCCCGATGGTCTCCAGGTAGGCTTCCTGACTGGGCACGGCATACACGAATTCCTCCAGATATCGGGCGAAGAGATCGTCCTCGGCAAACATTTCCCGGCAGAGTTTCAGGTGCTTGGGGTCATAATCGTAGAAATAATGGCAGGCCGTGGGATGGGCCCCAAAGGGGATCTGGATCACGGCGTCCGCAAAGAAATGGGCCAGGCTGTTCTGATCCGGATCCGCCCGGAGCCGGGCTGCAGGCACGACTTCCTCGCAGGTCACGATGACATGCGCCGCGGCCTTGGCCTGTTCCAGATCCGCAAAGGGCAGTCCCTTGATTCGGATCGTGCCGTCGTCTCCGGCATACTGGGCGTGTATCAGGGTCACGTCCGGATTGAGGGGCGGCAGGATGACCACCTGGCCGTGAGCGGAATCCAGGGGGTTGGGAATGATGGTCAGCTTCTCCCGGGGCACCTTGCCCCGTCCCCTGGCCTCAGGAGAAAAGCCGCTCTTGTTCACGATGTCAGTCTCCAGCCCGGAGGTGGTGGCAATGAAGGGCAGACCCATGGCGCCGGCCTGAAAGCGGAGCACCATCTGAAAGTTGGTGTAGTCTTCCACTTCGATTTTGCCTTCCAAAAACGCCTTCTTGAAGCGGATGCCGGTGGGGGCGAAGCGGGCGACCCCGCCATAGGCCAGTTCCAGCCGCTGGACACAGCCGGCGCCGATCAGCAGTTCCAGACCCTGTCCATGGGAATGGACCACCAGGTGAAGATTCTGTTTTTTCTGGCGGATGATTTCCCGGCAGACGGCCATGGGATTGCGGTTCACCGTGAACCCGCCCAGGCAGACCTGGGCGTGGTCGGGGACGAAACGCTGGACGGCCTCTTCCAGACTCATCCATTTGCCGTGACTCTCATGTTGCTGTGGCATACGTCGGGCTCGTGATTGATTTTCAATGGTTATGTGTCAGCGTGGCCATCGGCTGCGCTGACACGTTTCAAGATGTCGATCAGGGTGCGGTCCCGCCAGTCTTTGAGCTCATCCAGGGATTTTCCCTGGAGGACGGACGAATCTGGCATCCCCTGCAGGACCTTGTCCATGGCGGATCGGGGAAACTCGGTCCAGGTGGCCAGGTCTTCAAGCCGTGACCGGTAGGAATTCGCGAAATGGGCAAAGAAGTTCTCCAGCCCGTTGCCAGCCAGATAGGCGCGCAGCAGCGGCCCCATGATCGGATCCCGAAGGCCCATGCCGTTGCGAAAGGCGATGTCGATATCTTCAGGCTCGGCAACGCCTTGGTCCACCAGATCCATGGATTCCCGGAGCAGTGCCGCCTGGAGCCGATTGACGATATACCCGGGCACTTCCTTTTTCAAAACCACCGGGATCTTGCCCAGATCCTCCATGAAGTCCCGGGTCGCGGCGATCACACCGGGGGAGGTCTGTTTCCCGCCGGCGATCTCCACCAGGGGCATCAAGTGGATGGGCAGAAAGGGGTGGACCAGCAGGCAGCGCTCCGGATGCCGGGTCACTGTTTGGATCTCGCTCATCAACAGGCCGGAGCTGCTGCTGGCCAGAATGGTCTGTTCCGGGGCCGCCGCATCCATGGCCCGATAGACCCCCTGCTTGACCGGGTAGTTGTCCGGAGTGTTTTCCTGGACATAATCGGCCCGGGCCACGGCCTTGGACAGGTCCGGCGTGGTGCTGATTCGTTCCAGGGCGGGTCGGATCCTTCCTTTCGGGAAAAGTCCTTTTTCTTCCAACAGTTCCAGATTTTTCTGGACGGTGCGTAGTGCGTCGTGCAACTGTTCCGGTCGTTCGTCCTGGAGTATGACCTCCAGCCCGTGGGCGGCAAAGACCGTGGCCCATCCCTGGCCGATGAGGCCGCTTCCGATACAGGCGGTGGT
>CAZUMF010000258.1:0-6855 GCA_964621385.1 uncultured Desulfohalobiaceae bacterium
TCACAAAATGTCCAAAAAATCTTTCAAATTTACGCTTCCTGTAAAGAGCTCTGAAGTTGCAGTTTTTGTGAAGGAAATTGGATATTTCAACTCAGCCTGACCCCCTGCCGGACCAAGGCTTTCTGCACGCTGTGTATCGGCACATCGCGACAGGTGCGCCCTTCCTGCAAGGAGACGGCCGCAGCCGTCCCGGCGCCCTGGCCGGTCAGGGCGCAGCACATCATCTGCCGGGTCGCGGCATGGGACAAGGCGTCCCCGGCAACGCAGCGGCCGGCCACTAGGAGGTTGTCCACCTTTCGGGGCAGCAGGATACCGAAGGGCACCTGGAAATAGCGGCCGGTGGTGGGGATGATCACCCGGTCGCTGCCGTCCAAAAATTCAGGGAAGATCCCGATGGAATCCTCAAAACCGGCCTGATTCAGGACATCCTCCCCGGTCAGATTGGAGCGGCCGATGATTTTCCTCGACTCCCGGGTGCCCAGCGCAGCCCCGAAACTACGCAGGCGGGCCTTTTCAAAGCCCGGGGTGTATTTTTTCAGGGCTTCCACGGCCAGGAGGGCCTGCCGCCGACCCTCCATTTCCCCCCGGGTCAAATCCCGGACCTCCGTTGGGTCGTAGCCACGCATATAGACCATGTTCAGGTAGGTGGCCTCCCCTTCCTCGGAGATCGTACTCCAGGTCCCGGCGATGTCCAGGTCTTTCGGGATCTCCCCGGCCTGTTTGGCCTTCTGAAAGGGCTCGGCCAGATAGGGGCTGAACAGATGGTCCTCTTTGCCCGAGGTCTGTTCAGACCAATCCTGAAGACGGGCGGGATGGGACCGCTGGTAATCAAGAAAGCGCGCCCGGTCCACCCCGCTGCAGGAAAAGGTCACCGTGACCCCCATGAGGTCCTTTTTCGGGGCCATACGCGAGGGAGCCCCGGCCCGGAAAGCGATGTCTGCGTCTCCGGAGGCATCGATCACCCGCTTGGCCAGGATGGCCTGCCGTCCGCTCTTGCTCTCGGTGACGATCCCTTGGATGGTCGGACCGTCCATGACCGGCTCCACCCCGAAACAATGGAGCAGCGGGCTCACTTCCGACTCCAGCAGCAGTTGATCGGCCACGCATTTGAAGAGTTCCGGATTCAGGGCCTGACTCTCCGACTGGGGCTCCTTGGCCGTGCCGCCCATGGCCACGGCCCGGCGCTCAAACTCCCGGCCGATGCCGTCGGATTCAACGGTCTGGGGGTGCCGATACCAGGCCAGGGATTCGACCCCGGACTGGGTGATATTGCCCCCGAAACAGCCGCAGCGTTCCACCAGCAGGGTCTCGGCCCCCTGCCGGGCCGCGGCCAGAGCGGCCGCCAGGCCGGCAGGCCCGCCCCCGAGGACCAGCACTTCGGTTTTGGCCAGCACAGGCACCTCCCGCGCCGCCTCCCGGATGTGTTTCACTGCATCACCTCCTGGAAGAGGATCACAAATTGAAAAATGAATATTGAAGATTGAATATTGCTGAATACCAGGAAATTCGAGAACTTGGCTTGGCCATAGCCGGCATCATTTTTGTGAAGGTTCTAAACCGGGTGCTTTGGTTTTTCACAACGCCGTCATCCCCGACATACAGTTGGACGCGGCCGTTGTCAAAATCTCCGGCTGCTGCGGACGAAGTTTCTATCTTGCCACCAGCTGCGGAAAGGCGTATGCCTGCCTGGTGCTGTACAAAAACGCCTGCGAATCAGCAGAGCAGCCCCTGAACGGCCGTCCCGTCGGGCGATATAGTATTTTCGATTTTGGATTTTGGATTTTCGATTGTTAAGACAAAGAACATGAACTGGTAATCTGGCATAAATCCAAAAACTTTTTCTTAAAGGCTCTATTCAGCGGGTGCCCGTGAAAAAAACATCCTTTGAAACCGGACCTGTCCTGCTGCTTTCCTTTTCCCATTTTGTCCACGATATCTACAGCAGCTTTCTGGCTCCGCTTTTGCCGCTGCTCATCGAGAAACTGTCCCTTTCCCTCGGGGCGGCGGGGATTCTTTCCACGGCCCTCCAGCTGCCTTCCCTGCTCAATCCCGTGATCGGTTTGTTTGCCGACCGCACCAATCCCAGATGGTTTATCATCACGGCTCCGACCCTGACCGCAGTGCCCATGAGCCTCATCGGCCTGGCCCCGTCCTATGGGGTGCTGCTCTTTCTGCTCAGTCTCGCCGGGCTGAGTACGGCCGTCTACCATGTCCCGGCTCCGGTGGTCATCAGCCACCATTCCGGACCAAAAATCGGCCGGGGCATGAGTTTTTACATGGCCGGAGGCGAGGCCGCACGGATGCTCGGCCCGATCATTGCCGTAGGCTTTGTGGCCCTGTTCGGACTGCGAAACTTCTATCCGATCATGCTCTTCGGACTCCTGTCCTCATTTTTGCTGTACCTGAGAATTGAAGATGTCCAGATTGCCCCCAAAGGCAAGACCAGAGCCAGCATGCTCGCTCCCTGGCGGGAAATGAAGCAGGTGCTGCTGCCCCTGTTCGGCATTCTCACGGCCAAGGCCTTTATGCATTCGGCTATGGCGGTCTTCCTCTCGGTATACCTGACCAAAGCAACCGGCAATCTCTGGATCGGGGGCTCGGGACTGGCTCTGTACGAGGGATTCGGCATTGCCGGGGTGCTTTCCGCCGGCAGCCTGAGCGATCGCTTCGGACGGAAAAAGATCCTGTTCCTGGCGACCCTCTGCGCCCCGACAGCCACCGCCCTGTTTGTCCTCAGCAGCGGGTTCTTCAGTGTGCTCATGCTCCTGCTGGTCGGATTCTCGCTCTTGTCGGTTCAGCCGGTCATGCTGGCCGTGATTCAGGAGTAGGCGAGAGACAATCCCGCCGCGGCCAACGGTCTGTTCATGATGGTCTCCTTTGCCGCCACCTCAGCCGGCACTGTGATTGTCGGATTTATCGGGGACCTGGCCGGCCTGGACGCCATGTACCTCATCTCCGGGGCATTGGGCCTGTTCGCCCTGCCCTGTGTCTTCAAGATTCCGGACAAGCAATAAGGAGGAACCTATGCGGGAAATCAGCTGGGAAGACTTTGAAGCCGTGGAACTGCGGGCCGGCACGATCATTGACGTACAGGATTTTCCCGAGGCGCGGAAACCGGCCTATATCCTGACGGTGGATTTTGGAGAAGGCCTTGGCGCCAGAAAATCCAGCGCGCAAATCAAAGACCTCTACACCGGGGAGGAACTCCTGGGAAAACAGGTCCTGGCGGTGGTCAACTTCCCGCCCAAGCAGATCGGTCCGGTGCGCTCCGAATGCCTGATCACCGGCTTTTACCGCCAGGACGGGCTCGTGGTCCTGGCGGTTCCAGAACGGCCGGTGCCCAACGGGGCCAAGCTGGGATGATAGGATTTTGGATTTTAGATTGTGGATTGTGGATTGCGAAGACAAAGAACAAATGCTGGTTATCCGGAATCAATCCAAAATCCAAAATCCAAAATTGCAAACCTCAATCCCAGTATCGCAGGGCGTCTTTGAAGATGGTCTGGAGTTCCTCGGCCCCCACCGGCCTGGGGGCCAGCTTGATAACCCGGTGCTGGGGCAGGGTCCCCTCGACCAGGGCCGGAATATCCGCTTCGGTATAGCCCACGGCGGCCAAGCCGTTGGGGATGTCCAGCCGTTTCATGTAGGTGATGACCTGATCGGCCAGAACCTCTCCGGCTCGTTCGGGTCCGACCCCGGTGACGTCCGCACCCAGAGCCTCGGCGGCCTGGATATGCTTTTCCGGACAGGCCGGGGCGGTGAAGCGAAAGGCGGCCGGTGCGTTCAAGACAACGGCCATGCCGTGAGGAATGAGGGGATGATCCCCGGGATAGCCCTGCGGATGGTATTCCTTGACATGGCCGGAGACCGGGTAGGACATGCCGTGGGGCAGGGTGACCCCGGCATTGCCGAAGCCGATCCCGGCAAAGGAGGCCGCCAGGAGCATCATGCCCCGGGCCTGGTCATCCTCGGGGTTCTCCACGGCCCGGACAAAATTCTCCTTGAGGATGCGCATGGCCTGCAGGGCCCAGAGGTCACTGACAGGATTCGAACCCTGATAGGCCGGCCGCAGGATCGGCTTTTCCGGCCTGGGGCGCTGGTCAAAGGGCAGGGCGGTATAGGACTCCACGGCATGGGTCAACACATCCAACCCGGTGGAGGCGGCGATGATCGGCGGCAGGGTCCGGGTGTTCTCCGGATCCACAATGCCCAGGGACGGTTTCAAGCGCCGGTGGGCGATACCGGTCTTGGCATGCATCTGCTCCAGATCAAAAATCACCACCCCGGTGGTTTCGCTCCCGGTCCCGGCCGTGGTGGGGACGGCAAACAGCGGCTTGAGGTCTCCGGGTACGGGCAGGCCCTTGCCGATGGGCGGATTCACATAGTCCAGAAATTCGTCCGGGGGGTAGCTGGCAAAGAGGTTCGCCGCCTTGGCCGTGTCCATGACCGATCCGCCGCCCACAGCCACAAAACCGTCAAAATCGCCGGCAGCCGCAAAGGCAGCCGCCTCCTGCAGCGAACTGTCCGTGGGCTCCACGCGCACCCGGTCGAACAGTGCGGCGTCCACCTTCTGTTCGGCCAGGGATTCCAGCACAGTCTGAACCGCAGACTGTTCGCCCATATGTTTGTCCGTGAGGACCATGGCTCTTTGTACCCCAAGTTCCTTGAGATCCATGCCCACTTCCCGGGTCGTTCCCTGGCCGAAGCGGATATTGGAACTGGCCATTTCAAATGCGGTATCGTATTCTTGCATTTTTGATTCCCAATTTGCGATTTTCGATTAAAGCAACGTACCCTTCGCGATGTCGATTTGCTGGAAGTGTACCGAACCACGGAACGAAAAGTCAATCTCCAAAGTCGTGCTGTATTGACAGCCGGACCGGTTCATGGAAAAGTTTCAAGCCATGAATACACCCCATACCTTGACCCCCATTCCCAAACCCGAGTCCGGCTGCTTTGCCTGCGGACAGACCAATCCCTCCGGCCTGCATATGCAGTTTCAGAGCGACGGCAGCCGGCTCTATTCCACCCTGACCCCGGACCTGCATTTCCGGGGCTGGCACAACCTGCTGCACGGCGGGGTGATCTCCACCATTCTGGATGAGATCATGGCCTGGGCCGCGATTCATTTTCTGGAAAAATTCCCTCTCAGCAAATCCATCCAGGTGGAGTTCCTCCGGCCGACCTATGTCCATCAGGAAATCACCGCCTCAGGCTGGCTCAAGGAATGGACCGGGAAAAAGGAAGTGCTCATGCATGGGCGGCTGCAGGATCATGCCGGGGAGACCCTGGCCAGGAGCGAGGGACGGCTGGCCCTGGCCGACCCGGACAGCCGATTGTTCCGCAGAATCATTCCCGAGGACATGGCCTGGGAAATGCAGAAGATCTTCCAGGGCAAGCCTGGAAAATGACATTATTCCCAAAATTCAGACTTCGTACCTACATTACGTCTTTGAACCTTAAAAATTGAAAATAATTGATAATAGCTGAAATGTTCTTAAAATTGGACATTTTTTTGGTTTCTGGTGTCAGGTTTCTGGTGTCAGGAAAAGAAAGATAAAGCTATATCAAGGTGTTAATCTCTGACACCCGACACCTGAAACCTGAAAAAGAGGCAAGTAATATCACAAAATGTCCAAAAAATCTTTCAAATTTACGCTTACTGTAAAGAGCTCTGAAATTTCCAGGTTCGCCTCGAAAAAAGTGCCGACAACCAGACAGCGAAACGACTGGATGCTAGGCGTTAATGCACCGGATCAAAAAAGCCCCTTTTGATTAGCAAAAGCGACCTCCATCATTCACAGTTCACCCAGAACCCTTCTCCGGGTTGAACCGCCTGGAAGTCACCGAATCCCTTACTCTGGGCATAGGTTGTCCCATTATCACTTTCCTGGGGCAGACAGACCTCCCAGGTCTGGCCGGACCATTTCCAGAAAGAAATAACGTTTGGCATTTGTGCCGCCAACTCCGCTATTGTCAGATCAGACTCCTCTTTCAAGGCCAGGAGATGCCAGCCGGAGTCAGCATCCAAGGTATTCTGTGTCGGCTTGTCGCCGCTCAGATTTAAAGAGACGCTCTTGGATAGGTTCAGCCAGAAGCCCTGACCGGACGAAATCGCTTCCAATTCGGCAAAACCTTTACTTTGGATATAGCCGGCAGCTTCCTGTTCGGTCATGGAAGGCAGATACACAGACCAGTTCGCTTCTTCCCAGGCCCAGGCCGAGACAAGCGTGTCCTGGATCGGAGCCATGACCTGGTCAAGACTCGAATTGTCCAGCTGCACCGGGCAGCCGGCCAGGTTCCAACCGGCGTTTAGATCAAGGGAAACGTCCAGAGTGCCCGGTACAGTTGTGGTGGTCGTGGTGGTGCTGGACGGAGAAGTTGATGTACTGACAGTCGTCGTGCTGGTCGTAGTCGTGGTTGGTGAGAAGACTGTTGTCGAGGTCGTCGAACTTGGGGCGATCGTCGTAGTCGAGGTCGTTGTTGTACTTGGTATGGTCGTCGTACTCGAAGTCGTTGTCGTGCTTGGTACAGTGGTCGTGGTCGTGGTTGTCGTGGTGCTGGTCGTGGGCAGAGTCTCCCCGTCGGTCACAGTGATGCTCACCGGTGCGGACTTGGTCAGATTGTTCTCCCCATCCCGGGCGTAAAAGGTCACAGTGTAGTCACCGCTGTAGGTGAAATCAGTATAGCTGCCGGTATACACCCCGTCCAGGGTCTTGTTTGCATCTTCATCAATCAAGTCCACCCGGGGCAATTCGTCCGTGGGCGTGTCGAAAGTGTCCTCACTCACGCTCGGCGGGGTATAGTCCGGGGGCACAATCACGGCCCAGACTTCCAGACCGCCCACGGCAGAAC
>CAZUMF010000259.1:0-6849 GCA_964621385.1 uncultured Desulfohalobiaceae bacterium
TCGGGTCTGGCTGCCGCGAAAGGAGATCCCCTTGATCCTTTTCGAGCCCATGACGGCTCCCATGCCGGTTCTTCCCGCCGACCGCCAGTAGTCGTTCTCAACCACGGCGAAGCGGACCAGGTTTTCACCGGCCGGCCCGATGACCAGGACCCCGGCCTCTTTCCCGGCCATGTTCTGGATGGCGTCCTGGGCCTGATAGGTCTCCTGGCCCCAGAGGTCTTCCGCAGGATGGAATAGAACCCCGGAATCGGTGATCTCCAGCCAGATCGGTTCCCTGGATGCCCCTTGGATAACAAAGGCGTCGTAACCGGTCCGGCTCATGGCCAGGGGGACACTGCCGCCGGAGTAGGACTCGGCGTAAAACCCGGTTAATGGGGACTTGGAAAAGATCCCGTAGCGGCAGCCGCCCCAGATGGGAGTGTCTGTGACCGGTCCCAGAGCAAGAATCAGGTTGTTCTCCGGGGACAGAGGGTCGACGCCCTGAGGATTTCGCTCCAGGAGCAGTCTGGTGGCCATCCCCTTACCGCCCAGGGTCTGCTCCAAGAGCTTGTCGGAGACGGTTTCCTCCATTGAGCTTTGGATGCCTAAGTCAATGCAAAGGATGCGATGAAAAAAACCATGCATCGGTTTCATCCCTTTCGGTTTGTCTTTTATTGCAAAACAAGATTTGCCAACTATCAGTCTTTCAACTCCAGGGTGAGTGTTTATCTATAGCGTGATTTATGCCAACTTCTGGTATAACAGATGTTCATTTTCAATTTCAGGACATCGGGAGTCGATCCAGAAAAGAGTAGTATGTATGAACCAAGGGGAGGAACCAGGGCCTGCCGCTATAGAGAGGAAAAGCAGGAAACCTGATTTGAGAAAAAAGCGGAGACTCCTCCACCCCTTGCATCCAAGCCGCAAGCCTGTCCCCGAGATACGTTGCTAGGGCGACCCCATGGCCGCAGTATCCCAGTGCATAATAGATCCCCTTGCATCTTCCGAGGTGTGGCAAGAAGTCCCGGGTAAATCCCACCCTGCCGGTCCAGGCATGGCTGATGCCGATCCCGCTCAGTTGAGGAAATACCTTGAGCATGTCCTGATGCATGCGGCGGGCGTTGTCATTGAGCCCTTTGCCCAGGAAACGTGGACGACCGCCAAAAAGCATGCTCTTTTTATCGGGCGACAAACGGAAGTAAAACAGAAATCGTTTGGTATCTGAAACCACCCTCCCTTGTGGAATCAAAGTTTCGGCAACTTCCCAGGGAATATCCTTTGTGGCGATGATCAGACTGTCCACCGGAACGATCCGCCGCTGCAGCCATGGAAACTGCGGACCCGTGTATCCGTTTGTGGCCACCACGATCTGGTCGGCTACAATGGTTTTCCGGTTGGTCTTGACGATAAAATGTCCTGACTGTCGGCCGACCTCAAGGACATCGGCTCCGGAATGAAGCTCCACTCCGGCCTCGGCAGCCATCCGTCCCAGCCCTGCGACAAACTTGGCCGGCTGAATCTCTCCGCTGAGGGGATGCAGCAAGCCACCGCAATAAAAATTAGAGTCCAGTTCGGTCCGTATTTCATTGGCTCCTAGCAGGGAGGTCTCGTAATTGAAGGATTCAGCCAGCAAGGCCTGTTCCTTTCTGAGACTTTCCAAATGGGCAGACCTGTATGCAGCCTGGAGATGCCCGCAACGCTGAAACGCACAGTCTATGTTTCCCTCTTTGACCAGATCTTCAATGCACTCAACAGCCGAGAGTGAGGCCCCAAACAAGCGGCGTGCTGCTGATCTGCCATTCGTCTTCGTCAGGGAGTGAAGATCGGCATTCAGGCCGGTCAAGACTAGGCCTCCGTTTCTGGAACTGGCTGCAGAGCCCAGTGACCCCCTGTCCAGGACAAGCACTCTGGCCCCGTTTTGGCCAAGACGCAGGGCAGCCGTAATCCCGGTCAATCCGCTGCCGATGATCAGAATGTCGGTTCTAGAGGACAGCGGCTTATGACTGGTGTCGGCGCCTGCCAAGCTGGACCCGTCAAGCCAGAACGGAATTTCCCGAAACGTTATAGGCTGAGAGAGTGAGGCCTCATCCATACGCGTGTCAGACTGATCTTGACTAGACATTGCCCTGACTCAGACAGCGGTTATGCGGGGCCATCACCTGAGGGCATCTTCCTTTCCAATACCACACGTCAGCTGACCAAATTCTGTTGACGATCCATAAGGCCCTTGATTAGGAGGGGCCAGGCGATGGTAGCGTCGCAGAGGACTTCGGCGAACCAACCCCCTTGGGCTGGAGAAAGCATTTTGCCCCAGGAGATGCTTTCCCGATAGGTGCAGCCGGATAGCCCTCCCCAGTGGTCCGGCTCAGGACAGATCCTGACCCCGTATTGAAAGCGGTTTTCATTCCAAGGAAGGTTTTCATTTCTCTTAAGTGCCATTTCCACAAAAGGACTGACCTGTTGGGCCCAATTACGCGGCACCCCGCCGCCGACGGTGAAGATTCCGATTCGTTCTGCCTGGGTGATGTGTCTGGTATAATCAAAGAGGTCTTGAAAGGGGTTGAACTGAAAGGGCATTTCATTGCCGGAGATGTCTTCCCGGCTGAGAGCCGGCATCTTTTTGAGCAAAAAAGTCGCAATGTCGAGGGCGATTTCCGAATCAGTAAAGGCCGGTATATAGACCGGTGTGCTTTGCTCATAGGCGCTTTTCAAGATCCCCTGGCCCTGATACTGCTCACTCAAATAACGGCCGATCACCCGGCACAGGGAATGCGAATCCCATGTCTGTTGATCGGAGATCTCTTCCAGCACAGCCGCCATCACTTCTTCTGCCTGCATGAAATTCAATTCGGACTCCAGGGTATCATAGACCCGATTCAAGCCGAGCCGGCACAGCTCTGGATCGTCCATGGTCGCCTGCTCGTACTTATAGTGCTTCAGCCCGATGGACTCGATAAAGCCATGGGCGATCAGGGCCCCGGTGGAAACCACTGCGTTGATCCAGCCTTCATCGATCATCTTACAGATGAGAGACCCCATTTTGGCGACTGTCATGGCCCCGGAAAAAGTCCCCACAACATAGCAATCCGGATCTTCGATCATTGCCTGCAGCACATCCAGGGCCTCGCCAAGACGTCTCCCCCCAAAGGCCGTCCGGGACATGGCCTTCAGAAGCTGATCGCAGTTAACGAGTGAATCAATGTTCAGAGGCTCGAGTTGCTCAAGTCCAATGCTTTCCGGATCTATCATGATTTCTATCTCTCGAAATTCTTTCTTTTCAGTCAATGTCATCACCTCCTGGCCAGGACAGCCCGGAATACAGTGCTCCGTTTTCGACCCACGTCATTTGCTCCCGGAGTCTAAAAGCCTTTTGCGAAACTTCATGAGTTTTCAAAACAATAAGCATGCTGAAGAAAAGGGATTCTTCGTTCGCCCCGGTTCAATGCGCTCCGCTTCAGAGATTGAACTGGGCAGGCGGACTTGCTCAGAGTCCCTCCTGAGTTTTCGAAGGAATGATAACAAGAGGAGGGCTCGTCCCGTGTGAAATTTCACCGTAAGGTATTAAAGTTACTGCCTCTATCAAACTGGTGGCTTGGGCTGCAATACAATAGTACAATATCTTGGTCCATATTCTATATATATTAAATAATTATATATCAGCGCGGCCAGAGGCCGCGCTGACTAGAGAAACATTTCCAGCATGACCACCACGATCTCAAAAATGAACAACAGTACGATGTAGAGTTCTAGTCTCAAGCTCTGCCGGGTATTGTGCAACTCCAATAAAGTCTCCGCAGTTTTGGTAATCAGATCAAGCTTCCGACTCAGGGCCAGATCCCTTTCAACCAGTTCGTAGGCTGCAGCCATTCGTTCGTAAAGCCTGTCCAGGGCGTAGTCTTCCCAGGTGATTTCCGGCTTTTCCGTCACCTCAACCCGGCCGACCGTCCAGGTTTGGATGGACAGGACATTCCCGATTTCCTGAACCAGTAACTTCCCCCTGGCCGGGATCAGGCCCTGCTCCACTTGTTTGATCAGCAATTCGATCCTCTTAAAGACTGTAGCCACATGATTCTCATAATGGGCCAAAACAACACTCTTGGCGATCACATAGGCCACCGTCTGGAGATGTTCAATGCCTGCCTTTTGCAAAGTGACAATTCCATCGAGACTAACCCTTTCACTTTTCTGGGCGGAGATAATAATCCCGGCTTCCTCTGTTTCTGGTTCTGCGAAAGGTTTGTGGATAGAGGATTTCAATTTCTCTAAGACAAGCGACTGATCATTGAGGTTGAGATCAAAAAACACAGCCACACCGAATCGAAATAAAACGGCATATCCCTTTTGTCCGACTTTGAGGGTCAAAGGTGTATCAGCCAGGACATTGTTCCGGTCAAGCGAGCGGACATCGAGGCTGGTCCCTAAGAACCAGCCTGTGGCTTTCATTCTTTTCTGATCTGGAGTGAGATTGGTCGTCATGGACAAAAAACGACTCTTTGCCTTTTGTTCGGGTGACTAAGGTTTCAGAGGCTCTCTGAAACTCGTTGGCTGCATCCGGATATCTGCAACTGACTGTTCCCTTAGGTCGAAGGCGAACCATCGAGCGCCGCGCTCAGCAATTCCAAAACACAACGGGCGGCCAAATGGGAAGTTATCCCTGCCTGCCCCTCCAGTAAAGGGTTAACCTCCACGACATCGAAACCCAGGATTTTGCCTTTCCGGGCAATCGAATGAACCACATCTGAAAATTCATGGAAAAAGAGACCACCGGGTTCAGGGGTCCCGGTTGCCGGGGCAGTTCCTGGATCGAAAAAATCGATATCCAAACTGATGTAGTAATTGCCAAGGGGAAAATACTCATGATCCGGAGGATTGAACCTAAGTTCCCTTGCCGTGATCATCCGGGCCTGATTCTTCTCAAGCCAGGCCATATCTTTGCCGGAATTGCTCAAGCCCCTGATTCCCAAAAGAGTTACGGAGCTGGCCAGGCTTTCCTTGATCACATGCCGGACAGGGCTGCCATGCGTGTATTTGCTGTGAAAACACGCGTCACAATCGATATGGGTATCGAAATGGACATAGTGTACATCCTGATTCTGGAAGCTCCTGAGGATCGGAGGGGTTATGGAGTGATCTCCTCCGACCACGGCGGGAATTGCGCCTGTGGCTGTGATAGCGTCAACTGCATTGGTGATGTAGCTGAAGTTCCTTTGTAAAGAAAGGGGTTCAATATTCACATCGCCGCCATCCGCTATTTTCTTGCCGACAAGCATCCAAGTCCGCCGGTCAGAATCGTAAAAACGAGTCTGCTCGCCCTCATAATTGTAGAACATGGAAGCGTTGCGTATGGCCCGTGGGCCAAGGCGGGTTCCAGGTCTGTAGGATGTTCCTTCGTCATAAGGGATCCCTAAAATGACCGCTTCCAGGTTCGTATCAGGCTGCCATAAGGGGTACCCGGCAAAGGTGGCGAGCCCTACAAAAGGCAGGCTGCCGCTTGGAGAAGCAGCAAGCGAATTCGAGAAAGGGTCGTCGTCCATAACACCTCCTTTGTTAGACGTTGCAGGGAACAGACATGGCACTTCCTAGTCCGATGTCTGTTGTCGATCTGTATCTTGAGAACATAGCGCTTAAAGGGCAAAGGGCAGGCCATGAGGCCTGCCCTTGCCGGTCGATATGAGCGTCTTGCCATGGAGCGGGCAAGATCAGGCCTCTTCTTCAACCCCCATGTAGTGCAGGGTGCGGGGAACGCGTTCTGAAGACTGCAGGATATCCCGCGCGATCCGGTTGCGTTTCTCCTCTGGCCTGCCCTGGTCCTGGCGCTCCTTCATCTGGGCTGTGCGCAGCCTGCGGGTGATCCTGTCCGGTTCCTTGAAGACCAGGGCCCCGAAATGGCACTCCTCCACGCAGGCCGGATTGCCGCCGCACAAATCGCACTTGTAGGCAATGCCTGAGGCGTACTGCTCGATCATGCCCCAGGGGCAGGCCTGGACGCAATCACCGCAGCCATTGCACTTATTGGCGTCAATGACCACGATGTCCCGTTCGTTTTTGAAGATGGCCCCTTCGGGACAGGCCTCAATGCAGGGAGCCTTTTTGCAGTGAAAGCATATATGAGGGAAGGAATACCCTTCCCTGGACAGGTTGGAGACATGCAGCCTGGCCTTGGAAGGGACAAACATGCCTTCTTTGGCCATCGAGCAGACGTAGGTGCACCGGTTGCATCCGGAGCAGCGGTTGGGGATGCTGTACAGATATTTTTCCATGTCCATTCTCCTTGCTCTTAAGCGTGCACAATGGGCTTGAGGCTTAGGCGCCGAAGTTTCTCCTCCAGAGGCCAGCCGGTCTCGTCCCATTGCCGAAGCCTGTAGTACAGGTCTTTCATTTCCTGCAGGGTTTCAGGGGATAAGGTGCGCCCGGCATTGGGGCCACCCTTCAAGGCCTTCTTGGCCACCTTGTCCGAGAGCACGTCCTGCTCCGCGGTGAAGCCGGCCCGGTAGTTGTACATCCGGATCATGTTCCAGATCCGCTCCCCTGCCTTCTGCAGATCCTGGGCCGAAATCTTCCGGCCCAAGCCTTCGGTGAGCATGCCGGCCATTGTCTCCAAATCGACCGTGCCCCAGAAGTCGCAGAGGCACATGGACCACTTGGCCGCATTCAGGTTCTGCTGTTCAATGACCTCTCTGACCAGGCTCTTGATGTGGAAGGGGTCCTGGGCCAGGAGGGGAAAGGCCCGCAGGTGGCAGGCCCCGCGCTCGCTGGTGGCGTAGGCCAGCCCCATGCCGTAGTTGCCCCTGGGGTCGTAGGCCGGCATCTCCAGCCCCTTGGAGTGAGCGGCCCGGTCTTCGGCCTGGTACTTTTTGCCGAGCCCGGCCA
>CAZUMF010000260.1:0-6830 GCA_964621385.1 uncultured Desulfohalobiaceae bacterium
CGCCGTCGGCCGTGGAGTAGTGCAGCCTGAGAATGGCGCAGGAGGCCGAGGTGGAACCGTAGCCCGCAGCCGGCAGCTTGTCGATGTTCAGGGTCTGGTAGCCCCGTTTGGTGAGTTCAAATCCGATGCAGGTGCCGATGATTCCTGCTCCGATGATGACGGCATCAAAGCGTTTGGACATGGTGATCCACTCCTCTTGCGTTTTTGGCGTTCAACAGGTTTTACTAATACACATAGCCCGCCAGACGGGGGACGAACAGGCAGAGTCCCGGCCAATAGGTGGTCAGAAGCAGCACCGGGAGCATGCCCACCCACATCAGGGTCAGGGCCGGGCGGATATAGTCCTCGGCCGCGCAGTTGCCGATGCGGCCGGCCAGAAAGAGCATGGGCGCTGTGGGCGGGGTCACAGTGCCCAGACCGAGGTTGACCCCGGTGATGGCGGCGAAATGATAGGGGTTGACGCCCGCGGCCTCGGCAATGGGCCAGAGCAGGGCCGCCGAGAGCACGGTCCCGCTCAGATCGTTCATCATCATGCCCATGAGCAGGAGAATGGCGTTGAGCATCAACAGGGTGGCCGCCTGCCCCGGGGAGTGATCCACGATGAACTGGGCCATTTCATCGGTGATCCCCTCCAGGATGAGGATGCGGCTTGTGGTCTCGGTGAAATAGAACATCAGGGTCACGGCCCCGCTGATGACTGCGGTGGTGATCATGGCCTCTTTGACCTGGGACCACTGCAGGGCCCGATAGCAGTAGCCCATGAGGATGACGTAGACCGCGCCCATACAGGCCACTTCCGTAGGGGTGATCAGGCCGGTGTACAGGGAGCTGAAGATGAGCACCGGCAAAAGGATCACCGGGAAGCTGCCCAGTCCGGTGCGTTTCAGCTTTTTCAGAAAATCAGGAAAGGACGTGGAGGGCTTCTCCCGGACAAGGGGCATTTTCCGGGTCATGAGGGCGTTCAAGATGATGTAGATGAGGATGATCACGATGGCCGGGCCAATGGTGGAAAACCAGACCCCTAAAATGGAATTGCCGGTGATGATGGCGTAGAAGATCATGGGCACGCTGGGCGGCACGAGCTGGCCCAGGATACCGGAGCAGGCCACCAGGCTCGTGGCGTGCCCCCGGGTGTAGCCCTTCTCCACCAGGCGGGGGATCATGACCGTTCCGATGCAGGCGATAGCCGCGGAATCCGTGCCGGAGATGGAGCTGAACAAAGCGGTGGTGACCACGGTCACCGCGCCGAGTCCGCTCCTGAACTTGCCGATGAGCAGGTTCACGAAATCGATGAGGCGCCGGGCCAGGCCGGTGGCGTCCAGGAGGGCCCCGAACATGATGAACAAAGGCACGGACATCAACAGGGGCGTATCGATGCGTTTGTAGGTGACTTCCACCAGGTAGCCGGGATCCTGGCCAGACCAGGCCAGGAGGATCAGGGTCAAAATCCCGAAGGCCATGGCAATGGGCACGCCGATGACAATGAGCATCAGGCAGACGCCAAATCCGAGCAGAACGATTTCCATGGGGTCTCCTTGTTCAATGGCTGCCTTCTGCAGGGATGAAGGGTCGGTTCTCTTTGATGCCGATGCAGCAGTCCAGGGCTTCCCAGAGGAAATAAATGGTCATCAGGATGCCGCCCACAAAAAACGAGGACTGGAAAACGACCTTGGGCACAGGATAGGCCTGGGTCTTCTCCCCGACCTGCACACTGTACACGCAGAGTTCATAGCTCCATTTGGTGAAGACCGCGGACATGAAGGCGGAGATCAGA
Organism: uncultured Desulfohalobiaceae bacterium; assembly: GCA_964621385.1. Taxonomy (GTDB): domain Bacteria; phylum Desulfobacterota; class Desulfovibrionia; order Desulfovibrionales; family Desulfothermaceae; genus JAABTT01. The sequence continues at coordinate 1,775 of CAZUMF010000260.1, forward strand.
GCGGCGATCAGGCGGAAAATATGCCGGGTCCGGTCCGAACGGACCAAGGCATTGATGAACTCGGCCTTGATGTGCGATTTCTCATAGGTGGCGAAGGAGGCCCCCACGGCATAGAGCCAGACCGAGGAATAGCCGATGAAGTCGGAAAGCCCGAATATGGATTGATTGAAAAAATAGCGGACACCGATCTCCAGGAGCATGCCCGCGGTCAAGACGAGCAGGAGGTAAAACAGAAAGGTCCGCTGGATCTTCACCATGAGCTGGCCGGCATTGCGGACGACAGTGGAAAAAGACATACACACCTTCTCAACAAATGGTGGAAAGAATGAAAATGCGGTCGGCCAGGCATGCTCCGGGCCGACCGCATTTGTTTGCAGGGCAGAACATCTGCGGATTTTCAGGAAGAGACCAGTGCTTATTCCGGCAGCCCGGCTTTGAGCCTGTCGATGTTCTTCTGGCCGATGACCGGGGCCAGATCGTCCCAGCATTCCTGACCGAGCTTTTTCCATTCAGCCAGATCCTTGGGATGCTCTTTGGCCATGTCCACAATGGTCCAGCCCGCCTCTTTGAGCTTGGCCTGGTTGTCCATTTCTTCTTCTTCCACCAGGCTGAGGTGCTTGGCAATGACTTTCGTGCTCTCTTCCTGGATGATTCTCTGGTATTCAGCCGGCAGGGTCTTCCATTTCTTGAGATTGAAGGTCACGTGCCAGCACTCGGGGGAATCATAGGTGGCGATCAGGACATTGGCCACGTCCCGGAAGAGATCGTACATGTACACAGCCCCGCTGCCCACCCAGCCGTCCACCAGGCCGGTTGCCACGGCGGTGGGGGCTTCGGCCCAGGGGATGGTCACCGAGGAAAAGCCCATCTTTTCCACAAAACACTTGTAGGATTCCACCGGAGGCACTCTGATCTTGAGGCCCTTGGCCTCCTCCGGGGTGGTGACCACTTTTTCCTTCATGCCCAGGCTGCCCAGGTTGTTCAGCCAGGGACCGAGATAGTAGAGCCCTTTTTCTTCGGCCCAGGGAGCGCAGATTTCTTCAATGATCCCGTCTTTGGCAAAGACCTCCCGGACCTCGTCCCAGGAGCTGACCATGAAGGGCAGGTTGGGCAGGCTCCAGCGGGCGTCCAGGCCAGTGTCAAAGGAGTTGAACTGCATATCCACGGCCCCGCGCTTGGTCATACGCTCCAGTTCGGTCCAGTCCCCGATCTCCGGACCGAAGATCTTCCAGGTGATCTTGCCGTCGGTCCGCTCTGTGACCTTGGCGGCCATCTCCTCGATGAGCTGATGGGTCAGGCTCGTCTTGGGCATCATGGCCTGGGAGACCTTGAGCTTCATCTCCGGCAAATCTGCTGCGGCTGCCGTTCCGGCCAGAGAACAGCAAAACCCGACGCAAACAAACAGGACAAACAATTGTACGGTGCGCTGCAGCATGGCGTTTCCTCCTATTGTATGTTAATGGTTACCAGTATTTCGATTAGGGTCTTACCCGAAAATCGAGTTGATTGTCAAGATGAAAACCAGGGCGCGACCCCCTCCATCCGCCCAAAAAAAAACTTGACAAAAGAAAAATTTGCCTTTATTGGTCTAACCATTATAATATATCTTCCTGCGGACAGTCCTCATGTGGCGGTTGAGCCTCCAAAACGGACGGCTGCGCAGGATGAACAGGTCTTTGGACAGGATACGGCCCGATGTTTCAACCCGCCAAGCAGAACAAAATTTTTCAGGACGTGGTGGCCCAGATCCAGGAGGTGATTCTATCCGGTCGCTTGCGTCCGGGAGACTCCCTGCCGCCGGAACGGGAACTCAAGGAGATGCTCAAGGTCAGCCGGGGAACCCTGCGCGAAGCCCTGCGGGTCCTGGAGCAAAAAGGACTTGTTGAAATCAAGCTCGGCACGGGGGGCGGACCGGTGGTTAAGGATCTTTCCGATGATCAGATGCGGGAGACCCTGGCTCTGCTTATCCGGCACCAAAAGGTCTCTCTGGAGCATCTGGCCGAATTTCGAATGGGAGTCGAGGGTGAAGTTGCGGCCCTGGCCGCCGACCGGGCCAAACCAGGGGATATTCAAGCGCTTGAGGATCTACTGGAGCAGGCCACCGCCTATGCCGCCCAGGGGGTTGACGCCACCGAGGCCTTTCTGGCCGTGGACAAGCAGATCCATCAACGCCTGGCCAAAATTTCCGGCAATCCGATTTATCTCCTGGTCCACACCTCCATTCACGACAATATCGACCGCTATTACGAACGGTTTCTGGATATGCATCAGAGCGCTCTGATCACCAATGCCCAGGACCTGAAGCGACTGGTTGCCGCGGTTGCGGCCGGGGATCGCGATCAGGCCAGACATGTGGCCACGGAGCATGTCAGGAACTTCAGCGCCAGGATGCGCAAGGCGGTGCGCATCGAGTAAACAAAGAACACAACTGTATTCAGGAGTGTGCCATGAGCGTATTCGATCAACTGATATCCAGGACCATCCTGCATGTCCCCGGGCCCATCGTGAGTATCTTCGCCAAAAAGTACATCGCGGGTGAGGCCCTGGACGATGCCTTGAATCTGACCCGGCGGCTCAACGCTGAAAATATCCTGAGCACCATTGACGTGCTTGGCGAATTCATCACCAGCAAAAAAGAAGCCCTGTTCTTCAAGGATCAGGGACTCGATGTCCTGCAGCGTATAGAGCGCAGCAAGATCCAGGCCAATCTTTCCATCAAGCCGACCCAGATGGGCCTGCAGCTGGATTCCGATTTTGCCCGGGCCAATATCGAAGAACTCGTGAGCACTGCCCAGACGATCAACAATTTCGTGCGCATCGATATGGAAGACATCCACTGCACGGATCAGACCCTCACCCTGTACCGGCAGCTGCGAAAGCCCTATGCCGGGCATGTGGGCACGGTGCTCCAGGCCTATTTACGCCGCACGGCCCAGGACATAGAGGATCTGTCCGACGGCCCTTTGAATATCCGCTTGTGCAAGGGCATTTACCGGGAACCCCGGGAACATGCCTACAAGCACCCCGAGGTGATCAACATGAACTACGTCCACTGCCTGGAAAAACTTTTTGACAAAGGGGCCTATGTGGGGATCGCCACCCACGACTCCCGGCTGATCTTTCAGGCCATGCGGCTCATTGAGCGCTTCGGGTTGTCCCGGGACCAGTATGAATTTCAGATGCTGCTCGGGGTGGATGAGGGGATGCGCCGCATTCTCGTCAACCAGGGACACCGCTTGCGGATTTACGTCCCCTATGGACAATCCTGGCTCCCCTACGCCAAACGGCGGCTCAAGGAAAATCCGGACATCGCCAAACACGGGCTGCGGCAGTTTCTCGGGCTCCAGGAAACCCAAAGACGATAACGAGAAGACCGTAACACGACATCAATACCACAAGGGACAACAACGGGGAACCGAATTGGAAAACACCGGCCTGGCCAGGAGAGCGATCCGGGCCGGGGTTTTTCAATGCAACTCTGTAAGGAGGCATGCATGGTGAGTTTACAGTACACGGAAATGGCGTCCATGGCCTATGAAAAGCCGAAACTGGACAAAGGCTACGCCGGTCAAACCCTCAAGGTCGATCTGAGCTCGGCAGCCTTTGCCGTCAAGCCGGTCACCCAGGGCATGAAGGAGACCTTCACCGGAGGCAAGGGGTTTGACCTCTGGCTGCTCTGGAATGCGGTCCGGGGCGAGACCAAATGGAATGACCCGGAAAACGCGGTCTGCATATCCTCGGGGCCTATGGGGGGCACCCCGATTTATCCCGGTTCGGGCAAGAGCATCGTGACCTCCATTTCCCCTCTGACCGGATCGGTCATGGATTCCAACGTGGGGGGGTATTTCGGACCCTATCTCAAGTTTGCCGGGTTTGATGCCCTGGAAGTCGGCGGCAAGACCGACGGCGGCGCCGTCCTGTTCATCGATGGCGAAGCCGGGTCCATTCAACTCTTGCACATGGACGGCCTGCCCGAGGAAAGCTATGCCCTGTCCGAGGTGCTCACCGAGTATTTCGGGGGGGAGGATCGCAAAAAGGTCTCCGTGGTTTCCGCCGGACCCGGGGCCAAAAACACCTTTTTCGGCTGTCTCAATTTTTCCTATTATGACGGCAAACGCAAGCAGACCCGGAACAAACAGGCCGGCCGGGGCGGCATCGGGACCGTGTTCGAGGACAAGGGCCTGAAGGCCCTGGTGGTCAAGTGCCGCTCCTTTTCCGTGGACACCAACAATCCTGCGGATAAGGACGCCCTGAAATCATGCGCCAAGGCCCATACCAAGAACATTGTCGAGCTCGACCCCAAGCAGAACCAGATGGCCCAGGGCGGGACCACGTTCATCACCATGATCATGAACGACCATGATCTGCTGCCCACGCATAACTTCCGCTACGGCCGGCATCCCGAGGCCAAAAATCTCGGGGCGGAGGTCTTCAGGCGCCTGTTCGACCCGGGATTCGACGGCTGCTGGTATGGCTGCAGCGTGGCCTGTGCCCACGGGGTGAAGGGGTTTGTGCCGAACACAGGCCCCTACCGGGGACGGCGGGTTTTTGTGGACGGGCCTGAGTATGAGACCATCGCCGGGGTGGGGTCCAATCTGGGGATCTTTGATCCCTATACCGTGCTGGAACTCAATTTTTACTGCGACACCTACGGCATCGACACCATTTCTTTCGGCACGGCCACGGCCTTTGCCATGGACTGTTTCGAATCCGGGGTCATCGGTCTGGAACAGACCGGGGGCCTGGACCTGTCCTTCGGCAACCGCTGGTCCGCGTTGACCCTGTTGCATCAGATGGCCGCCGGCGAGGGATTCGGCGCTGTGATCGGGAAGGGCATCCGCACCATGAAGGAGCGCTTTGTCCGGGACTATGGGGCGGACGCCCAGTTTCTGCAGGATATCGGCATGGAGAGCAAAGGGCTGGAATTTTCCGAATACATGACCAAGGAATCTTTGGCCCAGCAGGGCGGCTACGGGCTGGCCCTGAAAGGGCCCCAGCACGACGAGGCCTGGCTCATTTTCCTGGATCAGGTGCACAACCTCATGCCCACCTTCGA
>CAZUMF010000261.1:0-6829 GCA_964621385.1 uncultured Desulfohalobiaceae bacterium
CTGTAAAGAGGGCAGCCGGTACATGATGTCCAGCATCATGGCCTCCATCACGCTCCGCAGGCCCCGGGCCCCGGTCTTGCGCTCCATGGCCAGGCGGGCAATGGCCTTCAGGGCGTTTTGCGAAAAGCGCAGGCTGACCTTATCCAGCTCAAAAAGCTTTTGATACTGTTTGACCAGCGCATTCACCGGCTCCGTCAGGATCCTCACCAGATCGTCCTCTTCAAGCTCATCCAGGGCGGCCAGAACAGGAATGCGTCCCACAAATTCAGGAATCAGTCCGAATTTAATCAGGTCTTCAGGCTGGCTCAGGCGCAGGACATCGCCCAGTTTTCCCTTGTCGAGTCCGCCGATTTCAGCCCCGAACCCCATGGCCCGGCCCTTGGTCCGCTGCTGGATGATCCGGTCCAGGTTGATGAATGCCCCGCCCATGATAAACAAAATGTTCGAGGTGTTCAGTTTGATATACTCCTGCTGGGGATGCTTCCGGCCTCCTTTTGGCGGAATGGAGGCTTCCGTCCCCTCCATGATCTTCAAAAGCGCCTGCTGCACCCCTTCTCCGGAAACGTCCCGGGTGATGGAGGCGCTGTCGGATTTCTTGGAAATCTTGTCGATTTCATCGACATACACAATGCCCTTGGAGGCCGATTCGATATCGTAATCTGCGTTCTGCAGCAGTTGCACCAGAATGTTTTCAACATCTTCGCCCACATACCCGGCCTCTGTGAGCGTGGTGGCATCGGCAATCGCAAAAGGAACCTGCAATATCCTGGCCAAAGTCTGCGCCAGCAGGGTTTTTCCGGAACCCGTCGGACCGATGAGCAGAATATTGCTTTTGTCCAGCGTGACATCCTGGACAGCAGTCTGGTGATAATAGACCCGCTTATAGTGATTATAAACTGCCACGGATAAAATTCGCTTGGCCTGCTCCTGGCCGATGATATGGTCGTCCAGGGCCTTCTTCAGCTCCGATGGGGGCAGCAACCCCCCGGCCTCGGACTCCTCCGTAATTTTATCATGGGTTAAGATCTCATTGCACAGGGAAATGCACTCATCGCAAATATAGACGTCCGGACCGGCTATCAAGCGCTGCACTTCATCCTGCGACTTGGAACAAAAAGAACAACACAGTTCTTGAGTGGTATCTTTCTCTTCAGTCATGCGATTCATCCTGCAACTTTTTCCGTGAAGTCAAGACCTCGTCAATCACGCCATACTGCCCGGCTTCCTGCGCTCCCATAAAATAATCGCGGTCCGTATCCTGCTCGACCTTTTCCAGGGGCTGGCCGGTATGCGCAGCCAGGATATCATTCAAGGCGCCCTTTAAACGAATGATCTCTCTGGCCTGAATATCGATATCAGAGGCCTGCCCCTGAAACCCACCCATGGGCTGATGCAGGAGTATCCGGCTGTGGGGCAGGGCATAGCGCATGCCCGGTGTTCCCGCAGCCAAAAGCACCGCGGCCATGCTCGCGGCCTGACCCAAACAGAGGGTGGCCACGGAAGCGGAGATGTACTGGATGGTGTCGTACACGGCGAGTCCCGCGGTTACCGAGCCTCCGGGACTGTTGATATAAAAATTGATTTCCTTGTTGGGATCCTCGGATTCGAGAAACAAAAGCTGGGCGCAAAGCAAATTGGCGACATAATCATCAATCGGGGTACCCAGAAGAATAATGCGGTCTTTGAGCAACCGGGAATAAATGTCATAGGCCCGTTCGCCTCGACCCGTGTTTTCTATGACGATGGGGATTGTGGCCATATCAGTTCTTCTCCTCTGCCGTCTCCGAATCCTGTTCAGCATCGCCCGGCTGCTCTGCATTGCTGCCCGCATCCGGCGACGTCTCCCGGCCCGGCGCTTCGACTTCCGTCAATTCGGCCTTTGCATAGAGCACATCTGCGGCCTTATCAGCCAGCAGGCTGTCCTGGACGGCGAACATCAGATTGTTCTCCTCGTAATACTGCTTCATCTGAACCGGATCCTGCCCGTTTCGAATGGCGGTCTGATGCAGATGCTGCTCCACTTCCTGAGGGGAAACAGCGAGATCCTCCTTCCTGGCGATTTCCAAAAGAATCAAATGATTCTTCACCAGCTCTTCAGCCTCCGGCCGGAGGTTTTCCCGAATTTCCTCCGGACTGCCCTCTGATTCCAGCCGTTTCCCTTCCTGTTCCAGGCGCTTGGTTTTGTTTTCGATCATGCCTTCCAACTGGCTCTGGACCATGGTTTCGGGCAGGGTGAACTCTGTCCGGGCACTGAGTTGATCCAAAAGTTTTTTTTGCACCCTGGATTTCTCCAGATCCTCGAAATAGCCCTTGAAATTATTTTCAATCTGTGCACGCATGGCCTCCACACTGTCGTGACCGCCCACGTCCTGGGCCAGGTCTTCATCCACGTCCGGCAGGACCCGCTCCTTGATGACATGCAGCTGGACCTGCATGTTCACGGTCTCCCCGGCAAGATCCTGGTTGATGAAATCCTCCGGAAACGTGATCTCGGCTTCTCCGGTTTGGCCGGGAAGCAGACTCTTCACCAGAGCCTCAAAATCCGGCAGGGTCTGATTCTCGCCCACAGGGAGTTCAAACTGTTCCTGCTTGATGCCCTCCAAGGGCTGTCCATCCTTGAACCCGGCAAAATCAATCACCGCCACATCGCCATCACCGGGATGCCGTTCTTCTTTCACGATTTCCAAGCGGCTTTTCTCGCGGCGGATGCGCTCTATGGCCATGTCGACCATCTGCTGAGGAACATCACTTTTTTGCTTTTCAGCCTGCAGTCCGTGATATTCAGGCAGATCAATCACCGGGGAAAACTCGAAACTGAATGTATAGCTGTAATCCTGATCCCGGTTGATGGTTTCAGCGTCAACCTCCAGCCCGCCCAGGGGCTGGACCCCGATTTCACCAAGGATCTGTGAAAACTGGACGTTCAACAAGTCCTGGGTCGCCTGACTGTAAATTTCTTTCTTGAATTTCTGCTCGACAAGAGACCCCGGCACCTTGCCCTTTCGAAATCCCGACAGTTTCAAGTCCTTGCGCTGCATGGCCACGGCCGCTCCGATGGCGGCATTGATTTCCTCGGCCCCAACCTGAACCGAAACCTGCTTTTTGACCGGGGTGACATCTTGAACCTGATACTCCATCTCGTCTCTCCTCCTGACTGATAACAAGGTAAGTTTTCGTTCAAACACAAGTTATAAACTTGAAATCCCAGTTGTCAACCCGCAGAGGCCCCGACCTGCATTGCCTGGGCCCTGAGGATGCGCAGGGAATTTCCACGACAGCGACAGGGCTCTGAATCAAGCTTACCAGGGGTTTTTCTCTGGAGACACGACCTGCCCGGGGATGGCCTGGACCAGAATCAGGGAGCACACGCTGAGCAGGGCCCCGCCCAGAAAAACGAGCTGATAGTTCACCAGCCAGAGCAGCCCGCCCAGCACCGGAAGCACCACAGCTGCAATATGATTGATGGTGAATCCCATGGCCATACTCGGGGCGATATCATCGGGAGCGGCGATTTTCTGAAAAAAGGTCCGGATGGCCATCGCACAGTTGAAGACCACGTGATCGAGAATATACGTGACAACCACTAAAGCGGCACTCTGGGAATACGCATAGCTGAAAAAAACCACGATCAAGACCCCGTATTCCACAGAAAGCACGCTGCGCTCCCCAAACCGATTGATGGCCCGTCCCACGATGGGGGCAACAACAATATTCACGGCCTGATTGAAGACAAACAGCACGGTCACGGCCTGAATGGAAAACTGAAAGTGTTTGACCAGCAGAAACACGGCAAAGGCAATAAAAATCTGCCGCCTGGCCCCGGCAAAAAAGGTCAGGAGGTAAAACAACCAGTATTTCCTCCTGAAAATCATCTCTTTTTTCTGCAGGGGAAGGGCTTGGTCCACTGGATCCTGAAACAAACACCAGAATCCACCGAGCAGGGTCAGCCCGGCCAGAAGCGCAAACATCATCCGGTAATCGAGGACAAGCGAGAGTCCCAAAATCCCCAGTCCCACCGTTATGCTGGTCAAGGAGGCCATAGAGCGCAGGCGGCCGAAGACCAGCGGGGCCTGGTGAATAGTGAAATACTGCAGGGTCAGCGATTGATTGAGTGTTTCAAAATAATGAAACCCGAAGGACATGATCAAAGTGGTGATCACCAACCCGGCAAACGAGGGAAAGCAGCCGGTTAAACCAACGCCCAGGCCCATGAGCAGGACGGAGAGGGCGGCCAGGGTATGCTCCTTCACGAGAAAGAGGAGGTAAATCACCAGAAGGGCCAAAAATCCGGGGACTTCCCGCACCGATTGAATGATGCCGATTTCGTGTCCCTGAATAAAGGCCTCTTCCACGGCAAAATTATTGAACAGGGTCCGCCAGCCTTGAAACCCGGTAAAGACGGCAACAGTCAGTACCAGCAGAAACAGGTACATCCGGGTGTTGTCGCTGTTCAAAAAAACAGGGGATTTCATTGTACGTGAAGAGTTCTAGCCCGTATGGACGATGTGCATGCCGTTTTGGATGCCCGCCTGGATGTTTTGTCCGGAATCCGATGCACTAGAGTTCATCATAGACTCCATTGAGCCAGTCGGACAGGGTATTGACATAGAGATCCGAAAAGCGCCTGTCGGAAACACCGCCCGGGAGAGCGGAAAAAAGGGTCTCCCGACTCAAATCAACGACAAGCCGATAGGATGGACTGAAGGTCGTGGTCCTGTTCAGCGTTTGAAAAATCTGGCCTTGCAGAATCGTGGCCCGACTGCCGGGCAGGGGAATAGGTCCTCTATCAAACCCGAGCCATTTAGGCAACTTCCCCCCAAAGAGCAAATGCGACAGCATCACCTGCCGGGTTTGCCCGTAAGGCTGTGCCGGCCGGGCCAGTCCTGAGGCCAGAGCCTGCTGTACCAGAGCCTCACGATCGAGTCCCTGAAACCAGACAGACCCGGGATCGAGCAGGATACGGTCAAAATTGCCGAAGTAATCGCTGAACAAAGCGGTCTCCTGCAGAAGGTGCTCCAGGACATCCCGACCCAGCCCATGATTGCCGAAGACCTGTTTCACGAGTTCCAGATAGACGGCCTCAAACAGTGTGGCTCCCCTGGATTCAGAGCCGTAGCAACAGTCCCAGTCCGCTAAAATCCTGCCGTTTTCCGAATCCGGCAGATGCGGCCGCAGAAGCGGCATGATCTTTTCCGCCTGGATGGAATACAGGTCCAGCTGCATGGCCTGCATGCGGTGGATATCAAGGACCGTTTTGTCCTGGAGCAGCCTGATGATCCGATCGGCCCGGTACGAAGCCATGGGCAGGTTGATGGGATTCACTGCCCCCAGGTGATTGAGATCCTGGTTGGCCGTCACCAGAAAACCCTCTTCCGGGTTGATGAGCGAGGGCAGATCGTCTTGATCCACAAAATCCGGAGCATGACCCCCTTCCTGCCAGGCCGGGGTCGGCAGCAGCCCGCTCACCCCTTCCGGCCGTTTGAAAAGCCGGCCGGTCATCTGAAATCCGATATTTCCCCGGGTATCCGCGAAAACAAAGCACCAGGAACCGGAGCGCACTTCGCGGCAGATAGCCAGCCCCTCTTCAACGCTGGACGCCTGCAGGAGGGACAGCAGGGACAGATCCGAGCCCCCGCAACCCCGGGCAGCCGCCCAGGACATGAGCAGATAGTACCCTTCTGTGTTCGGATCCCCCTCCAGAACTCCCCAATCGTTTTCATAAAAAACCAGGTCCTGATCCGGGCCTTTTTTCAGCTTGATCCGCTCATGGCGACGGCGAAAGGGGATCCATTCCCGGCCTCGCCGATATTTCCCGTCCCGGCAGTGTTCAATTTTGAAATCAATCATATCCATAAAGGCATAAGTCACCCCGAAGGCCAGATCAGGATTCCGTCCGATAAACACCCCAGGACATCCGGGAAGGCCTGCCCCTTTCATGCACCTTTCCGGCAGTTCCAGCACCACTTCCTGCCAGATGCCGGGCAGCCGGTTGACCTCGAGATGGGGATCATTGCACAGAAACGGCTCGCCGGAAGCAGTCAGGCGACCGGAAACGGCCCAGCTGTTGCTGGCCGACATCCGGGGCAGCCGGCCCAGCCAGGCCGGCCCTTCCGGCAGGGCCGGCTCCGGCACCTTGATTTTGTGCAGCAGCCCGGTATCAATGGCATCCGTCAGATAGGGAAACAGCTCCCGGATATGCTCCTTTGGAACCCCTTTCTGAATCATCTGGAGGATGAATTTTTCCATAGTGCCCTGGGTCTCGGCCAGACCGACAAAGCCCATGACCTTGGCCAGGGTGATGACATCCTTGATCTCCAGGGGCTCGGGCCTGTAGCCCAGCAGTCTGAATTCGAAGACCGGCTTGTTTGTTGCCAGGTAGGCGTTGAATCCGTCCACATAGGCCTGGACCTGTGTCTTCAGCTCGGGCTTCAGACTGGCGATCTCCGCCTCGGGATCCGGCAGGAAATTGATTTTTCGAGCCATGGTGTCCACTTTGATCAACTCCGGATCAGCCACCAGGCATTCGGAGGTCCGGCCCTGAAAGGCGAGTCTGGTGGTCAGAACCTGAAGCTGACGGTCATTGGCGTGCACAAAGCCCTGGCCGAAAAGCAGGTCCTCAATATGACCCGCCTTGATACAGGGAATGCCCCGGTTGTTCCGCTGGATTTGGACCGCACCCCGGGGTCCTTTCAACTGGAGAGGATCTTTTTTGAGTCGCATGTTCATAGGATTGAAGATTGAAGATTGAAAATATGAAATTGCTGAATACAAATACAGACTTCGTACCTACATCACGTCTTTGAACCTTAAAAATTTAAAATAATTGATA
>CAZUMF010000262.1:0-6809 GCA_964621385.1 uncultured Desulfohalobiaceae bacterium
TTATGCTGTTTATTTAAAACAACGACTGCCAGTTTGATCAGTGAAGAAACTTTGGGTCACCCCTCCGTCATTCCGGCGACTTGTCACGGCGAAGCTTCTGAGCGAAGACGGACTTGTCACGGCATAGCTTGAAAAGCGACGCCGGAAGCCGGAATCCAGGCTGAAAAAACTGGACCCCGGTCCCGGATCGGGGTCCGGGATGACGTACCTACGCCGGGGCGACGGAGTAAGGAAAATCAATTTTCATACGAGCCCTATCGCTCATATGAAACTTCAGACGAATGGAGTCACAGTTCCAAGCATTGATCAACGCTCGTCATTGCGAGCGAAGCGAAGCAATCTTTCAGAAATGCCTCTTGTCAGGGATTGCTTCGGCGAAGACGCCTCGCCCGGTTAAATACTGGCCTAGAGCCAGTGCCGTAAATCGGCATTTAACTGGGCGAGCAATGACGGGTTACGGCGACAGTATGCCGGTAAAACAGTTTCTTCACTGATCAAACTGGCCGGTCAGCCCTGCCAGCGGCAGGGCTGACACCCGAAACCCGACACCTGAAACCTTCTATCCGTTCATCTGGAGCAGCAGACATGAGCACGCACCATCTTGATCACCTGTTCAACCCAGGATCCGTCGCCGTGATCGGGGCCAGCGAACAGGAGGGCAGCATTGGATCGGTCCTGATGCAGAACATGATCCAGGCTGGTTTTCAGGGCCGGATTCACCCGGTGAATCCCAAGTACGGCTCGATTCACGGCTTCACCGCCCGGGCCTCTATCCTGGATCTTGAAGAGGCGCCGGACCTGGCTGTGATCGCCATCCCGATCCAGACGGTCCCGGATATCATCGAAGACTGTGTTCAGGCCGGGACCAAGGGGGCAGTGATCATCTCCGCCGGGGGGCGGGAAGCCGGTCCTGAAGGGGTAAAGCTCGAAGAGCGGATCAAGGCCCGGGCCGATCAAACGGGACTGCGCATCATTGGACCCAACTGCCTGGGCATTATCGCCCCGGGCAACAAGCTCAATGCCAGCTTTGCGGCCCATATGCCGGACAAGGGTCGGCTGGCCTTCATCTCCCAGAGCGGGGCCATCTGCACCTCCATGCTCGATCTCTCCCTGAAGGAAAACATGGGCTTTCGGTACTTCATCAGCATCGGGTCCATGCTCGATGTGGATTTCGGGGATCTCATCGATTATGTGGGAAGCGATTCCGGCGTGGAGAGCATTCTGCTCTATATCGAAAGCCTGACCCAGGTCCGGAAATTTATGAGTGCGGCCCGGGGGATTTCCCGGCTCAAGCCCATCGTGATCATCAAGTCCGGAAAGAGTGCGGCCGGAGCCCGGGCCGCCTCCTCCCATACCGGGGCTCTGGCTGGAGAAGACAGTGTCTATGACGTCGCCTTCCGGCGGACCGGCGCCGTGCGGGTCAGGACCATCGGCGATTTTTTCCGCTGCGCCGAGCTGCTGGCCAAGGGTCCCCGGGCCCGGGGACCCCGGTTGACCGTGCTCACCAACTCCGGCGGTCCCGGGGTGATGGCGGTGGACGCCATTAACGAATACGGACTGGAAACCGCAGAACTGAGCCGGGAGACCCTGGACAATCTGAACCGGGTCCTGCCTGAGCACTGGAGTCGGGCCAATCCCGTGGACATCCTGGGAGACGCATCGGCCGAGCGCTATGTCCAGGCGGTGAATACCCTGGAGAACACGGAAACCGACGGCCTGCTCGTTATTCTGAATCCCCAGGCCATGACCGATCCCGGTCAGGTGGCCCGGGACCTTTCTCCGGTGCTCTCCGGCAAGCCCTTTCCGGTGCTCACCTCCTGGATGGGGGGGCGCTATGTTGAAAAAGGCATCGAGATCTTCAATCAAGCCGGCATTTCCACGTTTGACACACCCGAACAGGCGGTCCGCTCCTTCAAGTATCTCCATGATTACACCAGAAATTTGAAAAAGCTCACTGAAATTCCGCCCCGGGTGCCCGAGCGGCTGCACTTCGACCGGGATGCGGCGCAGTCAATGCTGCAAACCGGCCTGTCCCGAAAGGACGGACTGCTCACGGAGATCGAGGCCAAGGACGTGATCCGGGCTTACGGCATCCCGGTCAACCGCACCGAGAGCGCTGCCTCCGAGGATGAGGCGGTTCGTCTGGCCCGGGATATGGGCTATCCTCTGGCCATGAAGCTCTTGGCACAGACAATTACTCATAAAACCGATGCGGGCGGGGTCCGGCTCAATCTCGGCAGCGAGGAGCAGATCAGAAGCGCCTATGCCGCCATCATGAAGGCTGCCCGGGATTACGATCCTGAAGCCGACGTTCAGGGGGTGAGCCTGCAGGAAATGATTCCGAATCCCCAGTTGGAGCTCTTGCTGGGTCTCAAGCGCGACGACAACTTCGGCCCGGTGCTCGTCTTCGGCATGGGCGGGGTGTTTACCGAAATCCTGGCGGATCGCAACATGGCCCTGCCGCCCATGAATCGGCTGCTGGCCCAGCGGCTCATGCAGGGCACCAAAGTCTATCGGCTGCTCTCGGGGTATCGGAAGCGTCCCGGAGCGGATCTGCTGGCCTTTGAGGAGGTCATCATCCGGTTGTCCCACCTGGCCATCGATTTTCCGGAAATCGCCGAATTGGACTTGAACCCGGTGATCGTCCATGAAGGCAAGCCTCTGGCCCTGGATGCCCGGGCAGTGATCAGGTCTTCCGAACAGGCCTCACCCCGGCATCTGGTGATCAGCCCCTATCCATCCCACTACGAATTTCCAGGGGTGCACGTGGGGGGTCTGAGCTTCTGCATCCGTCCCATTCAGCCCGAAGACGCCGGGCTTTTGCAAGAGCTTTTCGAAACCCTCTCCCGGACGAGTGTCTATTATCGGTTTTTCAGCCCCTTGCGCACCCTGTCCCAGGAGATGCTGGCCCGATTCACCCAGATCGATTATGACCGGGAAATGGCCCTGGTGGCCCTGGCGTCGGAAAACGGCCGGGATCGTCTCCTGGGCGTGGCCAGGATCATTCGGCAGATCGAGGGATCGGACGGTGAATTTGCCATTGTGGTCGGCGATCCCTGGCAGGGCCGGGGCATCGGCGAGGAACTCCTCAAGCGCTGCCTGGATATCGCCCGGGATATGGGCATGGGCAGGGTCTGGGGCCTGGCCCTGCCGCAAAACGCCGGCATGATCAGGCTGGGGGACAAGCTGGGCATGACCCGGCACTGGGACCGCGAGCAGGAGGCCTATGCCCTGCAGATTGACTTGAATTGATGCGGGGTTGAAGCGATTTTGGATTCTGGATTCTGGATGCTGGATGCTGGATTCTGGATGTTTGATACTTGATGACGGGACTGGAGATATGGAACGATTCTGGGATGCTGGAATTGTGAAAAGAGGAAGAACGCCGACTCTTTCCACTACGGTCTGCTCTTTGAAGGAATGATTCACCAGAGAGACAGGGGGCACTGCGCTGCTCTCTTCCCCAACTTCAAATTTCGAATTTCAAATTTCCAGCATCCCAGCATTTCGATCCTTACTGCGCTGTGAAGCCGCCGTCCACCAGAAGTCCGGCGCCGGTCACGAACTTGGACTCGTCCGAGGCCAGGTACAGGGCGGCATAGGCCACATCCATGGGCTCGCCGATATGGCCCATGGGATGCCACTGCCCCAGTTCCTCCTTGCTGACCCCCTGGGTCTCTGCCCCGTAATCGGCCATGCCGGTATCGATGTACCCGGGCTGGATCACATTGACCCGGACCTTGCTTGTGGCAAATTCCACGGCCGTGTCCTTGGTCATAGTGATCACCGCCCCCTTGCTTGCGCTGTAGAGCACATGGCCGGGTATGCCGTTGAGACCGGCCACTGAGGACATGTTCACAATGGACCCGCCGCCTATGTCCGCCATGGCCGGGGCCGTGTGCTTCATGCCCAGAAAGACGCCCATGGCATTGATGTCCATGAGCTGGTGCCACTGGTAGAGGCTGGTCTCTTCCAGCTTCTGGATAATATAGATCCCGGCGTTGTTCACCAGGATGTCGGGGGTCCCCCAGGTCTGCTGCATCTCCTCCATGACCCGTATCCAGTCTTTTTCCAGGGTAACGTCCTGCTTGATGTACATGGCCTGCCCCCCGGCGTCCTGAATCTCCCGGACGGCTGCTTCGGCCTTGTCTTCATGTCTCTGGGTGATGGCCACTTTGGCGCCTTCGTCGGCCAGGAGCCGGGAGCAGGCCCGTCCGATGCCGACCCCGCCGCCCGTGACCAGGGCTGTCTTTCCCTCTACTCTTCCCATGGATGCCTCCTCATATTGTTTTGATGTGAGCCGCGGGCACGCATCAGCCTTTGGTCATTTGCAGAGCATCAACGCACAACTGCCTTCCGAGGCCCGGCGAAAAACCAGATGATCAGACCGAAGATGAATTCCATGCTCAGGTCTCCTGTTCGTTTGTCAGACTGACGTTATGTCCGCGGCTGGTTTTCTCGAATTCAATCTTGCCCTCTCTGGCCAGCCACCCCAGTCCCATGTTGACCAATGCCTGGGAACGATTCGTCTTTTTGACGATTCCGGATATACTCAGGCTTTTTTCCTCCTGGAGAAGGTTCCAAATGACGCCGGCGGTCTCTCCAATGCTCTGGTTCATGTCGATCGCTCCTTTTGTACAGTTTTTCTTCAGAATACCCGGAAATCTCGATCCGGCAAAGGGTGAAAAAATGGGTAGACGAAAGCGGGGAGGGGTCAGGGGTCAGAGGTCAGGAAAGGCAGGGGAGGGGAGAAGAGGGAGGTCGGATGTCGGATGTCGGAAGTCGGTGAAGGCAGAGGGGAAGAGGGAGGTCGGATGTCGGACCCGTCTTCGCAAAGAAGCTACGACGTGGCAAGCGTCGGACGTCGGTAAAGGCAAAAGAAGGGGAAGAGATCAGAGGGCAGCGCCAGCCGCCGGCTCGACGGACCAGCCAGTTTGATCCGTGAAGAAACTACGTTTTACCGGTAGACTGTCGCCATAACCCGTCATTGCGAGGCGTCTTCGCCGAAGCAATCCCTGACAAGAGGCTCTTCTGAAAGATTGCTTCGCTTCGCTCGCAATGACGAGCGTTGATCAAGGCTTGGAACTATGACTCCATTCGTTTGAAGTTTCATACGAGCGGCGCCTCTGGCCGCCGGAACGGCCAGTCTGATCGAGTCTGAAATTTCAGCACTTTAGGCTGAAGTTTCACAAGAGGAAAGGCAGGGGGAATGAACGTCGAACATCGAACATCCAACGTCGAATAATGAATAAAGAAATGAAGATAAGATGACAGATTCTGCTGAATACACTTTAAGCATCGTTAGGAGGAGATTACCCATTTCGCGCCGGGTACAAAGTGGGTAAATTGAAATGATGAATCAAAGAACAATCGGGATTTGCTGCTGTTTGGGATTTTCCCTCTGGATGTTCGATGGTTGGTGCGTGATCTTGACTTGGAGGCAGATGTAGACTAATCTGCAGACATAAGGAGGTTATTATATGCAAACATCAACAATACGTATTTCAGCTGCTTCCCATCAGTTGCTTAAAGAGGTGGCACAAATCGAGAATTCGCCTATGCAGTTGATTCTGGAAAAAGCCATTGAGAGTTATCGCCGTGAGCTGATTTTGCAAAAAACCAATCAAGCCTATGCGGCCTTGCGCGAGAATAAGGATGCGTGGAACGAAGAACTTCGGGAACGGGACTCTTGGGACCAGACATTAGAGGATGACTTGTCTGGAGATGAGCAACCATGTTGAAGCCTCTCAGAGGAGATGTCTGGTCGCTTGATCTCAATCCGACCAGGGGGCATGAACAAGCAGGAAAACGGCCCGGACTTGTTCTCTCGGAAAACACCTTCAATATTGGGCCTGCCGGACTTGTGGTTGTCCTTCCCATCACTACAAAGCATAAAGGTATTCCCCTGCATGTTGGGATAGATCCACAGGAAAGTGGGTTGAAAGTGAAAAGCTTTATTAAATGTGAGGATATTCGATCAGTCTCCAAACTTCGATTTTTTTCAAGGCTTGGAGCTGTTGACGATGGTGTCATGCGGAAGGTCGAAGCAAATGTGAAAATTCTCCTTGGAATTTTTTAATCGTCCATTCATTCGTCGAATGATGAATAAAGAAATGAAGATAAGATGACAGATTCCGCTGAATGCACTTTAAGCAGCGTTAGGAGAACACTCTGCATTTCTGCATTCTTTTCTTGCCAATTTCCAATTTCAAATTTCCAATTTCTTTTATAAACACGTTCATCAGCCGGCGGGCACAAAGCTCTTCACCTCAAGTTCATCGTTTTTTTGCAGAGCATGCCAGAGATCGTACTGCGCCTGCTGCAGTATCCAACTTTCCGCACTTCCGCCAAAAGCCTTGGAAAGGCGGATGGCCATTTCCGGGGAAACACCATAACGACCATTGAGCAGTGCAGAAAGGGTTTTTCGAGATACACCGAGTCCCTTGGCCGCTTCGGTGATCGATAAGCCAAGCGGTATTATGCACAATTCACGAATTGCCTCTCCTGGATGAGGGGGATTATACATGACCATAGGAATAAAACTGAAATATTCGATTCAAACTGAGGACTTTTGAACGAAGGGAAAAAAAGTGTAACCCGTTGATGGGAAGGTGTCAACGACAGAAATAAGTGGAAGCACGGTGGAAGTCTGTAAAGGCAGGGGAGGGGAGGGGGAAGAGGTCAGAGATCAGAGATCAGAGGTCAGGAAAGGCAGGGGAGAAGAGGGAGGTCGGATGTCGGATGTCGGACGTCGGGAAAGGCAGGGGAGAAGAGGGAGGTCGGAGGTCGGACCCGGCTTCACCCAGAAG
>CAZUMF010000263.1:0-6792 GCA_964621385.1 uncultured Desulfohalobiaceae bacterium
TTGTTGAATCCGCTTTTGCCCGCAGCATGTTCCAGACCCCGAGCCCGCCCAGGGCGGCGGCGATCACAATAACTAGTGTAAATCCGAAGGTGATGCGTTTTCCTAACGTCATGTTCTTGCCCATTGTTCTTCTCCTCTTCAGCCGATTTTTGAAATATTCTCCATTTCCTGCTGTGTCAGGACCCGGTCCAGATCGAGAAGGATCTTGACCGCATTCTCGGATTTGGCCATGCCCAGGATGAAATTGGTGTCAATCTGCGTACCGAAGGCCGGTGCAGGCTCGATTTCCTGGCCGCCGATCTCCAGGACCTCGGAGACTTCGTCCACCACGATCCCCATGATCACCTTGTCACTTTCCCGACTGACCTGGACCACGATGATGCAGGTCTTGCGGGAGACCTCAGCCTCGGCCATGCTGAACTTGAGCCGGAGATCCACCACCGGGATGACTTTTCCCCGGAGATTGATCACGCCCTTGACAAAATCCGGGGTCCTGGGAATGGCCGTGATCTCCTGCATACCAATGATCTCCTGGACCTTGAGAATCTCCAAGCCGTAATCCTCCTCCCCCAGGCGAAAGGTCAGATACTTCCCGGCCAGGCTCTCCAGGACCTCCCTGGAGGTTTCTTCATAGGCGGCTGCTTGCATAGTCACTCCTTGGTTGTGGTTCACGAACCGAAAATGAACTCCTGCTCATTTGCGGTTATGGTACTCAATCATTTTTTCCAAAACATCATACAGATAGATCTCAAAATCCGATTTTAGGGTGACGAATCTGGGATAGAGCCGAAAGCCGGACAAATAGGTGGAGCGTTCATCGTCCGGCAGAATGAGCAGCAACTTTCTGTCGTCCAGATATGGCTGCAGCAGGTGCAACTCCTCCAGACGAACCCGAGTGTCGGCCAACAGAACATATATATCCAAATTCCCATAGCGTCGGGGACGTCGCAGACAGGTCTGCAGGGCCTGCAGATCTGGACAGACCACACGCTCAATGCGCTGAAATCGTTGCTCGACGCCGGAGCGCACACTCTGGCCTACGGTCCCGGAGTCCCGATGAATGTACAGAAGAATTCGAATTGCCCCGATTGCTTTATCGCCGCCTGGGTGCCGGCCTGAGGCATCCGAGGTCCATATCCTGTTGTCTGCATCTCTGTCATACATACCCTGCTCCACAATGAGAGTCTCTCACATTGCTTAACGCCCTCCACTAAGCAAAGCCCGTGCCAAGAGCCCAACATACTGCATTAACAAAATAAAACTGATTATGCGACCACTAAAGAGCAAGGAGCCCTTGAAGAAATGCATCTTTCAAATCGGTTTGAAAGGATTCCAGGACACCTGGAGAGGCATAATGGCCGAACAGGCTGGATTTTCAGAAGATCAGAAAAGAAAGGATTGTTCAAGTGCAGTTGGATTTTTTCAAATCAACTGGAAAACGCGGCGGGATGCTTCTTGAGCAGGTCGTAGATTCTGGCCTGGGTGAGTCCGGACAAACGGGCCATTTCCTTGACCTGGCCGCCGGTTCGGAAGAACAGTTCCTGAAAATAGGCTTTCTCCAAAGAATCAAGCATCTCCTGCCGGATCTGTTTCCAAAGCGGGAGACTCTTTTGCAGCGGGATATTCTGCAGAAACGGCTTCTCAAGCACAGGGGCGTTTTCCTGTTCCGCTGTTTTGCTGCGCAGGGCAATACGCAGATACGCCGGCAGGTGTCTGGGATGCAGAACCGGATCTTCAGGGTAGGTGACAATGGTCTCATCCAGAATATTGATCAGTTCCCGGATGTTGCCCGGCCAGTCATAGGCAGTCAGGGCATCCAGAAATTCCGGGTAGATTCTTTTCGCATTGATCTGCAGGCGCCGGCAGATCGTCTCCATGTAGTGGAAGGTGAGTTCTCTGATGTCCTCTTTTCTCCTGCGCAAAGGCGGCAGATGGATGCATTGGCCTCTGATCCGGAAATAGAGATCCGATCTGAAATTTCCACGTTCGATCTCCTGTTCCAGATTGCGATTTGTGGCGCATACCAGCCTGAAATCGCTCTTCACCGGCTTTTTTGCACCCAGGGGATAGAATGTCTTACTTCCCAAAAGCCGGAGAAAGCGTTTCTGCGCCTCCAGATCAAGCTCACCGATTTCATCCAGAAACAGGGTGCCCTTGTGGGCCAGGGCCACCCGGCCATCCTGATTGCTGTCGGCTCCGGTATAGGCGCCCTTGACATGGCCGAACAGGATGCCTTCCATCAAACTGCTTTTCAGGGCGGCGCAGTCGACAATGATAAACCCGGCTTTGGCCCGCCGGCTGTTGTCGTGAACCGCCTTGGCGATGAGATCTTTGCCGGTCCCGGTTTCTCCGGTGATCAAGACATTGCTGTCCCCGGCCGCGGCTTTGGCGGTGGTCTCCAGACACTGCTCCAGTTGGGGATTGTGCCCGACAATGCCCTCCCGTTGAAAAAGTCGGACATCTGTCCGGCGGGTCCTGAAGGACCGAAATTCTAAGGCCCGGGTGCTGACCAACCGGACTTCATTGAGGTCCAGCGGCTTCTCCAGGTAGTCGAAGACCCCGAACTCCAGTGCGTATTTGGCTCCGGATTCGCTTTGCATCCCGGTAACAATGATGATCTCCGGGGATGAGGCCATCCCGGTGAACATCTGCAAGGCATCCAAACCATTCCCATCCGGCAGGGAAAGGTCCAAAAAAACCAGATCAACCTGCTCCTGCTCTGCGATCTGCAGACCCTGGGCCAAGGTGTAGGCATTGAAGGTTGCAAAATGAAGCGGTTTGATGGTTTGATCCAGGAGACGGTTCACCTGCTCGTCATCATCAAGAATGAGAATTTTCGGCATGTCGGTCATGGCAGAAACTCCATTGGCATGAACAAGAGATGTTCAAAACGTTTACCAACAGCTATATCCCGGCAAAAGGTTCTCAATTCATCCATCCAATACCTCACGGACCTTCCGGCCCAGTCCCTGAACTGAAAACGGCTTTTGGATGAAGTTGACACCTTCATCCAGAACCCCGTGGTGGGCAATGACATTATCGGTGTATCCGGACATGTAGAGGACCTTCAGCCCGGGATACGTGTGAACGGCCTTGTGGTGAAGCTCTCGGCCGTTCATCCCGGGGAGGATCACATCCGTGAGCAGGAGGTGCACCGGCCCGTCGTGGGCTGCGAGCCGCGTCAGAGCCTCTGCTGCATCACCGGCCGCCAGAACCTGGTAGCCCTGCCGCTCAAGAACATCCCGGCCGAGACGGCGGACCTGTTCATCGTCTTCCGCCAGAAGGATGGTCTCGGACCCACACAAATCCTCAGCCGTCTCGGCGTCCACCTTGGTGCGGACCGGCATCTGATCCCCCACTTGAAAGTACACCTTGAAGGTCGTGCCCCGGCCAGGCTCGCTGTAGACCCAGATGTTGCCTTTGTGCTGCTTGACAATACCGTAGACCGTGGCCAGGCCCAACCCGGTCCCGGCCTGGCCCTTGGTGGAAAAAAAGGGCTCGAAGATACGTTCCCGGGTTTCCTGATCCATACCACTGCCGGTGTCGCTGACCGCCAGCAGGACATAGGCCCCCGGCTGAACACCGCTGTGGTGCTGTGCATAGTTCGCATCCAGTTCCACGTATTCGGTCTCCAAGCTGAGACAGCCTCCTTCCGGCATGGAATCCGAGGCATTGACCGCAAGGTTCATGATCACCTGTTCCAGCTGTCCTCTGTCGGCTTGAATCAAGGGAGGGTTCGGGACAAGCTGGAGCTCGATCCGGATATTCTCGCGGATGGTCTTGCGCAGAAGTTTTTCAAAATCTTCCAGGACCCGGTTGACGTCCAGAATCTGCATCTCCAGGGTCTGCTTCCGGGAAAAGGCCAGGAGCTGGCCCACCAGATCCCGGCCCCGACTGCCCGCCTGATGCATGGCCTCCACCCATTCTCGATGCTCTTCGCCAAGGCCGGGATCGTAGAGCAGCATCTCCCCGTAGCCAAGAACGGCGGCCAGCAGGTTGTTGAAATCGTGGGCCACGCCCCCGGCCAGGCGGCCCACGGATTCCATTTTCTGGGCCTGTTGAAACTGGGTCTCAAGTTTTCGCTGCTCGCTGATATCCGTTATATTGACGACCATGCCGGAAGCCTGCCCCCGATATTCCGGCATCATCGCGGCGCTGACCATGACCTCAAGCGCCGCCCCCTGTTTTGTCCGGCGCTGGCTCATGAACCGGACCGGCTGTCCGGAGGCATACATTTCATCAAACTTCTCAGCCGTGATCTCCAGCTGATCTTCAGGGACAAAAGGAGACGTTGGCTCGCACATCTCCTTGAGGGTCCAGCCGAAAAGATCGCTGAAGGCCGGATTCAGAAATTGTGGTGTTCCGCTTTGATCATAGACCAGCACCGGGTTGGGACTGGCCTGAAAAATGGCCTGCAACTGCGCCTCTCTGAACTGCAAACTCGATTCCCGCTGTTTGATGCGCGTCTGCAGGCCTTGAAAGCTTGTCACCAGGGACGTGAGCTCGGCAAAGGACTCATTGGAAGCCTGCGCATTCACAGGTAAACCCTGCTCTTTTTCCCCATGCTCCAGCATGCGCATGCCCTGCGTAAAGTCTTCCAGCGGATGAATGATCCGATGCCGCAGTTGCAGATTAAAAAACGACAGCACACCACCAAACAAGAGAACCGTTGCCGGCAGAGCAAAAACGAGCATCACCAGGGTCGGTCGAAGCAGGCTCCATACATCCTCCTCCACAAGAACCGCCCAGCCGCTCAGTCCGGACTGAGCGGCGCTCATCATCTTCAGCCCGCTGCTGCGCCTGTACAGGCCCGAAGCAGGGGGATCCTCCTGCAGATCGGAAAAAATTGTTAGATGGCCCCAATTGACCTGTTGACGCACACGGTGCATCTCCGGATGAGCGATGAGATTGCCGTAGGCGTCCGTTATAAAGGCGGATCCACTGTCAAGACGTTTTGTGAGGCCTGCAATGGAATCCTGGAGCGTCCTCAGGTTCATCTCAGCCAGAATTGTTCTATTGCCGGACAACTCCTTGACCAGGCCCACCACAACACTTTTCGTACAGGTGGTATAATACGGCACCGTCAAGCCAAACGCTTTGTTCGGGTCGTCAGCTGCAAGAATCCCGGAAAAATCGCTTTTTTCTCCATCCCGAGGAAAGCTCTGGAGCACGCTGCCGGAGGCATCAAGAACATGCACCCCCTGAAAGCTGAACCGGAAGTCCATGAACCCCTGCATCTCTTTGGAAAAACCGTGGCCGGGTCTGGTGTTGGCAACAATGAACTGCAGTTCCTGGCTGCAGTTTGAAAGATAGTCGTCAACAAACTGTTGAATGGAACGGGTCTGCAGTCTCTGTTTTTCCTGGATTGCGTTCTTTTTCCACAGAACATGGATCCCGGCACCCAAAAGCAGCATCCCGAGCGCCGGCAGCAGGATCCATTTCAGGAGAAATCTGTTCACGATACTGGAAAGAGCTCGTTCCCCCATATCCTTACTTCTCCACTCCGTCGTCCCGTATTTTCGCCACCGGAATGAACCGTCTTCGGACGGTCTTCAAAATCGTGACCGGTGCCAGTGCATCCCCCCAGGCATCCAGGCTCAGAGGCCCGTACAAGGACGGATAGTCCTCGATCCGGGAGAGCGCTCCGGGCAGCCCGTCCGAACCCCCGCCTGTTTCGGCCAGGGCCAGAGACAGAACCATAAGGGCGTGATAGCCCTGCTCTGCGGCAAAGGACGGCATCCGCCCGAAACGATCCAGGTATTTTTTCTGAAAGTCCTGACAGGCCGGGCTCTGGATATCTGAAGCCCCGGTTCTGGCAAGATAGAGCCCCTCCACAGCCCGGCCACCATGGGTCAACAAGGACGAGGTGGCGGCCCAGCCGCTGCAGAACAGAACACAGCCTTCAGAAAACGACCCCAGGGCTTGCACAAGTCTCGCCGTCTCTCTGGCCGAGGCAATAAACAGAATGCCATCAGGGTCGCCCAGCTTCAGACAGGCGACCATTGCCTGCCAATCAGGATCCCGGCTTGAAGAAAAAGCGCAGGCCCTGAGCACCTTCCCGTCACCCTGCTCAAAGGTCTTGGTAAAGTTCTCGGCGAACGGTCCGCTGTAGGCCTGATTGTCTGTATCCCGGATGGTTGTGACCCGCGAAACCCCGAGTTCCTTGCGTACGAAGCGGGCCAGAGCCCGGGCTGTCCGGACGGTGCTGCCCTGAACCCGGAAAAACAGATCCTTTTTGCCGGACAAAAGCGGGGTCGACGCAGTCGGGCTCAGCAGAACCATCCCGGCCTCTTCAACCACCGGCAGGGCAGCCAGGCTCTGACTGGAAGTCATGTGGCCGATGATGGCTGTGACTCCTTCCTTGATAAGGGCCTTATCCGCGGCTCTGGCCTGGGCGGGCGAGCCTCCGTCATCCCTGGCCAGCAACCGGAGTTCCCGCCCGGCTATCCCGCCTTGGGCATTGACGGTTTCCAGAGCCAGGGTGACGCCGTTGCGGCCCTGCACCCCGAGATCGGAATAGACCCCGGTCAAGGGTCCGGAAAATCCGATCAGGATTGGCTCTTCACCGCAGGCAAAGAGCCAGAAGAGGCTGATGCTGAGCAAAACCACAAAACGAATATGTGTATGAGAATCCATATCGTTCTTTACTGCTCCAACTTACCGTTTTCAGGATTCTGTCGTTGCAATCTAAGGACAATCAGTCATTGTTTCAAAAATCAAAATTGGACCAGTATTTCACCCTTTCCCCTCTCCCCCCTCTCCCAGCCCCGCCTTCAGCTGTGCAAAGGCTGC
>CAZUMF010000264.1:0-6750 GCA_964621385.1 uncultured Desulfohalobiaceae bacterium
ATGACGGAGGGGTGACCCAAAGTTTCTTCACTGATCAAACTGGCAGTCGTTGTTTAAAATGAACAGCATAGCCGTATATTGTGTTAAATATCAAGTAATTATATTTCAGACCTGCCAGAGGCAGGGCTGAAATGGAAGCCATGAGGAGCCAAATGTGATTTCAGCTTCTGAGATACGACGGTCTTTTCTTGAATACTTCTCCGGCAAGAAGCATCAGATCGTGCCGAGTTCTTCTCTGGTCCCCAAGGATGACCCGAGCCTGCTGTTCACCAATGCCGGCATGGTCCAGTTTAAAAAGACGTTTCTCGGACAGGAGAAAATGCCGTTCAACCGGGCGGTGACCTCCCAGAAATGCCTGCGCGTGGGGGGCAAGCACAACGATTTGGAAAACGTGGGCCGTACCG
Source organism: uncultured Desulfohalobiaceae bacterium (assembly GCA_964621385.1). Taxonomy (GTDB): domain Bacteria; phylum Desulfobacterota; class Desulfovibrionia; order Desulfovibrionales; family Desulfothermaceae; genus JAABTT01. Next base: position 405 of record CAZUMF010000264.1, read on the forward strand.
CGCGGCATCATACGTTTTTCGAGATGCTGGGCAATTTTTCCTTCGGGGATTATTTCAAGGAAGCCGCCATTGATTTCGCCTGGGAGTATCTGGTCCAGGAACTGGGTCTGCCCAAAGACAAACTCTACGTCTCCATTTTTCAGGATGACGATGAGGCCGGGGAGCTGTGGAAAAAAGTCACGGGCATCCCGGCCGAACGGATCTACCGGCTCGGGGAGAAAGACAATTTCTGGAGCATGGGGGATACCGGCCCCTGCGGTCCCTGTTCAGAGATTTATTTTGACCAGGGAGAGCAGATGGCCTGCGGTCCGGATTGTGAGATCGGGGTCTGCGAGTGTGATCGTTTCCTGGAAATCTGGAACTTGGTGTTTATGCAGTTCAATCGCGATGAGACCGGCCGGATGACCCCGCTCCCCAAGCCGAGCATCGATACCGGCCTGGGCCTGGAGCGGATCGCGGCTGTCTGCCAGGGGGTGTCCTCCAATTTTGATACGGATCTGTTTTCCGGTTTGATTCAGAGCACGGCCTACAAGGCCGGATGCGAGTACGGACAGGACCCTGAAACAGACGTTGCCCTGCGGGTGATTGCCGATCACAGCCGTTCGGTCTCCTTCATGATCGCCGACGGCATCCTGCCCTCCAACGAAGGCCGCGGCTACGTCCTGCGCCGGCTCATTCGCCGGGCCTTCAGGTACGGCCGCTTTATCGGCTTCCAGGAGCCCTTCTTGTATGAGGTCTGCGGTCAACTCACCGGGGAAATGGGGGAAAGTTATCCGGAACTGCTCAAATCCGAAGAATTCATGGCCAAGGTGGTCAGGCAGGAGGAGGACAATTTCAGCAAGACCCTGGACAAGGGGCTGCAGCTTTTGGAAACGGAACTTGTTCATCTTGAGGAAGCTGATGCGAAAACGCTGCCGGGTGAAGTCATTTTCAAGCTTTACGATACCTATGGCTTTCCCATTGATATCCTTCGGGACTTGACCGAGAAACGCAATCTCGATCTGGACGAAAGTGGATTCACCGAACGTATGCAGGCCCAGAAAAAGCGTTCAAAAGCCGCCTGGAGCGGCAGCGGCGAGGTGGATCTGGGGGCCAGGTTCGCCTCGTTGCTGGAGAACGGCCTCCAGACTGAATTTGTGGGCTACGACACCCTGCAGTCTTCCAGCCGGATCATCAGCCTCATGGATCTGGAGGGTGAATCCAGAGAAAGCCTGTTTCAGGGGCAGCAGGGCTATCTCATCGCGGCCTCCACGCCCTTTTACGGGGAATCCGGCGGCCAGGTTGGGGACAGGGGCAAAATCCTATCAGCCACTGGAATGTGCCATGTGCCCACCACCCTGCAGCCAGGACCGAACCTGGTGATCCATCAGGTCACGGTCGAGCAGGGGGAGTTTGCTCTGGATCAGAGCGTCAATCTCAATGTGGATCAGGAGCACCGCCAGTCCGTGGCCCGGAATCATACCTGTACCCATCTGCTGCACGCCGCCCTGCGCCAGGTGCTCGGGGAGCATGTCAAACAGTCCGGCTCCCTGGTGGCTGCGGACAGGCTGCGCTTTGATTTCACGCACATCCATGCCTTGAGCAGCCGGGAGGTGGAGCAGGTGGAGCAGTTGGTCAATGCCGTGCTTTTGGAGGACATCAGGCTTGAATCCAGGGTTGTGCCCTATGCCCAGGCCAAAGAAGAAGAGGCCATCGGCATTTTTACCGAAAAATACCAGGATGAGGTCAGGATCGTGGAGATTCCCGGCCGGACCAAGGAACTCTGCGGCGGAACGCATCTGGAGCGGACCGGACAGGCCGGGGCTTTCTGCATTGTGTCTGAAACCGGCATTGCCGCCGGCATCAGGCGCATTGAGGCGGCTACCGGCTGGAATTTCCTGAAGGTTTTCAAACAGCAGCAGCAGACTCAGCAGGAACTGGCCGCCCTGGTCAAGAGCAGACCCGAGGACCTGGTGCCAAAGGTCGCAGAACTCCAGGAGCAGCTGAGAAAATCCAGAAAAGAGATTGAGGCGCTGCAGACCAACAAGGCGGCCTTGACCAAGCAAAGGTATCACAGCCAGGTGGAATTCATCGAGGGAGTGCCGCTTTTGGCCCTCAGGGTGGATCTGCCGGATGGCGCCGGCATGAAGGGACTGCGCTCCATGATGGATGACGCCCGTTCCGATCTGCAGCAGGGCGTGATTCTCCTGGCAGCGGAGCATGACGGCAAAGCCAGTCTGGTCCTGTTTGTCTCTCCGGAGTTGCATACACAGTTCACCGCTCCGGAACTCATTCAGGAGACGGCTCGCGAAGTGGCGGGAAGCGGCGGCGGGAGGCCGGATATGGCCCAGGCCGGGGGCAGCGATCCAGCGGGCATTGATCGGGCCCTGCAGCGCGTCAAAGAACTGGTCAAAACACACTTGCAGCAACAATGATTTTCTTGTTCTGTATGGCAAAGAGACAGGAATAAGGCACTAACCAATGGCATATATAGGCGTGAAGTTTCGAGAACATGGTCTTATCTATTATTTTGACGCCCAGGATCAGACCTTCAAAAAAGGCGACCAGGTTGTGGTCGTCACTGAGGAGGGTCTTGGCATTGCCCGGGTGGCCCTGGTCCGGGAAGATCTGCCTGATGGTCTGAACGCGGAGAACATCAAACCAGTTGAACGCCGAGCTGAAGAAGCGGATCTTCAGACTGAAGCCGAAAACAGGCGGATCGGCGAAGAGGCCTTTGCCTTTTGCAAATCCCGGATCAGGGACGCCGGCCTGGAAATGAAGCTCGTGGATGTGGAAGTGCGCTTTGATCAAAGCAAGATGATCTTTTATTTTACGGCGCCTTCCAGGGTGGATTTCCGGGATCTGATCAAGACTCTGGTCAGCGAATACCGAACCAGGATAGAGCTCAGGCAGATCGGGGTTCGACACGAAGCCCAGATTCTCGGCGGTATCGGTGACTGCGGCCGGGGCTGTTGCTGCAGTACCTTTTTGCGCCGATTCGATCCGGTGACCATCAAAATGGCCAAGGAACAACAGCTCTTTTTAAATCCTTCCAAAATATCAGGCTGTTGCGGCCGTTTGCTCTGTTGCCTGAACTTTGAAAAGGATTTTTATTCGGATTTTTACAAGAAATGCCCGCGGATCGGAAAGAAATACCAGACCAGCGCCGGGGAGCTCAAGGTCTTGCGGGCCAATATCTTTCAGGATTCGCTGGTGGTGGATGTAGGGGGCGGCGAAGAAAAGGAGATCAGTCTGCCGGAATGGCAGGAGCTGATGAGCAACCAGGGAAACGGGTCCTTTTTGAAACCCCTCCAGGTCTCCACTTCTCAGGGGCAGCAGGCAAACGGCGCCGCCAGGGAACAGCTCCGCGCTCAGGAACCATCAGAGGCTGATGATCAAAAACCCGTCCCGGACAAGGGCACAGGCGAGACCGGCCGGAAGAAGGACGAGGGCACCGCGTCGAAGCGCAGAGGAAAGGCCCCGGGCGGTGGACGCCGCAAGCGCAGAAAATCAAAACCAAAGAAATGAGGACCGAGCACTTTGACTGTTTTTTACATCACCACCCCGATTTACTATGTCAATGCCAACCCCCACCTTGGTCACGCCTACACCACGATTCTCGCGGACTGTGTTCACCGGTTCCACCGCCTGCTCCAGGAGCGCACCTATTTTCTGACCGGAACGGATGAACATGGCGACAAGATTGTCCAGGCCGCCGAGAAGGACAACCAGGACCCGCAAACCTATGTGGACAGCATCAGCGCCCGCTTTCAGGCCCTCTGGCCTGAACTCGGCATCGCGAACAATGATTTCATCCGGACCAGCGAACCCCGGCACACGGGCGTGGTGCAGCGTATCCTGCAGAAGGTCTATGATCAGGGCGATATCTATTTCGGGGAGTACGGCGGGTATTATTGCTACGGCTGCGAATGCTTCTATACGGAAAAGGAGCTCAAGGACGGCTTGTGTCCCGATCATTTGGAAAAGCCCCAGTATATCCAGGAAGAAAATTATTTTTTCCGCATGTCCAAGTATCAGGACTGGCTCCTCGGCTATATTCAGGACAATCCAGACTTCATCCGTCCCCGGCAGTACCGGAATGAAGTCCTGGCCATGCTCCGGGAGCCCCTGGACGATCTGTGCATATCCCGGCCGAAATCCAGACTGACCTGGGGGATTGAACTGCCTTTTGACGAGCATTTCGTGACCTATGTCTGGTTCGACGCCCTCATCAATTACATCTCGGCTCTTCGATGGCCGGACGGTGATCTGTTTCAGACCTACTGGCCCGGGGCCCATCACCTGGTGGCCAAGGATATCCTGAAACCCCATGCGGTTTTCTGGCCGACCATGCTCCGTTCGGCCGGGATCGATCTCTATCAGGGACTCAGGGTTCACGGGTACTGGAAGGTGGATGAAACCAAGATGTCCAAAAGCCTGGGCAATGTGGTCGAGCCTCTGGAAATGCGGAAAAAATACGGATTGGACGGGTTTCGCTATTTTTTGATGCGGGAGATGCAATTCGGGCATGACGGCAGTTTTTCCGAAGAAGGCCTGGTCAACAGGTTCAACGCGGATCTGGCCAATGATCTCGGGAACCTGTTCAATCGGACCCTGGCCATGACCCACAAGTACTTTCAGGGAAACGTCCCGCAGGCCGGGAGCTGGACCAAAGAGGACCGGGAAATGGTCGAGCTGGGTCTGACAGCCATGTCCGGGTATATTGAGCAGGTGCAAGCCTTTCAGCTGGCCCTGGGCCTGGAAACCTTTTGGGGGTTCATTCGAAGCCTGAATCGATATATCGATGCCCAGGCCCCGTGGAAGCTTTTCAAGGCAGGCGAAACAGAACGCCTTGGCACGGTGATGTCCCTGGTTCTGTCCGGACTGCGGCGGGCGGCCCTGGCCCTCTGGCCAATCATGCCCGGGACCTGTGAAACGCTCTGCTCACAGCTCGGTGCGCCCTTTGATCCGGATGCAGTGGATCTGCACGCGGAAAGCCGGTCCTGGCAGCCAATGGAGCCCGCGGGGCAGGTGGCCAGGCAATCCAACTGCTTTCCCAGGCAGGTCTTTCAGCCGGAGGGGGGCAAAGAGCAGGCAACAGCCGCTTGCCATAAGCCGTCTGCACAGCCTGAGATTCAATTCGAGGATTTTCAGAAGCTGAATATCCGGACCGCCCGGATCACGGCTGCTGAGCGGGTCAAAGGGGCGGACAAGCTGCTCAAACTGGAAGTCGATCTTGGGGAGGAGCGCAGGCGGACCATTGTTTCAGGCCTGGCGGAGCATTATGCCCCCGAGGATCTGCCGGGGGCCCGGGCGGTGGTGGTGGCTAATCTCAAACCGCGCAAACTGCGGGGCATTGTGTCCCAGGGCATGGTGCTGACGGTGGAGACCGCCTCGGGGCTTGAGATTTTGCCGGGCGGAGAGAAGGCTGTGCCGGGATCGAAGATCAGTTGAGGCGGGGCGATTGGTGATTGGAAATTGGAAATTGGAAATTGGGAAAGAAAGGAATGCTGAAATGCTGGGATGAAGAGGCGAACGGCGAACGGGGAATGAAGAGGCGGTGGAGAAAAAGCGGCAAACGTCGAACGTTGAACGTTGAACGTTGAATGGGGAATGGGGAAGGGGGAATGAAGAGGCAAACGGCGAACTGGGAACGGCGAGTGGCGAATGGAAAGGCGGAAGGAGGAATGGCGAACGGCGAACGGGGAATGAAGAGGCGGAGAACGTTGAATGGGGCATGAAGAGGCGCATGACAGGCCAGGCTTCAGGACAGAGTACTGAAATCCGCACCGGCTATATCCCGGGATTGATCGGCCGGGTCACCGAGCTGCATGCCCGGTATTACAGTGCCAACTGGAATTTCGGGGTGTATTTCGAAAGCAAAGTGGCCGGTGAAATGGCCGCGTTCATGGCCAGATACGATCCTGCACTGGACCGTATCTGGTCGGTGCTCCGCATGGGCCGCATTCACGGCTCCCTGAGCATCGACCGTTCCGGAGAACAGGAGAACACAGCTCATCTGCGCTGGTTCATCATGTCTGAGACCCTGCGGGGCAGGGGCTTCGGCAATGAGCTCATCAGCAGGGCCATGGAGTTTTGCCGCGAGCAGGGCTATGCCAGGGTCTATCTCTGGACCTTTCAGGGTCTTGAACAGGCGGGCCATCTCTACCACAAGGCGGGGTTCGAAATGGTTGAATCCTTTCCCGGGGATCAGTGGGGGACCACGGTGCCTGAACAGCGCTTTGAAGCCAGACTGCTCTGATGTCGGCTTTGCCGGAGGCAGGGCTGGTATGAAACTTCAGACGAATGGAATCACAGTTCCAAGCATTGATCAACGCTCGTCATTGCGAGCGAAGCGAAGCAATCT
>CAZUMF010000265.1:0-6743 GCA_964621385.1 uncultured Desulfohalobiaceae bacterium
TATTTGTCGGCGTCGGGGGGCAGGGAAATCTGTTGATCACGCGCCTGCTGGGCGAGGCCGCCCTGGCGCAGGGCGTCCCGGCTCTGGTCAGTGAAATTCACGGCATGGCCCAGCGGGGCGGCATTGTGGAATCAGCCGTGGTCATGGGAGGCATCAACAGTCCGATTGTTGCCCGGGGAGAGGCCGACATCCTCATTGGATTCGAACCGATGGAGACCCTGCGGGCCATCGGCAAGGTCCGGCCCAACGGCCTTGTCTTGACCAACACCGCTCCCCTGCCGCCGTTTACCGTCTCCATCGGCCAGGGGGCCTACCCTGATCTGGAGGCGATTCTGGACATGCTCAAGGCCAAAGTGCAGCAGGTGGTCAGTTTCGACGCCAAGGCCCGGGCGGTGGAAGCCGGGAGCCTGCAGTCCTTGAACATGGTGCTTCTGGGAGGCCTGATCGGTCTGCAAGAGCTGCCCATCGATCCTGAGGCCATGAAAGCAACCCTCAAGGCCAATACCCGGCAATCGTTTCTGGAAGCCAATCTCAAAGCTTTCGAACTGGGCTGTGAACAAACGCATACAACATTGAGCAAATAACATGACCATATCCAACAGGAACAACAAATTGTTGGCTCAAATGAGGCCACGAGTTTAAAAATTCGATCATATCCTGCTGTAACATAAAAAAATCAAAGAGTTACACTGTTTTTTTTCGTATAAAAATGCCGAATTTGAATTATTTGAGTTGACTTATTTCCATTGTTCTAATAGCATTACTCGTGAAAAACGATTTGGGTAGAATAGCTTTGTAGAAGCTATTGACCATGGTTGAACCCCGAATCTTTCTTTGATAATTTGTAAATATCAGTAAAGGAGGTAATGTTATGAAGATGAAGGCTGCATTGGTACTGACGGTGTTTTGTTTCATCTTTTTTCCACTAACTGCATCGGCTAAAGATGATGTCATCGATCTAACTTTTGCCACGTTTTGGCCTGCTTCTGACTTTCAAGTTAAAGAAGGCCACATGAAATGGATTCAAGAAGTGGAAGAAAAAACGAATGGAAAAGTAAACATTCACATGAAGGCCGGAGAAGTGCTTTTAGGGGGGCGCGAAATTTATAACGGGGTGGCCAATGGAGTGGCTGACATCGGTTCAACATGTCCAGCCTACACACCCGGTGAGTTTCCTCTTATGGAAGCCTTTGAACTGCCGGGGTATAAAAATGTGAATGCGGCCTCGGCTTCCGCGACCGTCCACGATGGCTACAAAAAAATGAAGCAAGAGCTGGGTGTTGACGAGTTTGCGGATGTCAAGGTCCTTATTCTCTGGGCTACAGGTCCTGGAGACATAATGAGCAAAGATCCTGTGCGCAACCTGGAGGATCTTGACGGGATGGCCATACGGGCTGTGGGCGCGACTGTCGATCCTCTGGAAAGGCTGGGCGCCAATCCAACCGGAATGCCTATGTCAGAAGCTTATACTGCCCTGCAACAGGGAACCGTGGACGGTATTCTGGCCCCCAACGACGTCCTGAAGGGCTTCAAGCTGGCTGATGTGGTCAGTTATGCCACCGATACTCCGTTTCTGTACAACATTGTCTTTATGCAGGTCATGAATAGGGATACCTGGGATTCCCTGCCACCGGATGTTCAGAAGGTCTTCGAAGAACTCAATGATAAATGGGCCCTCAAGTACGGCAAGCTACGAGCCGAGTATACCCGCAAGGGTCTGGAATACGCCCAAAAAGAACACGGCCTTGAAGTTATCGATTTGTCAACAAAACAGGACGAGAAGTGGCAGCAAATAATCCAGCCTGTGGTCAACGACTGGATACAGAAAAAAGAGGGAAAAGGCATGCCCGGTAAGAAAATGGTGGAACTCGTCGAAGAATTGGATGCAAAGTACTCGGAAAAGTACTCCCAATATTAGAATGGTTCCTCGTTAATCAATGGTTTGACGGATTGCAAAACAGGATATTCATTCATCCTTCAAATTGCGGGAAAAAAAGAACCTTCCCCTGTCCCTTCCCTGGAGGTGGGGACAGGGGAAGGTCGTCATAGGACCTACTTTCTTCCTCGATACCCAGATCCAATCCTTGGTGATGGATTGAATCAATCGTTTCTCAGAAGTTGGGCGGAGAAACCCAAGGGCCCTAACAGTGCTAAAAATAAGCCTGGAGATGGATAAAAAGTGCAAAAAATTGAAAAAATTGTGCATACTTTGTCCCTGCGATTGTCACAGGTAGGTCAAGTAGCTCTTGCTCTCATTATGCTGCTCATTATAGGCAATATAGTCTTACGCTATTTTTGGGCACCGCTCAAAGGTACCTATGAAATAGTGGAAATTCTGGGAGCTCTTTTTCTTGCCTTGGGAGCTGCATATTGTTCTGCTACCAGGAGCCATATCGCAGTCGATTTTTTCGTTGAAAAACTATCCGTGAGAAAACAGACGGTTATAGATATCTTTACAAACCTGATTTCTTTTTTGTTTATTACTTTTATAAGTTTTGGCGTCATGGAATATGCCTGGATGATCTACCAAAGAGGACGTGAAACAACAGCCCTGGGCATACCGCTTTATCCGGTCTGTTACCTGGTTTGTTTCGGGATGTACCTGCTGGCCCTGGTGGTTTTGGTGGAACTGATCAGGTTAATTGTGAGAATGATAAAACTTAGTAGAAGAGACTCATGAGTTCAGTACAAATCGGACTTTTCGGTATAGGCTTGGTTTTCGTCCTGATTGCTTCCCGAATGCCGGTCGCTTACGTCATGCTTGTGGTCGGAATAGCTGGGGTCGGTCTTTTAACATCCATACAGGCCGCTCTCTCAATCAGTGCGTCAACCATTTACGACACGTTTGCCTCTTATCCCCTGATTGTGGTGCCCCTCTTTGTCTGGATGGGATTTTTGGCCTATCATTCAGGGATCAGCAGCCGAATTTATGATGCTGTCTACAAAGTGATGGGCAGCATGCCGGCCGGTCTGGCTATGGCAACCATTGGAGCAAGTTGTGCCTTTGGCGCCATTTGCGGCTCCACAACCGCCACCTCAGCCACCATGAGCGCCATAGCCGTGCCGGAGATGCGGAGATACAAATACCAGGACTCCCTGGCCACATCGGTTGTAGCTGCTTCTGCGATTTTAGGTATCATGATTCCCCCGAGCGTTATCCTCATACTGTATGGAATCGCCACCGGGGAATCGATTCAGCAACTTTTTCTGGCCGGCTTTGGACCGGGCATCTTGTTAACACTCCTGTTCATGGTGGTCACCTTGCTTATAGCCGCGCATAAGCCAAGTCTTGCCCCTCCTGGCCCTTCAGTGAGTTATAAAGAAAAAATAAAAGCACTGGCCACCGGAGGAGGAGAAGTGCTCATTATCTTTTTGGCTGTCATGGGGGGGTTGTTTATGGGTATCTTCACTCCCACCGAGGCAGGAGCCGTAGGGGCTGGAGCTACCCTGCTCGTGGCGATTATCAGACGTCAGATGACCTGGAAGCGTTTTCTTGATTCCCTGAACAATGCCATCCGTATCTCGGTCATGATCATGTTTTTGGTCATGGCGGCCACGATCTTCGGAAGATTTTTGGCCCTCACCGGTCTCCCTTCCAAATTGGCAATATTCGCAGCTGGATTGCCATTATCTCCTGTAGCCATAATGGGGGTCATTCTTTTCATATATCTTATACTTGGGCTTTTCATAGACGCCCTGGCATTAATCCTTCTCACTGTACCCATATTCTATCCGGTTGCGTTGCAGCTTGGTTTCGATGCCATCTGGTTCGGTGTGATCGTCGTCCTGGTAGTGGGAATGGGTGTCATCACGCCCCCGGTAGGGGCAAACGTTTACGTGGTAGCGGGTACGGTTGGAGACGTGCCCGTCATGAATATTTTTCGTGGAGTTTGGCCATATCTGCTTGCCGTCATTCTATGCATCATTCTGATGATTGCCTTCCCGCAAATAGCACTCTTTTTACCAGACCTTTTTCAGTAACGAGGCAGACAACTTTTTTTGCTGGGCTTCGATGTCCAGCACCTTGCGCACCTATTAATGCGCGAGCCTTTCTTCCATTCATGATGCCTCCGGCGCGGACGGGCCGCCCACGACCCTGTTGCGTCCATGTTCCTTGGCTGCGTAAAGCCGTTTATCCGCTTCAAGGAGCAATCGTTCGGATGCGTCCGTGGGATCGGACGCAGAATCCGCCAGTTCGGCAACCCCAAAACTGGCGGTCACCGCGATGTCTGCTTCAGCATGGGTGATCGTGGTTTCTTCAAGCGCCTGGCGAAGCTTCTCTGCTGCAGACACGGCCCCGCGGAGGGCGGTCTCCGGCAGAACGATCACGAACTCCTCCCCGCCGTATCGGGCAATCCAGTCCACATTCACCCGGGTCTGGGACAGCATGATGCCGGCAAATGACTTCAGGACCGCATCCCCGGCCTGATGGCCGTAAACATCATTGACCTTCTTGAAATGATCGAGATCGGCCATCACCAGCGCGATGGGCGTGTGATACCGCCGGCTGCGTTTGATTTCCCTGGGAAGCTGCGAATTGAGATAACCCCGGTTGTAGGTTCCGGTCAGGGCATCCTTGATGGACAACTGTTTGATCTGCTCATTGGCCGCTTCCAGCCGCTCAATGGTTTCCCTGAGCTGGGTGTTGATCCGGTTGCGTTCAATATGCACGGCTATCCTGGCCAGCAGTTCCTCCCTGGCAAACGGTTTGGCCAGATAATCCGAGGCCCCGGCCTTGAAGGCTTCCTGGAGTTCGGACATGTCGGACATGGCTGTCAAGACAATGATCGGAATATCCGGACTGGGGATTTCCGTGCGGATCTTCCGGCAGAGGGTTTTGCCGTCCAGACCGGGCATGACCATATCCGTGATGACCAGGTCGATCGAATTGTGAGTGTTTTCAAAAATATCAAAGGCCTCTGTCCCGTCTTCCGCTTCGATGGTCTTGATCCCCTCCCGCATCAGGCACTGGATGACGACTTTCCTGGCCACATCCGTATCGTCGGCAACAAGGGCCGTTGTCCCGCTTGGAATCTGTCTGGGGTAGAGGATTTCATTGACGGCCGACAGGATCTCCCCTTCTGCAAACGGTTTTTTGATAAAATCAGCCGCTCCGAGCTCAAAGCCTTTTTTTCGATCATCCACAGTGTCATTACCGGTGACAAAAATAATGGGCACAGGTTCCTTGCGGTCTCCGGAGACAAAGCCAAGGTAATGATCCTCCCGGAGTTTTCTGCAGGTTGAAAACCCGTCCATTTTCGGCATCTCAACGTCCAGGGTGATCAAATCCGGAGGAGTCCCGGAGGCTACGCTCACCAAGGCCTCGAACCCGTCTGCGGCTTCGGAAACCCTATAACCGCCCTGCTCCAGTTCGTTTCGAATGCGCTCCCGGATCAGGCGGCTGTCGTCAACGATCAGGATGTGTTTTTGGTCCATAAGCAGGCTCATATAATTGATAATACACTGTTTTCATTGAACGTTTGGGAACAAATGCCTGGCTGATGCCCGACAGGGTCTCCGAAGCGCCCAGGAGGAGAACGCCCTCGGGGGCCAGGACCCCGGCTATTCGTGCAAATAAGCGCTGCCGGTCCTGCCTGGAAAAGTAGATGGCCACATTTCTGCAAAAAATAATATCCGGAGGGGGGCTCTCCGGAAAAGGCTCCAGCGCGTTCAGTGTTTGAAAGCTGATCAAGCGGCGGATGTCCTCCCGAATTTTCCATCGTCCCTTCTCCGGGGTAAAATACGTCTTCAGCTGGTGTTCGCTCAACCCCCGTTCCACTTCCAGCCGGCTGTAGCGGCCGGCACTGGCCCTGGCAATGGCTCTTTCCGAAATATCCGTGCCCAGAATGCTGATCTCGAATTGCTGCAGATCTGCAAGCAGATCCTGCAGCGCCATGGCGATGCTGTAGGCCTCCTGTCCCGTAGAACAGGCCAGGCTCCAGATTTGAAGCGAATGCCTCCTTCTCAAAGGGGCGTGTTCCATCTTCCGGTCCATGAGTTCCGGTATGATCTTGTATTTGAGCGCTTCGAAAAAATGCCTGTCTCTGAAAAAACGTGTTTCCTGGGTTGTGATGCGATCAATGACCTCCTTTTCCAGGCGCCCGGTCTCATCCGCGGCAACGACCTCGTAAAATTCAGCAAACGAACCACAGCCCTGTTCTCTGATTAGCCCGGCCAAGCGGCTTTCCAGGAGGTAGGCCCTGTCCTGCTGCAGTTGAATCCCGGAAAGGGCGGCAATATATTCCGACCAGACCCTGTATTCGGCCGGTGTGATGTGGAGCATGGTCATACGTTCACGCTCTGTGGGCCGGTGCGGCGAGCCGGGAGCCGAGTGCACAAGCCGGCACTATTTCAGACACCCCAGCCTGTTCTGGATCTCCAGGGCGATGCCGTCCAAGGGGGTAATGATATCCACGAGTCCGGCATCCACCGCTTTCTTGGGCATGCTGTACACGGTGCTTGTGGCTTCATCCTGCGCCAGAACCAGCCCCCCGAGCGCTTTTATCTTCTTGAGGCCTTCTGTCCCGTCGGCTCCCATACCGGTCATGATTACCCCGAGGCACTGTCCGGCGTACTGTTCGGCCAGCGTGGAAAAAAGATAGTCCACCGAGGGCTTGCAGTTCTGCAGCGGAGGATCGTCACTGATCCGAATTATTGTTTCCTGATGAGTGATTCCGGGGCTGACCCGCATCTGCTTGCCCCCGGGGGCCAGATAGGCGACTCCCGGCCGGACCGGTTCCCGG
>CAZUMF010000266.1:0-6743 GCA_964621385.1 uncultured Desulfohalobiaceae bacterium
CCCACAGCCAGAAGCAGGGGATGAACCCCGGCCTGATCCACGGCGTGCACCTCGTGGATCCCCTGAAAGACAGAGGGCACCAGCGGACCGACCAGTTCATGAATAAAATCCCCGATCACGGAATCTTCCTGGGGAGGCCGGCCGACTGTGGTGAAGGGCCAGACCGCATCCTTCCGGGCATAGACGCGGTCCACGGTCATGACCGGAAAATCGTGGGTCAGGCTGTAGTACCCCAGGTGATCCCCAAAGGGGCCTTCGGGCAGTTCGTGGTGCGGATGGACGGTGCCGCTGAGGCAAAAATCCGCTTCCGCCGGAGCGATGAGCCCGTTTTCCAGCCCCAGCACGTCAACCCGTCTCCCACCCAGGAGCCCGGCGAAAAAAATCTCCGGAACCCCTTCGGGCAGGGGCATGATCGCGGCCAGGGTCATGGACGGCGGCCCCCCCACAAAAATATTGACCGGCAGGGACTCATTCTGCTGCAGGGCCTGGACGTGATGGTGCCCGATGCCCCGATGAATCTGATAGTGCAGCCCCACTTCCCGGTCCGGTGCAAAACGGTTGCCGCTCATCTGGATGCGGTACATCCCGAGATTGGACGCTTTGAATCCAGGCCGGCGGGGACTTTCGCTGTAAACCTGGGGCAGGGTGATGTAGCTCCCGCCGTCCAGGGGCCAGGAAACGAGCTGCGGCAAAGCCGAGACACTGGGTGTCGTGGACAGAAGCGGGCCGCGTTTCACCCCGCGCGGACGGCTGTTCCACAGCGCCCGTCCCCCTTTGAGCACTCGCAAAGGATGCCGCAGCAGGGATCTGGGGTCTTCCTTGGTCTTGACCATCTCCTGAAAGACCGTGAGACCGTCCTGAAACATGAAGCGGATCCGATCGGGCGTACCGAACAGATTGCCGAGCATGGGGAACGCACTGCCCTTGACCCTGGAAAACAACACGGCCGGTCCGCCGACCTGAAACACCCGGCGCTGAATGGAGCCGACCTCCAGATACGGGTCCACGTCCTGATCGATGCGAATGAGCTGCCCGCTGGATTCCAGATCGCGGATGCAGTGGGCAAGGTTTCTATATCCCATGCAGTGGGTAAATGATCCGAATTCGAATGGGTAGAGGCTTCATCTGTCGAGGCAAATCGTATACTGGCCCATTCAGAGGTTGAAGATCACAATTCAATTGTGTAGAGAACTTACAAGCGGTCGATATCGATGGTCCTGTAGTGCATTGTGTGCTGTATCCGCTTTTTCAGCCACTGTTTGATCAACCGGCGGGTCACGGGGACCAGCAGCAAAAGCCCGGCGGCATCCGTCAGAAATCCCGGAGTCAGCAGCACGACACCGGCCACAAAAATGAGCAGGGCATCCAGCAGCTCGCCCGCCGGCATCACGCCCTGCTCCATGTTGCTCCTGAGCTGCAGCAGAGTCCGGGCCCCTTCGAGCCTGGCCAGAGCGGCCCCGGTCACTGCGGTCAGAATGACCACCAGGACCGTATTCAAGGCCCCGATAGCGCCCCCGAGTTTGATCAATAGATAAATTTCCGCTACAGGAATAAGTGTGAAGGCCAGGATGAGCTTAAAAAACATAGGCGCCTCAGGTGCTGCTAGAGGGAGATGACCCCTTGAATCCTGGCGGCAGCTTGGTAAATCACCAGTATCTCTTCACTGCAGTTGACGGTACAGGTTGCGCTGATACTCACATACCGGCCCTTGCTGGACTTCCTCGAGCTGATCAGGTCCTTGGATTCAAACAGATTCAAAACATCTTGTTTTTTGTCTTCAGGAACGATAAATTTAAACAGATATTCACAGGGCCATTCATGATGGGCTTCCAACAGATTTTGAAATCGGCGCCAATCCGTATCCATAAAAACCTCAAGCGATGCAGTCACGAGCCTTGGTCTGCACTCAGACGAGTATAAGACATGAAAAAGCGTTTTGGCAATGACCTTTTCAGTCCTTCCCCGCCCCGGCTTTTCCGGGGCGCTCGCCCGCAGCCCCTGTCTGTGTGTCCTGCCTTAAAACGAAGAACCTGCAGCCGGTTGCCGCCCTGGCCATGAATGAGCACACGGAAACAATTGCCGGCAACGCATCAATTGTGGCCGGGGCCACGGTATTGAGCCGCATCCTCGGCTTTATCCGGGATGTGATCATCGCCTTTGCCCTGGGGGCCGGTCCGCTCGGAGACGCCTTTTTTGTCGCCTTCCGCATCCCCAATCTCCTGCGCCGACTGTTTGCCGAGGGGTCACTGACCATGGCCTTTGTCCCGATCTTTACCCGAACCCGGCAGGAAGAAGGCCTTGAGCCGGCCTTTACCTTGGCCAGATCCACCCGGGTCTGGCTGCTGATCATTCTGGGGGCGCTCACCCTCCTGTTTCTTCTGGCCGCCAGGCCGCTGACCTTTCTCATCGCTCCGGGCTTGAGCGGACACCTCCAGACCTTTGAGCTGACGGTCTCCCTGGTACGGATCTGCTTTCCCTACATTGTCTGTATATCCCTGGTGGCCCTCTGCATGGGGATACTCAATTCCATGGGCCATTTTCTGGCCCCGGCCCTGGCCCCCTGCATCCTGAATATCGCTTTGATCAGCGCCGCCTTGAGCGCTGCGGCCGCCGGGACGTCCGTCCCCCATGCCCTGGCTCTGGGCGTCTTGGTCGCCGGCCTTGGACAATACCTGCTGCAGCTCCCCTTTCTCCGCCGCCAGGGATTTTCCTGGCGCGGGCCGGCTCCGCTGAAGAATCCGTCCGTCGGAAAAGTCGGCCGGCTGATGCTGCCCACGATTGCCGGGGCGGCGGTCTATCAGTTGAATATCGTCTTGAACACCATCCTGGCCTCTTTTCTGGTCCAGGGAAGCATTTCCTATCTCTACTACGCCGACCGCCTGGTCCAATTTCCCCTGGGCATTTTCGGGATTGCCATCAGCACCGCAGCCCTGCCCAGTTTCTCAGGTCTGTCCGCCCAGGGACGCATCCAGGATTTTATCGAGACGCTGAAAGACACCATCCACCTGACGCTGTACATCAGTTTGCCGGCCATGGCCGGCCTCATGGGGTTGGCCCATCCCCTGGTGAAAACCCTGTTCGCCCGGGGGGCCTTCGATGCCGCGGCCGTCCAGGGAACGGCCGCGGCCCTGCTGGCCTATGCCGCAGGCCTGCCGGCCTTCTGCGCCATCCGCTCTTTGGTTTCAGCCTTTTACGCCCTGGAGGATACCCGGACGCCGGTCACAATCGCCGCGGTCTGTCTTGTCTTGAATCTCGGCCTGGGGCTGCTGCTCATGCAGCCCCTGGCCCACGCCGGCCTGGCTCTGGCTGTCTCCATCGCCTCCTGGACCAATATCGTCCTGCTGGGTCTGCGTCTCAACCAAAAGATCGGCCGCTGGTTCCACTGGGAAGCGGGGGTATTCTGGATGCTCCTCTTCAGCCTGGGGATCGGTTTCGGCAGTTTCCTGACCGCAGCCTGGGGCTGGCCGTCCCTTATCCTGATTCCCGTCTGGACTGGTGTGTACTATCTGGCGACACAGGCCTGCAAGCTCCGGGAAGCGCAAATGATCGCCAGACTGATCAGCCGCCGGTTCACTCGAAACCAGAGACTGCACGACTGAACAGTCAAGAGCGAACGTGGCCACCAACAGGAGCCGAGCATTGTCCAAAGCAACCAGCCCCCAGTCCCTTCGCGAATACTTTCCCCGAGGCTTGAAGCAGCCGGCCGGGGGCTTCCGATTCGCGCTGGATTCGCTGCTTCTTCCCTGTTTCAGCGGCTGGGGGCCCGGGGAACGGATCATCGATCTGGGAACCGGATGCGGCGTGGCCAGCCTGGGGCTGCTGGTCCTCCACCCCGAGGCTGAGTTCCGGATCACCGGCCTGGATATTTCCGGAGAGCTCCTGGACTGTTCCCGGCAGAACTCGCGTCGGCTCGGCTTTGAACACCAGTTTACCCCCTGTCTTCTGGATCTTCGATCCATCAAGACCTCCCAAGCCTTTGCCCCGGAAAGCTTTGACCGGGTTCTCTGCAATCCCCCCTACCGAAGCCTGTCTCAAGGCCGGCAGTCCCCGGACCCGTCCAAAAATCAGGCCCGGTTCGAGACAGCCGGAACACTGGAGGATTTTCTCACGGCCGGCGCCTATCTCCTCAAAAACAAAGGGCAGATGTCCCTGGTGTATCTCACCGAATCCCTGAATCCGCTTCTGCTGAAGCTCTCGGCCTGCCGGCTCGAACCGAAACGCCTGCGCTTTGTCCAGGCCCGGGCAGCATCCCGGAGCAGAATCGTCCTGCTCCAGGCGGTCAAGAACGCAAACCCCGGCCTGATTGTCGACCCTCCCCTGGTCTTGTATTCTGAGTCGAAAGAACGTAATATACTGCGCTTGGAAGCAACGGTTTTCTGCCCGTTTCTGGCCTCGCATGCCGGGCCTGCCGCTGGCCGGGCTGCGATGCCATGGCACAATTCACAACAGGAGCAGCCTATGAATCACATTGTCAAGGAGCTCGGGCTGAGCACTGTGGGCAAGGTGTACCACAATCTCCCGACCCCCATTCTCTATGAGGAAATCTTGAACCGCAACGAAGGCCGGATGGCCCATCTCGGCCCCCTGGTGGTCAAAACCGGAAAATACACCGGCCGTTCTCCCCATGACAAGTTCATTGTGGAGGAGGACAGCTCCGCAGATCAGATCTGGTGGGGACCGGAAAATAAACAATTTTCAGCGGACAATTTTGACCGCCTGCATATCAGGCTCTTGTCCTATCTGCAGGGGAAAGACATCTTTATCCAGGATTGTTACGCCGGAGCGGACAAGGAATATCAGGTTCCCCTGCGAATCATCACTGAAGACGCCTGGCCCAATCTGTTCGCCAGGAACATGTTCATTCAGATCACTGATCCAAACACCCTGCAGGCGCACCATCCTGAATTGACCATGATCCACGCTCCTCGCTTCCAGGCCTTGCCGGACATGGATCACACCAATTCCGAGGCCTTTATTCTCATCAATTTCGGCAGCCGCCTGATCCTTATCGGCGGCACCAGCTATGCCGGGGAAATCAAAAAAGCCGTGTTCACGGCCATGAATTACCTCATGCCACAGAAAAACATCCTGGGCATGCACTGTTCAGCCAATATCGGGGAACACGGGGATACCGCCCTGTATTTCGGCCTCTCCGGCACCGGCAAGACCACCTTGTCCACGGTTACAGACCGTCGCTTGATCGGGGACGACGAACACGGCTGGGATGAAAAGGGCATTTTTAATTTCGAGGGCGGCTGCTACGCCAAGGTCATCCGCCTCTCCAAAGAAGCCGAACCGGAAATTTATGAATGTACCCGGAAATTCGGGACCATCCTGGAAAATGTCTCTCTTGATCCCAAGACCCGGCATCTGGACCTGGATGACGATTCCCTCACGGAAAACACACGGGCGGCGTATCCCCTGGCCCATATTCCCAATACCATCCGCAAAGGGACCGGGAGCCATCCGGAAAACATCTTTATGCTTGCGGCCGACGCCTTCGGTGTCCTGCCGCCCATTTCCAAATTGACCCCGGAACAGGCCATGTACTATTTTATCTCCGGCTACACCGCCAAACTGGCTGGAACCGAACGCGGGGTCACCGAACCGCAGGCCACGTTCAGCACCTGTTTCGGGGCCCCGTTCATGGCCCTGCATCCCCATGTCTATGCCGATCTGCTCGGGGAGAAAATCAAAAAACATGCCGTCAACTGCTGGCTGGTGAACACCGGCTGGTCCGGAGGGGCCTTCGGCATCGGTCAGAGGATGCCCATCCAGTACACCCGGAGTCTGCTCCGGGCCGCCCTGAAGGGCAGCCTGAACAAAGTGGAGTATGATCAGGATCCTTTTTTCGGCCTGTACATCCCCAAAAAATGCCCGGGCGTTCCAGACGAGATCCTGCATCCCCGAAACACCTGGCTGGATAAAGGGGCCTACGACCTCAAAGCCAGAGAACTGGCTTCCCTGTTCAAGGACAATTTTACACATTTCCAAGACCAGGTCGACGCTGCCATCAGTGCGGCCGGTCCCCAGCTCTGACAGCAGAACAGGCCTGCTTTCAGATCTCTCGTATGAAACCAAAGCTGGCTCCGCCCGCAACCCAAAGGTACCAGCTTTATTTCGTAATTTGAAATTCGAAATTGGAAATTGGCAAGAAAAGAATGCAGAAAAGCAGAGAGTTCTATTCTATTACGTTATCAAATTTCCAATTTCCAATTTCTAATTTCTATGACAAGGACTTCAGCTGCTTCTGAGCAACACATTTTCTTGTTTTCTATGACAGCGCTGAACCGATAAGTCACTACAATTCTACAGCCCTATGCAACTGCACTTGGAATGTTCCACCGGCATCAGCGGGGATATGTTCCTCGCGGCCATGAGTGATCTCGGCCTGGACCTGTCCCCATTCCAGGCCCTTGTCCGGGATCTCGGCCTTGAGGTGTCCATTGAGGCCCGCCCAACCATCAGAAACGGCCTGTCGGGGACCGCCCTGGACATCACGCCTCATGCAGAGCGGTATTTCAGGAACCTGGAGGACATTCAGGCCCTTATCACGCACTCCGGACTGAGCGCTCCGGTTAAGGAGCAGTGCCGCTCCGCCTTCACCCGTCTCGCTGAGACCGAGGCCTCGGTGCATGGTATAGAGGTAGCCAAAGTCCATTTTCACGAAGTCGGGGCCGTGGACACCATCATCGATGTCCTGGACTGTTTCTGGGCCCTGGAACCTGTCACCGTCTCCGCGG
>CAZUMF010000267.1:0-6719 GCA_964621385.1 uncultured Desulfohalobiaceae bacterium
AGTCGTCCACCGAAATGGCAGGAAAACGAGGGACAAGACCGTAACACAGCTAAAAACAGTGAAAAAGTGCAAGTTGCACCGGAATGAAGCCGGCTGACGATTACGGCAACGATTACGGAAACTGAAACAATCATTCACCGCATCCTTGGATTGAAACATGCTGCATACCTTTCACAGTGAACAACCCGGCTCTGAAGAGCTTGAACAGCGGATCCAGACCCTTGAACAGGAGCTGGCCCATTATCAGGAACACCAGCGGGAGATCGAGAGCTCCCGGCAATTTTTTCTGTCTGCGTTTGACGCCCAGAGCGATCATGTCGCCCTGCTCAATGCCCAGGGCGAGATCCTGCACGTCAACAAGGCCTGGCGCCGATTTTCCGAAGCCAACGCCGCCAGGCCCGAGACCGTGTCTGAAGGGGTGAACTATCTCCTGGTATGCGACCAGGCCAGGGGCGATTTTTCCGAAGAAGCCGGTCCTTTTGCCCAGGGCATCCGGAATGTACTTGCCGGCAAGACAGCGGTCTTCACCCTGGAATATCCCTGCCACGCCAGGGATCAGGTTCGCTGGTTCTGCGGACGGGTCACGCCTTTTGCACACGAAGGCGCCCGATACGCCCTGGTGTCTCATGAGAACATCACCGAGCGCAAACTGGCTGAACACTCGCTGCACGAAGCCAGACTCCGCCAGGAAGAAGCCGTCAAGGCCACCAATATCGGCTTTTGGGACTGGGATCTGCAGTCCAACACCGTGATCTATTCCCGGGAATGGAAACAGCAGATCGGGTATGCGGATCACGAGATCAGCACCTCTTTGGATGAATGGAAGAGCCGGGTCCATCCCGAGGACCTGGACCGGGCCATGAGTACGATTCAAGAGAGTCTGGAGCAGGGACAGCCGGGATTCCTCATGGAATTTCGCTTTCAACACAAAAACGGGTCCTATCGCTGGATCATGGCCCAGGCCTCCTTTCTGGACAACGGACAGGAGCCTCCGGTCCGGGCCCTGGGATCCCATGTGGATATCACCGATCTCAAGCAGGCCGAAGCAGCCCTGCAAGAGAGTGAAAATAAATTCCGGGCCATTTTTGAAGGGGCCGAGGACGGCATCCTGCTGGCGGACACCACCAGCCGGCAGCTGTCCATGGCCAATGACCGGATATGCGAAATGCTCGGCTACAGCCAAAGTGAAATCCTCACCCTGACTGTTGAAGACCTCCATCCAGAAGACGAACGCCCCGGTATCCTGGAAGCCTTTGCCCAGCAAGTAAACAGCGAGCGGAAAGTCATTGAAAACGTGCAGGTCAGACGCAAGGACGGGACCACCTTCTTTGCCGACATCACCGGTTCGCCGTTGCACATCAACGATCAGGACCTGCTTGCGGGCATCTTCCGGGACGTGTCCGACCGCAAGCGCAACCAGGAGGCCATCGCCTATAAGAATCAGTTGGAAAGGACATTTTCCGATCTGTCCACCTACCTGTTGAACACCACGGATATCGAGGAGATCTCCTTCCGGGTCCTGGAGACGGCCAAGGAGCTCACGGGCTGCCACTTTGGAATTGTGGGCTCCATCGACCCCAAGACCGGGCATTTCATCAGCCATTCCATGAGCAGGGACATCTGGGACCAGTGCGACGTCCCGGACAAATCCATTGTCTTTGAAAAGTTCGCCGGCTTGTGGGGCTGGGTCCTGGAGCATCAGCAGTCGATCCTGGTCAACGACGCCCCGAACGATCCCCGCTCCAACGGGACCCCTCCCGGGCATATCCCCATCGAACGGTTTCTGGGCGTGCCGGCCCTGATCAAGGACCGCCTGGTGGGGCTCATCGCCCTGGCCAACCCGGAATACCGCTTCCTGGCCACGGACCTGGTGCTGATCAAACGCCTGGCCACGATCTATGCCCTGGCCATCCAACGCAGGCAGTTCGAGACCGCCCTGCTGGAGGCCGAATCCCAAAAGGCGGAGGAGCTGGAAAGACTCGTCCAGGCGCGCACTGCTGAGCTTCTCCAATCCAGGGAGGAAATCAAAGAGCGGGAAAAGCACCTCCGCACCGTAGCCGACTTTACCTATGACTGGGAGGACTGGCGGGCCCCGGAAGGCCATTACCTCTATATCTCCCCCTCCTGCGAACGGATCACCGGCTACCCCAGAGAGGCCTTTCTCCAGGACAGTTCCCTGACCCTGGACATCATCCATCCTGACGACCGGGCCAGGCTGGCCCGGCATATTGAATCCGAACAGACGGACCAGGAAATCCATCAGCTCGACTTCCGCATCATCAACCGCCAGGGCGAGGTCCGTTGGCTCAGCCACTACTGCCAGCCGGTCTTTGACCAGGACGGCACCTGGCTCGGCCGGCGGGGCAGCAGCCGGGACATCACCCAGCGCAAGCTCGCGGAAAACCAGCTCAAAAGAAACCAGGACCTGCTGCAGGCGGTCTTTGACGGCATCTCCGATCCCTTGTACCTGGTGGATGCCGGGATGCAGATCAAAATCGTGAACAAGGTGGTGACTCAGTTTTTCGAGGGTTCCGCCGAGGCCTTGACCGGGCAGACGTGCTATGCGGCTTTTTTCGGCAGGACCGCTATCTGCGACAACTGCCGGATCAGGGAGGCCATCCGGGACAATGAACGGACGACCTATGAACGGCCCGGTTGTCTGGATCCCAGGAAAGTGGAGCAGGTCAACATCTATCCCCTGCGCCTGGAACAGGATGAACCCGGGGCCATCGTCCATTTCCGGGACATCACCAAGGCCAAGCAACTGGAGCAGGAACTGCTCCAGGCGGACAAGATGATCTCCCTCGGGGTTCTGGTCTCGGGGGTGGCCCACGAGATCAACAACCCCAACAACTTCATCATGCTCAACGCCCCCCTGCTCCAGGAAGCCTGGCAGGGCATTGCGCCTGTTCTGGATCAGGTACATGCGGAACAGGGAGACTTCCATATCGGCGGCTTGCCCTATTCCGAGATGCGGGAGTGGTTCCCGCGCCTTTTGTCCGGAATCGAGGAAGGCTCCCAGCGGATCAAGGAGATCGTCCGGGGCCTGAAGGACTTTTCCCGCCGGAACGAGGCTGATTTGAACCACGATGTGTCTGTGGGCCAGGTGGTGGAAGAGGCGGTTGTCTTGACCAACAATCTGATCAAGCAATCCACCAATAATTTTTCCTTGAACCTGGATTCGGACCTGCCCCTGATCAAAGGCAATCATCAAAAGCTGGAACAGGTGGTCATCAACCTGGTCCAGAATGCCTGCCAGGCCCTGCCGACAGCGGACAGGGCCCTGTCCGTGCGGGCCATTCCCGACCCCAGGCGCGGGGGCGTTATCATTGAAGTAAGCGACGAGGGCCAGGGCATCCCCCGGGAAGCCCTGCCCAGGATCATGGATCCGTTTTTCACCACCAAGCGCACCTCAGGCGGCACCGGTCTCGGTTTGTCCGTCTCCCTGAATATCGTCAAAGAACACGGGGGCAGCATCGACGTCTCCAGTACAGAAGGGCAAGGGACCACCATGAGCGTATTCCTGCCCGCACCCAGGAACTGATCGCACCCGCCACTATCCGCACGCTTATCCAAGCAAGGCCCAAGCCGCCTCTTGCACGCCGTGTGCCTGGCCGTGCTGGTATCAGCCAGGCACACACGCGATTGTATCCATTCCAGCCGCCCGTTCCCCAGGGGTGACCTCATGGCAGGGCGGCCCCTGTTCCATCCTGCACCCCTGTACCAATTCAGACCAGTTTCCCTGTTTTCAGCAGCATTGGCCCACAGCGTCCTTTCCCCGGTCCTGACTGGTACAAAACGCACCAGCCCAGATCTGCCCGCCCGTGGCGCGCCTTCTCATTATAAATCAAGAATTTCAAAATATTATATTTATTTTTCCGCAGTGGTACAGCATTTGCTAAAGGGAAGACAACAACCCCGAAGAAATCGTTCGGAGACCACAAGGAAACAGCTATGCACCATATATTGATTGTCGATGATGAACCGACCCAGCTCCAAAGTCTCAAAATCGGATTGAGCGCCAAGGGATACACTGTGGGCGAAGCCTTGAGTGTTCGCGCCGCCCTTGAATACTTGGAAAACGCCTCTGAAGACATTGATCTCATTCTAACCGACTATCTCATGCCCGGCCTGAACGGGTTTGAGCTGTTCGAACGGGTCAAAAGCCTGGACCCGGACGTGTCGCTCATCATGATGACCGCCTATGGTGAAAAAGAACTGGTGATGAAAGCCCTCCGCTCGGGCTGCGACGGCTTTATTGAAAAACCGTTCACCATGCAGGAACTGAGCGGTGAGATTCGCCGGGTGGAGACAATGAAGAGCAAGCTGAACAAAAACGGCCTGACCCACGACATTCCTCACCTTGTCCATCAGATCAAAAACCCTTTGACCATGATCATGGGCAGCGCCGAGCTGATTCTCATGGACGGAAAGAATCCCGACATCGTCAAATCCCGCATGGCCTCGATCTTAGAGGCGGTGCAAAGCATCCAGGAAATCAATCAGGAAATGCTGCACAACGGGAAAAACAGACAGGAGCAGATCGAAATCCTGGATATCAGGGTCTGTCTGCAGGACTGTCTGCGCATGTTTGAAGACATGAAAATCCTCAAAGGCATCCACTCGGCAGAGGATCTGGGGGAAAGCCCGGTCTACATTCGGGGGAATCGCTTCGGCCTGGAACAGGTCTTCAGGAATCTGATCCTGAACGCCCTGGAGGCCATGGAAGACAGCCCGCAGAAGCACTTGACCCTGACCCTGGAAAAAAACGCATCCGTATCCATCCACGTCCAGGACACCGGACCAGGCATCCCTGAAGACAAGCTGCAGACCATTTTCACCCCGTATTATACCAGTAAAGAGCAAGGGACAGGACTCGGCCTGTCCCTGGTCAAAAACATTGTAGAAAAACATGGAGGTACGATCAGCGTCAACAGTCGTGAGGGCCGGGGAACGGTCTTTACCGTCCGTTTGCCCAAGTCTGACCATCAGCACAATGAATCAGCCTAGACCACAAAAAACAGGTAAAGAATCAAACAATCAATCCATCAACACACCAAGAGAGGAAACAATCATGATCAAAAAGCTTACCGTAGGGAAAAAAATTATTTTTGGTTTTGCTGTCGTCATCCTCCTGCTGGTGACGGTCGGAATTGTCTCCTATGAGGCACTCACAAAGGCATCCAGCGGCTTCGAGCGATACCGTCATATTGCTCGCAACACGAATATCATTGGACGTATTCAGGCCAATATGCTCATGGTGCGCATGAATGCAAAGGACTACATCATTACTGGAAACAACCGGGAGAACGAACACTTTGATGAATACATGGAAAAAACCGAAACATTGCTCGGTACAGCTCAGCAACGGATCGATGATGCGGATCAAGCCGCACGAGTTGAGCAAATCCATGAAAATCTGAAGGCCTATCATGCAAGTTTTGACTCAGTTCGCAATTTTATGAACAGACGCAACTCCCTTGTCCACGATGAGCTGAACATCAAGGGGCCTCTCATGGAGAAAAACCTCTCTGAAATCATGATTTCCGCTGAGCAGGATGCTGATACCACAGCGGCGTATGGGGCCGGCATGGCTTTGCGAAACCTCCTGTTGGGTCGACTTTACATGGCAAAATTTCTCAGCACGAATATGGAGTCCGATGCTGAACGGGCCAAATCGGAACTGGCAGCGGTCAACAATCAGCTCACCGAGCTGGATCAGGCGCTTCAAAATCCGGAAAGGCGGCAGCTTTTATCCTCTGTTGTCGCAGCACTGCAGGAGTACACCCGAAGCTTCAGCAATCTTGTGGATGTTATCCAGAAAAGGAATACAGTCATTGAGCAGGAATTGGATCGAATTGGGCCTGAAATTGCAAATATTACAGAGGATATCAAACTTGCCTACCTGACCGAACAGGATGCCCTGGGCCCAAGACTGGTTGCGAACAACACCAGCAGCATCAACATTATTCTCATGGTGAGCATCGGGGCCTTCCTGTTAGGGATTATTCTTGCCATCTTTATCACCAGAGGTTTGACCCGTTCCCTTGGCTCCATCATAGACGGTCTCAAAGAAAGCTCAAAACAAGTCACATCCGCATCGGGACAGATTTCAGCGTCCAGCCAGCAGCTTGCCGAAGGCGCCAGCCAGCAGGCCTCCAGCCTGGAGGAGACCTCCTCCTCTCTGGAACAGATCGCGGCCCAGACCCGGCAGAACGCGGACAACGCCGAGCAGGCGGAAAAAGGCATGCAGGAGGCCGGGCAGGTGGTGCATAGCGGGGTGGAGGCCATGCAGCGCATGTCTTCGGCCATCACCGAGATCAAGGACTCCTCCAACGAGACCTCCAAGATCATCAAGACCATCGACGATATCGCTTTCCAGACCAACCTTTTGGCCCTGAATGCGGCCGTGGAGGCGGCCCGGGCCGGGGAGGCCGGCAAGGGCTTCGCCGTGGTGGCCGAGGAGGTGCGCAGCCTGGCCCAACGCTCGGCCGAAGCGGCCAGAAACACCTCCGAGCTCATTGAGCACTCCCAGAATTCCGCGGAAAACGGAGTCAGTGTAGCCGGCGATGTCTCCGAGAACCTGGAGCGGATCAAGGAGAGTGCGGGCAAGGTTTCCACCCTGGTGGCGGAGATCGCGGCCGCTTCCAAGGAGCAGACCGAAGGGGTTGAACAGATCAACACCGCGGTCTCGGAAATGGACAAGGTGGTCCAGCAGA
>CAZUMF010000268.1:0-6700 GCA_964621385.1 uncultured Desulfohalobiaceae bacterium
CAAAGCCAAGGCCGCGGCCCAGGGAGCGACCTTCATTGCCGACGAAGTCAGCGGTCTGCAGACCAGCGGGAAGCGGATCACGGGGGTAGAACTGGCCTCGGGCGGCAGTCTGCAGGCCGGATACGTGGTCAACTGCGCCGGGGCCTGGGCCTCCCAGGTCGCGGCCACGGCCGGGGTGGAACTGCCCATTGACCCGGTCAAGCGTCAGGTATTCGCCCTGGACCCCCAGGTCAAACCCGAAGGTCCTTTGCCTTTGACCATTCTGGGCTCCGGTCTCTACTTCCGGACTGAAACCGGCGGTCTCCTGCTGGTGGGCAAATCCAAGCCCGACGACCCGATAGGGTTTGATTTTTCCTGGGACCGGAAACGCTTCATGGAGGAACTCTGGCTGGAACTGGCCGAGTTCGTGCCGGCGTTTGAATCCCTGAAGCTGGTCCGGGGCTGGGCCGGCCTTTATGCGGTGAACCAGATGGACGGCAATGCCCTGCTCGGAGAATGGCCGGAACTCAAAGGCTTCTACCTGGTCAACGGCTTTTCTGGACACGGCCTGCAGCAGGCCCCGGCTGTGAGCCGGTACATCAGCGAACTCATTCTGAACAAGCCTCATATCATGGATCTGTCTGTTTTCGACCCCACCCGGGTCCTGGACAAAAAACCCCTGAGCGAGGGGGGGCTGGTCTAGGGATTTTGGATTTTGGATTTTGGATTTTGGATTGCGGATTTTGGATTGCGGGATGGCGATGGCAAATATCAGCTTTGCCTCTGGCAAAGATTACATCTATTTACTGAAATAATTGCAAAAACAATAATATGTCACTGCGCTGATGCTGAATTCTTTCACTGCCGGTTTGATCAATGAAGAAATTTTGTTTTCCGGCATACTGTCGCCGTAACCCGTCATTGCTCGCCCAGTTAAATGCCGCTTTACGGCACTGGCCTTTGGCCAGTATTTAACCGGGCGAGGCGTCTTCGCCGAAGCAATCCTTGACAAGAGGCTCTTCTGAAAGATTGCTTCGCTTCGCTCGCAATGACGAGCTTTGAACAATGCTTGGAAGTGTGACTTCATTTGTTTGAAGTTTCATACGAGCCCTGCCTCTGGCAGGGCTCGTATGAAAAACCAAAGTGGATTTTCTACTTTTGATCAAACTGGACGGTCCGCCCGGCCAGCGGCCGGCGCTGAAACCTGAAACCAGACACCTGAAACCTGAAAAAGAAGCAAGAAATATCACCAAGCGTCGAACAATGACTGCAAATGTTTGCTTAGTGTAAAGAGCTCTAACTTTAAAAACCGCTGAAGGCTTCACATGCACTTCAATTCCTTGATCACGACCATCGACACCCACACCATGGGCGAACCCACCCGGGTGGTCACCGCCGGACTCGGACCCATTCCCGGCCGGGATATGGCCGCCAAGAAAACCTGGTTTCTGGAAAACAAGGATCATCTCCGGCGCTCCCTGCTCTGGGAGCCCCGGGGGCATCAGGACATGTTCGGGGCGATCATCACCGAACCCGCCGGTCCAAAAGCCGACATCGGGGTCTTGTTCATGGACAGCGGCGGCTATCTGGATATGTGCGGTCACGGCTCCATCGGGGCCGTGACCGCAGTTCTGGAAACAGGCATGGTCGCTTTGGCCCGGCCCCCTGATCCTTCGGAAAAAACCATTTGCCTGGACACCCCGGCCGGGTTGATCGAGGCCAGGGTACACATCCGGGAAGGGCGCTGCCAATGGGTGCGCATCCGCAATCAGCCCGCGTTCTGGCATTCTCAGGTGTGCGTTCCGATCCAGGGCCAAGACGTCGCGGTGGACGTGGTCTACGGCGGCAATTACTTCGGACTGGTCAATGCCGCCGATCTGGGTCTGGACCTAGTACCTGAAAATCTGCCGGCCTTGACCAGGACGGCTCTTGATCTCCGCACGCTCTTGAACAGCCGGCTCCAGCTCAAACAACCCGGCAGCCAGGCCGCATCCGAGGTTGCGCTCATCGAATTCTATGCCGAACACAATCCCCCGAAAAACGTAGTCATCTTCGGCTCCGGACAAATCGACCGTTCTCCCTGCGGGACCGGCACCTGCGCCAAAATGGCCCTGCTGCACCACCACAACAAGCTGCTCCCGAATCAGTGCTACACCCAGCAGAGCATTCTTGAAACTGAATTTTATGGGACCATTGTCCAAACCACCCAGGTGGATGGCCGGCCGGCCATCGTCCCCGAGATCACCGGACGGGCCTTTATCACCGGTTTTCATCACTTCGTGATCGATCCGGAGGATCCGTTCCGTCACGGCTTTCAACTTTATGAAAAAAAACCTTGACAAGAGAGGAAAAACCATCTATTGGTCTAACCATTATAATGCTTCAACTTATCACGCTTGAGGTTTGAATTTTCTGCATATATGAGCTATCAGAGATTGTTGACGATCCAAGGCTTCAAAAACAGACTGTACTGATCCAATTTTGGTTTTTGAAACAAAGACCGATTGTCCTTTGATTTCAACGACAGAATCCTTGAAAAGGTAAGTTGGAGCAGTATATCAATCGGCCGGACCGCACGCGATCTAAAAGGGACGCGTGCTGGATAGACTGCTTGAAAGGAGGTGATGCTGCGTCCAGGAAATCACCGTCGAGGACCGGAATCTGTATCACACGCACATTTATTTGCAAGGAGACAGTAATGAAAATTCGAAGCATGTTCGTTCGAGGCATGATGGCGGCACTGATCGGGGCTTTTTTGATCGCGAGCGCTTCCCCGGCCCTTTCAAAAACCTATAAATGGCAGCCTTCGTCCTGGCTGCCTTCGGGCATCACCTGGGACACCATCGGCTATATCTCCGACTATGTGGAGCGGATGTCCGACGGCCGTCTGCAGATGAATCCCAGCGCCCCCGGTGCGATTGTGCCGGTTGCTGAACAACTGGACGCCGTGAGCATGGGCGTGATGCAGGCCACGTTTATCTGGCCGGGCTATTTTCCGGGCCAGATCCCGGTCGCCTTTACCCATGGAGACTGCATGGCCGCTCCCAAGTCCATTGCCGAGTTGCGCTATCTCTATGAAGAATACGAAGACGGTCGCATCATGGAACTTCTGCGCCAGGAATACGCCAAGCACGGAGTGCATCTGGTGGGCAATCTCTACTGGACCCTGGACAACCTCATGATCTCCAAAGAGCCCATCAACGGCATCAAGGACCTTGACGGCCTGAAATTCAGATCTTCGGAACTCATCGCCCTGCAGCTGGCGGAACTGGGCGCCGGGACCATCTGGACTCCGGGTGATGAGATCTACACCATGCTCTCCACCGGCGGCGTTGACGCCATCACCTTTTCCCATGCCGCGGACATGGTGGACATGGGTTTCCATGAAGTCACCAAATACTGGGTCAAATATCCCACCGTGGTCGGCCCGGCTGCGGACGCCTTTATCGTGAACATGGACACCTGGAAATCCCTGCCTGACGACCTCAAGGCCATCCTGGAAGCCGCCTGTGAAGTCGGCACCGCCAGAAACAAGTTCGAGGCCGAGTTGACCATTGCCGATGCCTGGGACTTTGTGGAGAAGCAGGGCATAGAAATCGTGAAGTGGTCTGAGGAAGACGCCAAAAAACTGGCGGAAACCGCCCGGAAAGTCGTTCCTGAAAAGTACTTCAAAAATGAAGCCTTCAGAGAAATCTTCGAGATAACCGAAAAATGGGCTATCGAGCAGGGCTACTGGGATGCGGAATAATCCCTGACTGCCAACCCGTCCTGTGGAGTCGTCCCCGCCAGAACCGGAGACGACTCCACTACGGCCGGCCTGAATGCTCTTGAAAGGGGGGACAGAATGAAACGTGTCCTAGCTGCAATCGATTTTCTCAGCGAGTGGAGCGGAAAACTGGTCAGTGTCTTTATTTTCCTGCTCACCTTTTTGCTGCTGTATGATGTGATCATGCGCTATGCCTTCAACTCCCCGACCATCTGGTGCCACGAACTGGCCCTGCACTTTTTCGGGGCCTATGCCGTGCTCGCCGGGCCCTATGTCCTGCTGCACAATCAGCATGTCAAGATTGACATCGTGTACAACCATTTTTCCCAGCGCGGCAGGGCCATTATCGACTCCTTCACCTACCTGCTTTTTTTCCTGTATATCGGCCTCCTGTTCTGGTATGGCTATGTCATTGCTGAACGGGCGGTGGAGCTGCAGCAGACGGTCTCCCCTTCCCCCTGGGCTTCACCTCTGTGGCCCGTGAAGCTGACCATTCCTCTG
This sequence comes from uncultured Desulfohalobiaceae bacterium, assembly GCA_964621385.1. Taxonomy (GTDB): domain Bacteria; phylum Desulfobacterota; class Desulfovibrionia; order Desulfovibrionales; family Desulfothermaceae; genus JAABTT01. Next base: position 4,247 of record CAZUMF010000268.1, read on the forward strand.
GCGGCCTTCCTCATGCTCCTGCAAGGCCTGGCCCATTACATCCGGACGCTTAAACTCGCTATCACCGGGAAGGAATTATCATGACAGAATGGCTTCCAATGTTGACGCTGGTCGGCGGCATGCTCTTTGGCCTACTCACCGGGTTTCCCATGGCCTTCACCCTGGCCAGCAGCTCAATCATCACCACCCTGATCTTCATAGGCCCCCACACGCTGCCCTACGTGGCCACAAACGTCTTCGGGATGATGTCCAGCATGGTTTTGATCGCCATGCCCCTGTTCATCTTCATGGCCTGCGTTCTGGAAAAATCCAACGTTGCCGAAGAGCTTTACGAGTTCATGTATCAGCTCCTCGGACCGATCCGGGGCGGATTGTCCATGGGAACGGTCCTGATCTGCGCCATTATTGCGGCCATGTCCGGGGTGAGCACCACCGCAGTGGTCACCATGGGCATCATCGCCCTGCCCATCATGCTCAAGCAGGGCTACCACAAGAGCATCGCCATCGGTCCCATCCTGGCCGGCGGGGCCCTGGGCCTGCTCATCCCCCCCAGCATTTCCCTGATTGTCTATGGGATGGTGGCCCGGGTCTCCATCGGCCGGCTCTTTGCCGGGGGCATTGTTCCCGGCCTGATTCTCGTGGCCCTGTTCCTGAGCTACATCGGCATCCGGAGCTTTCTGCAGCCCAACTACGCCCCGGCCCTGTCCAGAGAAAACAGAGTGTCCTGGATCGACCTGGTCCGCCTGTCCAAAGGGCTGATCCTGCCCATCGCCATTATTTCTTCTGTATTGGGCTCGATCTTCGCGGGTATCGCCTCCCCCACCGAGGCCGCCGCCGTGGGTGCCTTCGGCGCCTTGGTCAGCGCCGCGGTTCACGGCAAGCTGACCTGGTCTCTGCTCAGGGACGCCGGGGTCCGGGCCATGGCCATCAACGGCATGATCATGTGGATCCTCTTCGGCGCCGGCTGCTTTACCAGCATCTTCTTCCGGACCGGCGGCCAGAGCCTCATCTCCGATCTTCTGCTGGGCATGGGCACAAGCCCATTCCTGATCTTTTTCTTTATCCTGGCCACCCTGATCGTCCTGGGCTTCTTCCTGGATGAAATCACCCAGGTCATGATCACCGTCCCGGTGTTCCTGCCCATCGTGGTCCAGCTGGGCTATGACCCGGTCTGGTTCGGGGTGCTGTTCATGACCCAGGTCCAGATGGATTATCTGACCCCGCCTTTCGGCTTCACCCTGTTTTACATGAAAGGGGTGGCCCCGCCCGAGGTGAGCATGGGCGATATCTATCGCTCCATCACCCCCTTTATCATCATGCAGCTGGCCGTGGTCATCTTCATCCTTGTCTTCCCGGATGTGGTCATGTGGCTGCCCGACCTGCTTTTCTGATAGACTGAGAACAATCAGAACTCCCTAGTCCATCTTTGGTGAAACTCGGGAGTTCTGTTTTTGGAGAGGGCGACATGAAACAGGAGATGCTCTACTTGACCCGCGCTGATGTGGAAGCGGCCGGTGTCGGGATGCAGGAAATCATCGCGGCCCTGGACAAAACCTTCAGGGAAAAAGGTGAAGGCCGCTATGAGATGCCACCGAAACCGGGCATTCACCCGGGCCGGGACGCTTTTCTGCACGCTATGCCCGCCTATGTGCCCCACCTTCAGGCCGCCGGCATCAAGTGGGTGTCCGGGAATCCCAACAATCAAAAAAAAGGACTTCCCTATATTTACGGTCTCTTGATTCTCAACGATCCTGAGACCGGCGCCCCATTATCCGTGATGGACGCCACCTGGATCACCGGGAAACGGACCGGGGCCGCCTCGGCCGTGGCCGCCAGATATCTGGCCCGGAAAGACAGCCGGAGCGCAGGGATCATCGCCTGCGGAGTGCAGGGCCGGAGCCACCTCGAAGCCCTGAACTGTCTCTTTGACCTGCAACAGGTCAAGGCCTATGACCTCTCTCCCGAAGCGGCCGAACGCTTTACCCGGGAGATGTCCGAGGCGCTGCAACTCAAAATCGATGTCGTCTCCACCCCGCAGGAGGCGGTCCAGGGCATGGACCTGGTGGTCACCAGCGGACCGATTCGCAAGGAGCCCTCCCCGACCATTCAGCCCGGCTGGCTGGCCCCGGGGGCCTTTGCCAGTCCCGTGGATTTCGATTCCTACTGGACAGGCGCGGCCCTGCAGGAGGCGGACAAACTGGCCACCGACGATCGGGATCAAATGGAATATTACCGGGACATCGGGTATTTCCAGCAGACCCCCCAGGCCTATGCCGATCTCGGGGAGATTATCACCGGACGAAAACCCGGACGGGAAAGCGAGACAGAACGGATCATCAGCCTCAATCTCGGGGTGGCCCTGGCCGATATGGCCACGGCCAGTCTCATCTATCACGCGGCGCATACAAAAGGCCTCGGCCGGATGCTGCCCCTGTGACCGGTGCTCTTCCCGCC
>CAZUMF010000269.1:0-6691 GCA_964621385.1 uncultured Desulfohalobiaceae bacterium
ACCTTGGACACGACCGATCTGGCGGAGGCGGCTGCCCTGCTCGAGGGCTGGATGCGGAAGCGTTTTCGACCTGAAAGGCCCAGCAAAACCACGTCCCGAACCGTAATGGGAAAGCTGGGCGCATACGCAGCATGCTGCGGCACATAGCCGACATCCGGGACGTCCCTGGCCGGGTCCTTGCCGAGGACCGTGATCCGTCCCTGCCGGGGACGCAACAGTCCCAGAAGCAGTTTGACCAAGGTGGTCTTGCCCCCGCCGTTGGGCCCTATGACCGCCAGAAAGGCCCCTTTTTCCACCTTCAGATTGACCCGGTCCAAAACGTCCTCCCCGTCATAGGCAAAGGAGACGTTTTCCAGGGAAATGGCCATATCCGTCACGGTCTCCCCCTGACGTACCTGCAAAAAGTCGAAAGTAAACGATTCGAGCTACTCAATGTTCTTATAATCATCTGGATTTACTAATCTTTCGTATAATATTTCAAAAATGAACATCGAACATCGAACGTCCAATGATGAATGATGAATCAAAAAAAAGACTTGTTCCCATTCCAGTATCGGTCTCTTCTTTCATACACTTGCTCTTTCATTCACTCTTTTTTTCTTCATTCAAAATTCGATGTTCGACGTTCGACGATCGACGTTCAAATTCTTGGCTCTGTAGGAAAAGCCATTGACAGTGAAAGTTTCTTCACTGATCAAACTGGCAGTCGCGGATTTCAAGGTGAACAGCATAACAGCTCAGTCGTATATTGTGTTAAATATCACAGAATTATGTGTCAGCCCTGCCAGCGACAGGTCTGACTACCTCTGGCGGCTGCAAAAGGATTTTTTGCAGCCTCATCCCCCCTGGCCTCCAAGGGCCTGTTTGGAGGCCCGGGCCGCCGCGGGCAGGTTCTCGCCCCACTCTTCGGCCAGGGGATCGACAGTCACGACCCGGGCTTCCATTTCCTTGGCAATGACCCGGGCGCTCTTGTTTGAGAACTGAGGCTGGACAAAGACAACTGAGACATCCCTCTCCCGGCCGAGACGGATGCTCCGGGCTAGTTGTCGTGGTCCCGGCTCTTTGCCTTCGGTTTCAATGGGGATCTGATTAAGATCAAAGGCCTGGGCAAAATAGCCCCAGGCCGGATGAAAGACCATGAACGAGCGACTGCCCTCAGGCAGGGGCTCGAAAATCGAACGAATCCTCACATCCAGCCGATCAAGCTCCTGGAGAAAGGCCTTCAGATTGGACCGATAGATCGACGTGTGCTCCGGATCGATTCGGATCAGGCCCTGGCAGATGGTTCGGGCCTGCATCCTGACCAGGTCAGGCGACAGCCAGATATGCGGATCCGGTGGTCCCTGATGAGCATCCGTTTGTTTCCGGCCGGAATCTTCGAGCTGATCATGGCTGATCATGCTTCGTTTGGGGACACCCTGATCGGTCTGGATGATTTCCAGGTCGGGATTGACGCCCTTGAAGCGCTCCAGCCAGGTCTTTTCAAAAGGGACCCCGATGGCGAAATAGGCCTCGGCTTCGGCCAGGCCGGCCATCTGTCTGGGACTGGGCTCGTAGGTGGCGGGACTGGCTCCGGGCAGCACCATGACCCGGACATCAAGCTGATCCCCGCCCAGACACTCCAAAAAATGCCGTTGGGGAAGGATGCTCACAAAGACCAGGGACTTGGCCTGGGCGCTCGCCTGAAACAGAATGACACAAAACAGAGCAAGAAAAAGGGCTTTTGTTTTCATCGCAGCCTCCAGAACCCATGCAATTAAGTTGCATCATAGAATCCCCGTGCTGGGGTGTCAAGCTATGGAGGCAGATGTTGGAGGGCTGCCGGGGAGACCGGCCAGTTTGATCATTGATCAAATAGGCAGTGAAAGAATTCACCTTCTGCGAACGAGCATGTTCGAATATCGGGTTTGTTAATTTTTTGGCCCTTCCGGGGTCACTCTTCTTTTCGAGCGACATAGAACCCATAGCTGTAATGGGCCTTATATGTTTCATACAGCTCAATTTCTTGATTTTCAGCCTCCACGAGTGCCTGTGCTGCTTCACTGTGGTTGTTCCGGCTGAGGAAATCGGGAAAACTCTTCTGCAGTGGCCGATAGTAATTCTCCAGCCAACACTGCTCCGGTAAAACAAAGTAACCCACCGGAGCATAGCCATGCTTTTCCAGGATGCCGATCTTTGAAGAGGCCACATCGATTTCCGGGTACTCGCCCTCCCAGTATTGCTGGAGGGCCGACGGGCGCGAGGCCGTCATCCAGGTCAGCTCGGAAACAACCAGGAATCCGCCGACTTTCAAGAATCGTCTCCAGTCTTGTACGCCTCGCTCGAAGCCGATAGTGTAGATGGCCCCCTCAGACCAGAGAATGTCATATGCTGCCTCTTCAAACGGCAGCTTGTCCATTGAGCAGCAAAGGGTCGTAATTTTTTCAGAAAGCCCCATGTTTTCTGCCCTGGATTCAAGTACTTCAAGAAAATTATGGAGAAAATCCACCGCCGTAATCCGGGCGTTCAATACGCGGGCCAGGAAGAGGGTGGACGCCCCGGTGCCGCAGCCTATATCGGCAATTGTTACTGGTGCAGTTCGGTCTGTCCTTGTCAGGCTGAGCGCTTTTTCCGACGCTGCATCCCCACCCGGACCCTGCCGGTATGTCCGTTTATACAGGTCTATCAGGAGTTGATACTCTGCCATTCTGGAGCCTTATGATCTGCGCTGAATGCGCTTGTCAAACGAAATGTCTCTTTATTTTTGGGACAGCTCATGCACCAGATCGCAGAACAAACCAACCCGTTCCGCAGGAGTCGCCGGCGTGACCGGACTGCCTGGACTGACCACAAAGCGGTTTCGATTGCGGCGGCCGGCGGCGATCTGTTCGGCAATGGCCCCCCGCAGATCTGCTTCGCTGCCGTCCTGGAGCACATTGATCGAATCCAGATTGCCGAACAAGGTGCAGCGCCCGTCAATAAAGGCCGCCAGTTCATGAATGTCCACGACAAAGCCTTTCTTGCTTTCCTCAAAGGCCAGGGCATCGGCTCCGATGGAGCAAATGGCCTCCAGCTTGCCCGCGGGATTGCCGGAAAATCCATAGATGCTCCTCAGGCCCAGAGAGCGGCATTCCTCAACAACCCGACGCATGCAGGGAACACTGAAAGATTCATAAGCATCCAAAGAAATCATATCGCTGAAGCATTCCCAAATCAGCACCCCGGAGGCACCCAGGATCGCCGCTTGGCGAATATCGTCAAGCGCCCGGGCCGTGCAGTGCGGACAGGCCCTTTTGACCAGATCCGGCTGCTCCCCGATCATGAGCATCATCCCCTCAAAGCCCCATAATTCATAGAGATACCAGAGGGGAGCATCCGCGTAGGCCACAGGAAAGCGGTGTAAGCCGTGCTCTTTGACCAAAGCCCGGGCGAGGTCAGCGCGGCCGTCTTCGGCCAGGCCCCGGTCCTGACCAGTCGGCAGCAGCCTGACCGCGGCATCGAGTTCATCCGGTGTTGTCGGCAGGCTGGGGGTTGTGACCGATTCCACCTGTCCGGTCCTGGACCAGCCTCCAGGGACCGGAGGCTCGAGCTTCCTGCTCTGGCCGCTTGCCCGGTCCAGGAGGAACACGCCATTGGGCTGGACATCGAGGAGCAGGTTCTCCCGCTCATGACGGGAGTAAAACGGCTCGAGATGCACGAAGTCCTGCCGTGTGCAGGCAAACACCTCCCGGCGCCAGGCCAGCTGCGTCTCGAGATCAGGAGAGAATTGATGATACCAGGGCAGATCCGTCAACTGCTCCCAATGATCTCGAACAAACACATACTCCCAGAAATCGATGGCCGCGAACTCAGAAGAGCCGCTTTTTGAAAACGCCGCTTCTATCTTTTGTCTTCCAGTTGGCATAGAAACTCCCGTAAATTAAACAAGCTTGCACTCATACAATGCCATCATGATCGCAGGGTGGCGGTGAGGCGCAGGGGATGCAGGAGCAGATCCAGGGCCGGCAGGATGCCGGGCGTGACGATATCCGCGGCCAGCAAGGCCTCCCGGGCGACGCCTTCATCCAAAAGCACGGCCACACCGAGAGCTGCAGCTTCGAGCATGAGCCGGTCGTTGCGGCCGTTGCCCAGGCAAGCACAGGATTGCGCTCCGAGTTCCCGGACAAGGGCCAGCTTCTGTTCGGCCTGATTCCCAGAGGGGAGGACCTGGACCGAGCACGGCCAGCCCTCCAAGTCCGAGCGGACCCGGCCGAAGGTGTCTGCGGTGATGACCTGCAGGGAAAGCTCCCTGGAGAGCACTGCAAAGCGCTCTTTCATTCCCGGCACAGGAATCCCGTCGCAGGCCAGGGTGCCGTTATAGTCCATGACCAGATGTGTGAGCTGCAGCTCGCCAAAATCAGGAATCGTGAGTTGTATCATCAGACCACCTCGATGCTTTCCCGGTTATCGTCCAGGACCTCGCCGACGAGGGCCGCCGACTCTATCTTCGCCTCCTGCAGAGCCTGAACAAGACCCTCGGCCTGATCCTTGTGCACGCTGATGAGCAGTCCGCCCGAGGTCTGGGGGTCGAACAAGACATCCTGCAGCGTCGCTTGGACATCGGACGAAAAGCTGATGCCGGCCTCCCGGAATTCTCTGTTCTTGTGAGCCCCGCCCGGAACAAGCCCCATGGCCGCGAACTCCAGAGACTCCGGGATCACCGGAATCTGCTCGGCAAAAAGCCGGACCCCGGCCCCGGAGCCGCAGACCATCTCCGCCAGATGTCCCAGCAGGCCGAAGCCGGTGACATCGGTGCAGCTCCCCACATCAAAGCGGCTCATGACCTCGGCGGCCGTGCGGTTGAGTTCGGCCATGAGCCGGGTCACCTGCTCCGCCAGGTCCGCAGAGGCCATACCGGCCTTAATCACGGTGTTGATGATGCCCGTACCCAAAGGCTTGGTCAGCACAAGCCGGTCTCCGGGACGCAGGCCTTTCTTGGTAAGCACCCGCTTTGGGTGCACGAATCCGGTAACGGACAGGCCGTATTTCAATTCCTTGTCTTCGATGCTGTGCCCGCCGATGAGCACCACCCCGGCCTCATCCATCTTGTCCAGCCCGCCCTGGAGGATCTGACGCAGCACGGTGAGCTCCATGTCCTTGATGGGAAAGGACACCAGGTTCATGGCGGTCTTGGGAACCCCGCCCATGGCATAGACGTCGCTCAAGGCGTTGGCCGCGGCGATCTGTCCGAACCAGTAGGGATCGTCCACAATGGGCGTGAAGAAATCCACGGTCTGGATCAGGGCCAGATCGTCGCTGACCTTGTAGACCCCGGCGTCATCAGCCCGGTCCAGACCGACCAGGACCTGCTCGTTCGTGGGAAAGACCAGGCCGCACAAAGCTCTGTCCAGGTCCCCTGGAGCAAGCTTGGAGGCTCACCCGGCCCCGGCCACGGTCTCGGTCAAACGCATTTTTTTGGTCTCATCCGCCATACATGCTCTCCAGATTACAGGCCTTGATAAAGGGATCATTTGCTTATAGTTTGCTTAATCATTGGACAGAAACCAAGCATATGAAAAGAAGAATTGAGTCCACGAATGCTTTTTTCATTCAATAGCATTCCAATGTCATTGAAATAGGAAAATAATACCATTGAACTCAACAATTGCCAATTTGATCAATGAAGAAACTGTATACCTTCTCGTCCAGCCTTTTGACAAGCGAGAAAAAATAGGTTTATATCCTCGAACCTGCTAATTTCCTTACAGGTTTATCACTTGATCCGCCAATTGCATGGCCGTGACAATATCGAGCATGTTGGTGGTCTCGCCGACCCGCTTTTTTTCCAAGAGCTTGAAATGATCCAAGCAGGTGCCGCAGACCAGGATTTTGAGACCCCCCGATTCATAGGCCTTCAGGTCTTCGAGCACATCCGAGCCCTCGATGGTGAGTTTTACGCCGTTGTTTACAAATACGAGCCGCCACAGCTCGTCACCCATTTCTTTTAAGGTGCGCAAGAAATTGAGCATCAATTTGAGGCCCAGTTCGTCGTCACCGAAGCCGAATCGGTCTGTGGCGCACATGACCATGATTTTTTTGGCATCACCGCGGGTTTCCACTGCAGGTTGGGACTGCACAGAGGACATCGAATCACACTGTCCAATGACAACGTATTCGGCACCGGCTTGTTCCAAGGCCGTCTGAAACCCCTGGGATTCAAGGAAGCGTTGAACATTCTGCTGGGAAGGGGCGTTATCCACGAGCACCCTCACCCTATCCGGGCGCTCTTCCTGTAAGGCGGCCTTTGTTCGGAGAACGGGTTCCGGGCATGCCAGGCCCCGCGCATCAATGTCTTTCATATGCATACCTCCTGATTGATCGTATCGGTACTGGACCGAATGGTCTGCTGATCCAGGATTTCATGAAGATAGGGTTCTGTATCCTCCTGAAGCGCATTCCTTTCCTCCAGTTTCTTGAAAAAGCTGGAGGGGTCATAGATGCGGCAGGCCATGGCTTTGGGATTTTGGATGCATGGCTTGTCCCGCCAGCAGGGCTGCTCCCAGTGCCCCTATGACTTGGGGATTTTCCGGGATCAACACCTCTCGATTGAGTTTGTCAGCCAGAAAGGTTGCCATGCAGGGGTTTTTGGCCACACCGCCGCTGAAAACGATATCGCCCTCCGAAGACACCCGATTGATCATCCCGGCGGCCCGGCGGATCACACTGGCGTGCA
>CAZUMF010000270.1:0-6689 GCA_964621385.1 uncultured Desulfohalobiaceae bacterium
GGAGGTGCAACGGCCAACCGAAAAAGGCGGTGGCCATGAGCTGATGTCCTCCGCAAATCCCGAGGAGCGGTTTATTGAGTTTTCGATAGGCCTTGAGCCATTTGGTGAGTTCAAAAATCCAGGTCCTTTTTTCCAGGATCAAGTGGATGGTCCCGCCCAAAATGACGGCCGCCACCTTGTCCGGGTCGGGAAGCTGCTCTCCCCGGCAGATGTCCCTGGTTATGAGGCTGAATCCGAAGCGAGCCGCTAGCGGTCCATGCCAGGCCTTGATCCAGTCCTTTTCCAACCCGGTCGGGCACAAGGAAGTGTAGTCAGATGGAGTATAGACATCGGATTCGCCGAACATGGAGATGTAGAGCAAGTTTGTCATAGGTGCCATTGCAGAAAGAATATCCGGTTCGACCCGGTACTCAAACGGATTTTGAAAACATGTTTTAGAACTCCTGAATGGTTAGCTCCTTCAGCCCTCCATTCAGGGTTTGGTAAAGAGCTTTCGCGGAAAATCGATCAGGTTCTCGCAGCCGTTCTCCGTGATCCGGATGGGTTCGCTGCAGGCGAAGCCGTACTCATCCACCCAGATGCCGCACATGACATGGACGGTCATGTTCGGCTGGAGGATGTTCTTGTCTCCCGGCCGCAGGCTGATAGTCCGCTCCCCCCAGTCTGGCGGATAGCTCAGCCCGAAGGGATATCCGATGCGGGACTTCTTGACTACCGGACTGCCGGCAATAGCCCGGCGCCACTCGGCTTCCACGGCTTCACAGGTCACCCCGGGCCCGGCGAATTCAAGAACGCTGTTCAAGCCGGCAACGGTGTATTTGGCGATGTCCTGGAGGGTGGTTGACGGTTTTCCCAATTTGAGGGATCTGGCCATGGGTGCATGGTAGCGGTGCACGCAGCCGGAGAGCTCCAGGTAGCAGATCTCATCTGGCTCATAGGTGCGGTCGGTCCAGGTCAGGTGAGCGGTCGAGGTCCGTTCGCCCGACGGCATGAGGGGGACAATGGCCGAATAATCGCCAGTGTAGTCTTCCATCCCGCCCAGTTGGGCCTGGTAGACCCGGCCCGCGGCATCAGCCTCCCGGACCCCGGGCTGAATGGCCTCGATGGCTGTCTCAAGCATCCGCTCGGTGATGCGTGCGGCCATGCGGGTGTACTCCAGTTCTTTTTCGGATTTGACCATGCGCACCCAGTTGACGAGCAGGTTGGCATCTCTGATCCCGATCTGCGGCAGGTCGGTCCGCAGCTGCTCCAGACACCTGCCGCTGAAATAGTAGTTGTCCATCTCCACGCCCAACCGGCGACGTTCCGCACCTTTTTCTCTGATAAGGCCGGCCACGAAGCTCATGGGGTGCTTGAAATCGGACTGCACATAGTCGTCCGCGTAGGCCCGGATCCGGTCATCGTCCAGCCAGGTGGTCAAACGGGCGCCGTTGGAGTCCTGGGCCCGGCCGAACCACAGGGGCTGGTCCTCATCAAGGAAGACCAAAACGCCCTGATGCACATAATAGGAGTAGCCGTCATACCCGGTCAGATAGTTCATATTGGAGGGATCGCTGATCAGCAGGACCTCGATCCCGTTCCGATACATGCTTTCTTTGACCCTGTCCAGACGCTGATGAAATTCCACAGGTTCGAAATAGATCATTTTAAAGCCTCTTGTGTTTTGGTGATCAACCCCTTATAATTTGAAAATCGCAAGTTTCATCTAAGCTGAAGGGATATGTATACTGATCCAACTTAGCTTTTTGCGAAATTTGGGCCTGGGTCTTTGGGGTCGCCAGTCTTTGTTGTAAAAACCAAAATTGGATCAGTATAGAAGGTTTTTTTATCCACTAATCTTCACGTATTTTTGTATCAGCAATTCTCAAAGTATCGGTTAAGGGCTACCCTTTTATTTTCTTGATCTTGCCCTCCCTCCACGGAATAGACTTCCGCACCCTTCACGATAGGGACGGACCCCGGCCAGACGCAGCAAGTCCCACATTGTGGCCTGGTTCGCGCTGACCACCGATTTGCCCAGGTCCTGTTCCAGTGCGTCCAGAACTTCCAGGCAGCGGAAGTTGGTGCAGCTGATGAAGACGGCATCAGCTTCAGGACTGTCGGCCTCCAGGGCTAGGCGGTAGGCTGCTCCGGCTGGCTGGGCATAGATCTCCCTGTACAGCCCCAGCCCTTTCAGGGTGACGACATCGAAACCGTTATCTTTGAAAAAGGTTTTCAGTCGGGCGTTGATTTCATCCGGGTAGGGGGTGATCACGGAAATTTTCCTGACCTGTAAGGCCTGCAAGGCCCGGACCGCGGCGGTGGAGGTCGTGGTGCATGCCGTTTGGGAGGCGCTTTCCAAACGCTGGATGATTTTCAAATCTCCCCCGGCCCCGTGGACAAAGCTTCCGGAGGTGCAGGCGTAGCCTATGGCATCGAGGTTAATGACATTGAGATCGCGAGCGGCCTGCTCGATGACAGGACCCTGTGTCTGTGCCTCCAAGACCTCCAGGGTCTGATCCTCCTGGGGAACAGGGATGCGGGTGAAGTGCACCGTCACTCCGTTTGGAGCCGGTTTCCAGTATTCGTCGTCCAGGGCCCCGTCCGCTGGGTAAATGACGCCTAATTTCGCTCTCCAGGACATGGTGTCTCCTGATCAGAAATCTCCATTGAAAACATGGAGATTTCTGATTTCAATTTAAAAATGATACACCAAAAGTTGGCGCAATTTGCGCTTTTTAATCTGCCGTTCAATATCGACCTTATTGAATTCAAATGTCCAGCGCCCTTCTCAGAATAGAGACGGGATGAGCCACCGGCAGCCCGCTGCAGTCATGCATCCGGATCTGGCAGGGTCCGCATTCACTCAAGGCGATTTCCGGCTCGAGGGTGTTCAGCGAATCCGCAAGCTTTTGACCCACAGCCCGGCTGACCACGTATTTTTCGGCCTTGAAGCCATAAGTCCCTGATTGTCCGCAACAAGGGGCATCCAGTACAGCAACCTCGAAATCCGGGATCTTCTTCAAGAGTTCCATAAAGGGCAGGCCGATCTTCTGGGCCCGCAGGTGGCAGGGGGTATGGTAGGCGGCCTGCATGGGCACGGGGGTCAGGTTTGGTCGCACGTCTCCTGAATCGAGCAATCCAAGCAGATATTCGCCTAGATCGCGCGTCTGACCGGCGAATCCGGCGGCTGTTTGCAGTCCGAGCACTTCCGTATATTCATGCTTGAGCATGAGACTGCAGCTGGTGCAGCTGGTGACGATCTCGAATCCCCGATCGATCCAGGCCTGAAAGGCCTTGATGTTGGTTTCGGCCTTTTTGCCGGCTGCAGTAAGATCACCGCTGCTCAAAAGGGGCAGGCCGCAACAGGTCTGCTCCGGGACCTCCACCCGGACGCCCAGCTCTTCGAGAACGGCCAGGCCGTCCCGACCGGGATCGGTGTCGTTGTAGCGGGAATAACAGCCGAGAAATAAAGCCACCTTATGCTTGCCGGCCGCTGTTTTCAACCCTGGGGCACGGCTTACGCCCGGAGCCCTGGATCCGGCATAGGGGATCATCTTTGTTTTGCTGCTGATGCCCAGGGCAGATTCCATCCCCCTGCGCACGAGCCTGTTTTCGAGGACTCGGTTGCTCAAAGAGGGGAAGAGACTGCCCAGTCTTCCAGCCAGCTCAGCCCGGCCCAGCATCCAGTCCCTGAGGCTCTGCCCCTGTGTCTGAACCCAGGCATCCTTGACCTGGGCATTGACCCTGTTCAGGGACACCCCTGCCGGGCAGGCGGCTTGACAGTTCAAACAAAGGCTGCAGTAATCCGTATTTCCCCCGATAGGGAAGGCCTTGCCTTCTTTGCGATCGACCCTGACCCCGGAACTCAAGACACTGGTCATGACCGCCGGATTGGGGGCGTTCTCCTCCATCCGGGCCGCCACCGGACAGGCGGCAGTGCAGACCAGACATCCGATGCAGCAGGAGAGATTGGAGTAGTCGATCTCGGTCTCTGGAAGGCAGGCCGTTGGTTTGTCTTTTGGTTCAAGGGCCTTGGTGGCGGCGAGCATGCGCAGAAAATCCTCTTCATATCCGCTTCGGTCGATGATCAGGTCCTTGACCACCGGAAAACCAGGCAGGGGACCGAGGTGCAGTTCCTGTCCCTGGACCATGGTCCGACAGGCCAGGACAGGCTTGTCGTCCAGGGCAACGGCGCAGCTGCCGCATTTTCCGGCCTGACAGGAGGAGCGGAAGGAGAGGCTGTCGTCCTGCTGGGCCTGGATTTCGTTCAGGACCTCCAGTACGGTCTGACTGGGATGCCAGGTTCCCTCGTAGGTTTTAGTGGAGATCTCCAGGGATTCGTTCGGGTCAAATCGCTGGATATGGACGTGGAAGGTCTGGGTCATGGGGTTACCTTATAAGATTGTTGCCCACGGATCACACGGATGAACACGGATATTCAGAAATGCTTTATCAGTGTCAATCCGTGTGATCCGTGGGCTATATTTCTTACGGTTCTGCTGCTGACGTCTGATCTCTGACCACTCATATGAAATTTCATTTGTTTTCAAAAAAAAGCACACCTGCTGAAGAAAAGGGATTCTTCGCTCGCCCCGGTTCAATGCGCTTCGCTTCAGAGATTGAACTGGGCAGGCGGACTCGCTCAGAATGACAGAGAAAGAATAGCTCGTGTAAAACTCCATCGTCATTTTTTCGAAGTTTCTGCCTTGATCAAACTGGCAATTATGGTCTTCAACCCAATTACATAATAACCTGGCTAAATATTTTCATATAAATTAATTAATTATATATCAGATTTGCCAGAGGCAAATCTGATTTTACGGTTCCATTTCGGTCAGCTGAGCAGGTCGCAGACCGACCACCAGCTTGTCATTCTCCAGCCGGACCACGGTGCATCGGGGAGGGACGGTCGTATCCCATTCCGGGAAATCTTCACGAAAGTGGGCCCCGCGGCTTTCCTTTCTGGCCAGTCCGGCGCCGACCACGGCCCGGGCGGCCTTGACCATTTTCTCCAGCTCCAGGTAAGCCTGAAGGCTCTGATTAAAGTGGAAATGAGAGCCCTGGATGTTGATGCGGGGCAAGAGGTCCTCTTCCAGTTCCTGCAGTTGTTCCCGGGCCGCTGTCAGGCCTTCGGCCTTGCGGACCACGCCTGCGTGTTCCCGCATGATGTGCCGCAGACGTTTTTTTCCCCAGGTAGGACTCAGTTCGGAAGTCTTTCGCTTGAGTAGGATCTGCAGGCGGGACTCTTCGGCTGCCACCTGTTCCTTGTCCGGTTCATAGCGGCCGCTGCCCTCGGCATGTTTCGCCGCGCTCACCCCGGCCCTGGAGCCAAAGACCACGATCTCTGAGAGGCTGTTCCCGCTGAGCCGGTTGCCGCCCTGGACCCCGCCGGAGACTTCGCCGGCGGCGAACAGGCCGACCAGAGACGTTCCGGCCTGGGCGTCGATTCCCACCCCGCCCATGAAGAAATGGGCGGCCGGAGCGATTTCCACTCGCTGTTTCCGGTAATCGAAGCCTCGTTCAGCGCAGATTTCGATCTCGTGCATGAAACTGCGGAAGGTGGTCTCGGGCAGATCCGTGGCGTCCAGATAGACCCCGCCGTGCTCCGTGCCTCTGCCAGCGGAAATCTCGGCAAAGATGCCCCTGGCCAGCCGATCCCGGGTGGTGTGCTCGAAACTGTCCGGCTCGTATCGACCCATGAAGCGCTCGTTTTTTACATTGTAGAGCTTGGCGTATTCCTGGATCCCCAGGATGAACCCCCTCAGGGAAGGTGGATGGACCAGGCCGCAGGGATAGAACTGGACCTGTTCCATGTTGACCAAGGCGGCTCCGGCCTCCAGGGCCAGGGACAGGCCGTCGCCGGTGACCTGGACCGGATTGCTGGTCACCGGGTAGAGCTGTCCGATGCCGCCTGTGGCCAGGACAACTGAGGGGGCCTTGATTAGATGGATCTCCCCCGCCCGCAGGTCCAATCCCATGGCCCCGATGATTTGGCCGTTTCGAGTCAAGAGGCGGGTGGTGACCACATCCGGGTAGTGTTCTGCCTCGAAGCAGAGCAGCCGGGTCCGGAGAACCTTGGTCATCTGCAGACCCACCCGGTCGCTGATGGCCATGACCCGGGGAAAGCTGTGCCCACCTGCCCTGTCCAGGACATAACTGCCGTCCGCTTCCCTGTCGAAACACAGTCCCCAGCATTCCATTTCCATGATTCGGTCCCGGGCTTCTTCAGCCAGGATGCGGGCAAGAGGCTGGTCACTCAAAAAAGAGCCCCCCTTGACCGTATCCTGGAAATAGACTTCGGGTGAGTCTTCGGGATCGCTCCAGGGCCCGACCGCGGAGATGCCGGCCCCGCTGACCGTGCCGCCGCTGCGGCCGACCAATCCCTTTTCCCAGATGGTAACCCGCATTCCGGCTTCAGCCGCCCGGATCGCGGCATACAATCCGGCCCCGCCCGTGCCAATGATCAAGACATCGGTTTCACTGTGTATCACATACAATCCTTTAAGTTTTTAATCGGTTCTTATGCCCCAGACCTCTTGTCCATGGTCTGCTCAAAGAGCTTGCCCCATTCCGGCTGAGGCTCCCGGACCCCGGCCAGCTGCAGGGCGTGCCACATGCAGCCCATATTGGCGCTGAAGACCGGTTTTCCGATGTCCTTTTCCAGGGTCGGGACGATGGGGCTGAGCACGATCCCTGTGTCGCTGACA
>CAZUMF010000271.1:0-6682 GCA_964621385.1 uncultured Desulfohalobiaceae bacterium
CCTTTCCAGACACCCGACACCTGAAACCAGAAACCAAAAGAATGTCCAATTTTAACAACATTTCAATTATTGCTTATTATTTTAAGAGTTTAATGTTCAAAGCCGTAATGTCTGTACGAAGTCTGAACTTCGGCTTGCTCCATGAGAGTCAGGACCGATGCTGAACCGGAGAGTGACACCTGATGTCTTCCTATATTCTTCTCTTCCTGCAAAACATTCTTCATCTCCTGTTGGAGTCCGGGATCTACATGCTCTTCGGCCTGCTGGTCAGCGGGCTTCTGCGGGTTTTTCTCAGTCCGGCCTCGGTCTCGAAGCATCTGGCAAAGGGGCGATTTCTCTCCGTGATCAAGGCAGCCCTGCTCGGGATCCCCATCCCACTCTGCTCCTGCGGGGTCCTGCCCGCCGGGGCGGGCCTCAAAAAACAGGGGGCCAACAACGGGGCTGTCTCCGCCTTTTTGATTTCCACCCCGGAATCAGGAGTGGACTCCATTTCCATCACGTATGCCCTGCTGGACCCCCTGATGACCGTGATTCGCCCGGTGGTGGCCTTTGTCACGGCCATGGGGGCCGGGATCACGGAAAACTTCTTTGGCAATCCCAGGAACCGCGAAGACGTGGTCCCGGACCTGACCTGCCCGGTGGACGCCTGCTGTGACGGCCGGCAGTGCCCCCCGGAAGAACATAAGAAGCACCACACCTTTCTTGAAAAGGTCAAAGTCGGGCTCAATTTTGCCATACATGAAGTGTGGGGAGACCTGGTTGCACTCTTTTTTCTGGGATTGATCCTGGCCGGGTTGATCACTGCCTTCATTCCGGACGACCTCATGGCCAGCCTCCTGGGCGGCGGTCTCTCCTCCATGCTGATCATGCTGGCCATCGGCATCCCCCTGTATATCTGCGCCACTGCCTCCACACCCATTGCCGCAGCCCTGATTCTGAAAGGGGTCAGTCCGGGGGCGGCCCTGGTCTTTCTCATTGCCGGTCCGGCCACCAATCTGACCTCACTGACCGTTCTTCTCGGAATTCTTGGCAGGCGGGCAACCGTGATCTACCTCTCCGCCATCATCCTCTCGGCCATTGGATTCGGCCTGCTCACGGATCAGCTCTACGCCTGGTTCGACATCTCCGCCAGGGCCATGGCCGGACAAGCCGGGGAATTCATCCCGCTCTGGGGCAAGTGGCTGGGAGCAATCCTTCTGGTGATGATCTCCGTCAATCCACTGTTCAAAAGATTGCAGACCCTTGTCCGGGGCAGAATCGGCGGCTCTGGAGGTGAACAAAGCTCTGATGCCGGCCCTGGATCAAACCAGGAAGAATCCGGGGGCAAAGATGCGCTCTGCACCGGTTCTGGTTGAAGCTGCTCCTCCTGACCGGGTCCGGTCTGCATTTCATTTTTGATTGGCATCAAATACTTTTCTTCCAGAATGGTTCATACATGCTTTTCGGATTTTCAAACCCAGGAGGCGGTTCCGTGCTTCGTATCTTTCAGCAGGACCTGGCAGACCCCGAGCAATTTGTGGTCACCCTGGAGCTGGTGCCTGGGAATGAACCTGCGGGCCGGTCAGTGGATACCGTCAAGGGCATTGCCCGGGACTGCTTTGCCGACGGCCGGATTTCCGCGGTTTCCATCACGGACAATCCAGGCGGCAATCCATCCTTGAGTCCGGATGCCTTTGGTTCCGAGATATTCAAGACAGGCATGGACGCCATTGTTCATTTCACCTGCCGGGACTTGAACCGGGTGGGCATGGAGAGCCGGGCCCTGCAGCTGGCCAGGCTGGGCATGAAAAACCTCCTGGCCCTGACCGGGGATTTCACAGGCAAAGGCTTCGGCGGTCAGGGGGCCCCGGTTTTCGACCTGGACTCCGTGAATCTGACCCTGATGCTGCGCCTGCTCAATGACCGACTAATCGCTTCCGGAGATCCGGACGGGTTTTTCACAGGGTGCGCGGTCTCTCCCTTCAAAGCCACTCAGGCCGAGAGCTTTGCCCAGTACGCCAAGCTGTGCCGGAAGGTCACGGCCGGAGCCCAATTCGCCATCACCCAGCTGGGTTATGATGCCGGAAAATTTGCAGAGATCATCCAGGTCCTGCACTCCATGAATCTCAGCCTTCCAGTCTTGGGCTCGGTCTATATTCTGACGCCAAAGACCGCGGCGCTCATGAACGCCGGCCGCATACCTGGCGCCGTGGTCACGGATACGCTTTTGAAGACCGTGCACAGTGAATGGCGCGATCCAAAACAGGGACGGCAGCGTTCCATTGAACGTGCCGCCAAACTCGGGGCTGTGCTCAAGGGCCTGGGCTATCGGGGAATCCATATCGGCGGGGTGCATCGGGATTTTGCCCTGGCCGGGGAGGTCTTGGATCGCATCAGCGAGTATGAAGCCGACTGGCAAGAGATCTGCTCCGAATTCCATTATCCCCAGGCAAACGGATTTTATGCCTTTTCTGAAGGGGATGCGCTACAACCTCGTGCTCAGCAGGTCTTCAGCCACGCCTCCCAGGGCATTCGTCTTCGGGACAAATGGCTCTATGCCCTGCTCAAGAGACTGCATGGCTGGTTTTTCTCGTCTGAGAATAATGCCAATGGTCGACTGGAGACCATCTGCCGGATCATCGACCAACACCCGGTCGCGGCACGAACCGTGGACGCCCTGGAGTATGCCTGCAAAAAAGGCCTCCTGAACTGCCGGCATTGCGGTGACTGCGGCATCCAGCACCTGGCCTTTCTCTGTCCGGAATCCCAATGCCCCAAGCACACCCGCAACGGGGCCTGCGGAGGCAGCCTCAACGGCATGTGTGAAGTCCGTCCCAACCGTCGCTGCGTCTGGACCCGGGCCTATGAGCGCTTTGCGTCGGACGGCAAGCTCATCGAGTTTCACGCCCAGTGCGTGCCCCCGCGGATGTGGGAACTCGATAAGACCTCATCCTGGTTGAATTTTCATCTCGGCCGCGACCATCAGAGCGCCTCCACCAGCCTGGCCCGGGCCTGTCAGTCCCCTGCCTGCCGGAACCTCTCGGATTGAGACCCGGCATCAATCCTTGGATCCAAAGAGCTTGGCCGGCCGGGTGGTGCTGCCGCTGGCGTTGGGAAAGTTTTCATAGACATGGGCCGGCTCCCCAGTGGCCAAAAGGTGCTCGGCCTCGGCCATGAACTCGTTGTAGCGGAGTTTGACTTCATAGAATCCATGCCACCAGGTGTAGTCCGGGGCCATCATGGCCGCTCCCATCCTGGCCCGCCGGCCTTCGTGATGCCAGAGCTCGTAAAATTCCACTTCCAGCTTTTCGTCAAAAAACTTCTCATCGTCCAACAGGCCTTCGGCATAGAGTTTGTCCAGCATGGCCTTGGCCGGCTTGTAATAGACCTCGTTGTATTCCTCCACAACTTTGTCAAATTTCACGTAGTGGTCCTCGACCCAGGTCATGCCGTGACACTGCGTACACACTTCCTGCATTTTGGCCCGCTCGGTCTTCCAATTTGTCTCGGCGGGAAAGGCCTTGAATTCCGACGGCCGCACCGTGAGTGGGGCCTGGATCTCCCAGGAGAGCCGCTCGGTCACATCATGGGAGGTCATGACCTCCCCGGACCCGGACATGTGGCAGGAGGCGCAGGTCGGTCCTCGGTAATCCACACCCGGGGTCCAGGTTCCCGGAGCCGAGTCCCAGTTGTACTCGTCTCCAAAAGCGTGATAGATGTCCCCATGTTTGGACTCTTCATAAATCTCGATCTGGGGATGATCCGGCCCCAGATGGCACTGCCCGCAGGCCTCGGGCTTGCGGGCCTCCATCACGGAAAAACGGTGCCGGGTGTGACAGGAGGTGCAGCTGCCTTTGGAACCGTCCAGGTTGACCCGTCCCACTCCCACATTGGGCCAGGTCATGGGGTCCAGCTTGCCCTCGGCATCCTGCTTCAAAACAGTACCATGACAGTAAAAGCAGCCGGCCGAGCGTTCCCAGTCCGAGTTCATGCCGTCATTGAGCCAGGGATCGATTTTCCAGATCAGCTCCAGGGTGTTGGCGTGCTTGCTCTTTTCGTACTGGGTCACTTCGTCCGGATGGCAGCGGGAGCAGTCCTTGGGCGTGACCACCGTGGCGATGGGCACCCTGTACTCGGATGCGCCCCACTTGGTGTCGTCGCGCTGGTACTGCTCGAAATGGCTCTGTCTGACATCCGGGTCGTGGTCCTCGGCCAGGTGACAGTCCAGGCAGGTGATATTGGCCGAGGCATGCCGGCTGTTGGCCCAGTCCACAAACAACGCCGGATGCTCCTCTTTATGGCACATGATGCAGGCCTTGGCCTGTTTGGACATGGACCGTTCGATCCGGAATTCCTTTTCCTTGAGCTGCGTTGCGGCCAGGGCTGAATCCGCAAACAAAGCACACAGCCATGACGTCGCGCAGAGCATAGTGATCACCACCACTGTGGACCAAGAGCGCATGATGTCCTCCTCTTTCAATCGATGAAATAACTGAGCTGGAAAGCTCACCCCTTCAAACTGGAAAGACTGCTTTGATTCCGACTACAAATCAGAGGCCTCCGGCTCTTTGACCTCTGGAGCATATTCAAAGCTGGATCTGGGAAAATGAACCAGATGGTCGTGACAGTCCACGCACTGCTTTTCATAGCCCGGCCTTGGATAGAGCACGGTCTTGTGGGCCAGAAGCGCCCCTCGCTTGTGGGACATGCCCAGCAGATTGCGGTGGCATTTTTGGCACTGACTGTTGTCCATATCCTCGTAGGCCTTTTCTCTGTTTTTGGCGTGGTCGTATTCATCGGTGTCCATGGTGAAGTGTTTCACCACGTCCTTGATCCCGTGATAGGTCTTGGCGTAGAAAAATTCAAAGGTGTTTTCCGGGGCCGGGAGATGGCAGTCCATGCAGTCGGCCACGAATCCCTTGGGGTTGTTGGCGTGGGTGGAGGTCTTCCAGGTGTCAAAGGCGTACTCGATCTCGTGGCAGGAGGCGCAGAATTGGGGGGTGGAGGTGCGCACCATGGTGTAATAGGCCATGCTGAAGACTGGAAAGCCGATCACAATACCCAGAGCAACAAAGACCAAAGGCTTGACCCACTTGCGCATTCAGAACTCCAAATGAAAATTTGTGCTGACACAAGGATGAAAAAGAGCTAATTGAAAAATGATAAAAAGTCAAGGCTTGGTCGTGAGAAAGCAAACCACAACCACGTCCTTTAAACCACGTCCTTTCCCGCAGCCTCCAACAACTTTGAACCGGCTACTACCGTGAAAAGCTCTGCTTTTGGCATCAATTCCAACGTGGCCTTTGCCGAAGCCATCGGGCCTCTGAGGGAGCTTTTTAAAAAACCTGGTTCTATTCTGATCTCAGTCGATAATCGTTCCAATCCATAAAAACAGGATACTCCGAAGGAAAGAGGGCCACTCTGTCTCCGGGCTGAAGCAGCGAATCCGGTGTGGCCGAGCAAGGTTTTTTCATCTTTCACTCCCATCGGGGGTATCGAACACTCTCTATCTATTTCGCCTCTTCCTGTTTTTCAAGGCCTGGAGCGGATTCGCCGCCCAGTTTTTCCACCATACCGAAATCCCCCAGGATCAGATACAGGCAGGGGATGACCAGCAAAACCAGCACCGTGCTGGCCATCAGGCCAAAGGAGGTGCTGATGACCAGGGGAATCAAAATCTGGGCCTGAAGGCTCTTTTCAAAGAGCAGAGGCAGAAGCCCAGCAATGGTCGTTGTTGAAGTCATCAGCACCGCCCGGAATCGATCCCGGCTGGCCCTGGTCGCAGCTTCATGCAGGGGCAGGCCTTCCTGCCTGGCCTTTTTCAAAAAAATCACCAGGAGAATCGAGTCATTGACCACCACTCCGCCCAGGGCGATAAAGCCTAAAAGGCTGGGCATGCTGATGGGCACGCCCATCAGGCCGTGCCCCCAGACCACGCCTATCAATGAAAAGGGGATAGCAAGCATGACAATGATCGGTTCAGTATAGGTTCTGAACTGGAAACTGAGCAGGACAAAAATGCCGATAAAGCCGATCATCATGGCCCACAGCATCGATTTCCGGGTGGAATTGGTTTCCTCGAGCGAGCCGGCAATGGTTAGTTTTAGTTCCGGATACTTTTTCGTAAACTCTTTCAGGTAAGTCTCCTGAAAACGATTCATTAGTTCATTGGTGTTGAGCAGGCGGGTATCCACATCTCCGCGGAGAGTCACTGCCCGCATGCCGTTGAAGCGGGCGACTCGCGCCCAGCCCCTGGCAGATTCCCATTCCACCACAGAATGCAGCGGTACCCGTCCTCCATCGGCCAGAACCAGATCAAAATCTTCAAGATCAGTCAGGCTGCTTCGATCCGGATGGGCAAAACGGACCTCGATTTCATAGGATTCAGAGCCAACCTGGATTTCATCCGCTTCCATGCCCTGGAATGCCGCCCGCAGCTGGCGGCTTACTTCTGCTGCATCAATGCCCATACCGTATGCCCCTTCTTTCATCCGCAGGCCCAGCTCCGGTTTACCGGGACGAAGGTCGTCTGCCAGGTTGACCACACCATTAAACTGGCCGAACCAGCCTTTCAGATCGGTAACCGCCTTTTTCATCTTAACCAGATCGTTTCCCCGCAAGCGTACTTCAATAGGGCGTCCTCCCGGTCCGAACCCCGGTTCTCCCAGAGTCAGACTGATTACATCCGGCAGGCTGCCGATCC
>CAZUMF010000272.1:0-6675 GCA_964621385.1 uncultured Desulfohalobiaceae bacterium
TGCGGGAAAAATTCTTTGCCGCGGATATGGGCATCACCGGCTGCAATCTGGCCTGTGCCGAGACCGGACACATCACCACCTTTTCCAATGAGGGCAATATCCGCATGAGCACCTCCCTGCCCAGGGTGCATGTGGCCATCATGGGCATGGAACGGATCACGGCCAGACTTGAAGACCAGGCCGTGCTCTTCCGGCTGCTCTCCAGAGGCGCCGCTGGTCAAAGCCTGGCCACCTACATCAGTTACGCCGGGGGGCCGGCCGAACCGGACGAGATTGACGGCCCGGAAGAGTTCCACCTGGTCATTGTGGACAACGGACGGTCCCGGATCCTGGCCGATCCGGAATTCAGGGAAATCCTCTGCTGTGTGCGCTGCGGGGCCTGCCTGAATGTCTGTCCGGTGTACGGCAAAATCGGAGGGTATGCGTACGGCCACCCCTATGCCGGACCGGTGGGAGCCGTGCTCAATCCGTTGCTGGCCGGATTGGAAAACGGCAAGGATCTCTTTTTCGGGGAAACCTTGTGCGGGGCCTGCCACGAGGCCTGTCCGGTGAACATCGACCTGCCGCGCATGCTTCTGGCCCTTCGGGCCAGACTGATTGAAGGAGGCGCCGGCGCAGCCTCCCGGGCGGGTGGTCTGGAAAAAGGCGCAGTG
Source organism: uncultured Desulfohalobiaceae bacterium (assembly GCA_964621385.1). Classification (GTDB taxonomy): domain Bacteria; phylum Desulfobacterota; class Desulfovibrionia; order Desulfovibrionales; family Desulfothermaceae; genus JAABTT01. Next base: position 654 of record CAZUMF010000272.1, read on the forward strand.
CAGGCCTGGACCAGACTCGCCGAGCATCGAGGCCTGTATGAAACGGCTCATCAGAGCGCCGCCCAGGCCCAGCGTCTGCTCCCCAGGCATTCGGGGCTGCTCTCCTGGACCCCGCCCCCGTTTTCCGCCTGGACCAAAGACCGGGACCTCCAACCCCTGGCCCGAAGGACCTTTCTGCAGGATTTGCGAAAACACAAGCAGAGGTAACCGTGCCCGACTCGAATCAGGACCGCTTTCTGCAGAACATCAGGCAGGCCCTTGGCCGGCAGGACCCGGCCCCGGCCAGTCGAGGCGAGCCGTCGGGCACAGCCGGCACCTCCCTGGAAAAACCGCCCCGCCGCAGCCATGCGCAGAAACTGGCCCTTGTGGACACGCTCCAGGCAGCGGCCCGGGAACTGCAGATCAATGTCCTGACCTGCCGGGATCCGGAGGCAGCGGCACAGGAAATCGTTTCCATCGTCCAGGCCACCCAGCCTGCCGACCGGTCCGGACCTACCGTGGCCGCCTGGAATCACCCCCTTATCACCAGCCTGGATCTGGGGCCTCTGCTTGCGCACCAGGGCTGGGCCTTTTTCCAGACCGACCTGCCCCCAGGGCTCAGCCCAATTGAGCAAAAGCAGCACAAGACCCGGCTCCGGAAGCGGATCGGTGCCTCGGCCGTCGGCCTCACCAGTGCCGATTACTGCCTGGCCGATACCGCCACCCTGGTCATGCCGGCCAAGGCCAATCAAGCCCGTTCGGTCTCTCTGGTTCCGTCCACGCATATCGCCCTGATCCATGTGGACCAGGTGCTGCTCGATCTGCATGAACTGTTTGCCGTACTCAAACAGATCCCGGGCCAGGGGCCGGGGAGACTAAACCGGCCTTACATGAACTTGATTTCCGGCCCGAGCAAGACCGCTGATATCGAGATGAGCATGGTCTACGGCGTCCATGGCCCGCGGACCCTGCACCTGTTGATCCTCATTTCAAAGCGTTAAGATTCTTGGGCATCTTGTGATATTTCTTGCCTCATTTTGGGGTTTCAGCCTCCGGCCCGGAGGGGCCTACGCCCCGGAGGGGTGTCTGGTTTCAGGTTTCAGTTTGCGGATTTTGCCTTTCCAGACACCCGACACCTGAAACCAGAAACCAAAAGAAGGTCCAATTTTAAGAATATTTCAGATATTGTTCATTATTTTAGAGCGTTAAGATTCAACGGCGTAATGTCGGTACGAGGTCTGCAGTACGAAATTTGCTCTTACAATTTCAGAATGGACTCCAGAATATTGAGGTTGGCCCCCTTCTTTTTGACGGCCAGGATCGGAATCGCCGCCTTGCGGATCACCCCTTCGGTGACGCTGCCCAGTAAAATCGAAGCGCCGGTGGTTCGGCCCTGGGCCGCCAGAACCACCAGATCCGCAGCCTCCTGCTCGATGAGCTCCCGAATCCCTTGAATCGTGTTTTTGTGATGATAAAACACCGGCCTGACCTGCAAGCCCCGCAAATCGATCCCGGCTATGAATTCATCAAAGGCCTTCTGGGAGTTGCGCTTCATGATTGCCTGAAATTGCTCCTTAGTCTTGCCGGTCTTTTGATACCCCAGGGGCAGCTTAAACACGTGGGCACAGGTAAAGCCTTCCAGATTCGCGGCCGCAGCAAAGGCCACGGCGGTGTCCACGGCCATGGCGCAATTGTCCGAGTACTCGATGGCGGTCAGGATGCTGGAAATCACCGCCCGGCTGTGCTCCGGAAGGATCAGCACCGAACAGGGGGCTTTTCTGGTCAGCTTCTCCCCAATCTTGCTGGTCAGCTCGATATCCGCCTGCTGGCCCACGATACTCAGATCAATATCCGAATCCTTGATGCAGTGCAGCATTTCATGGACAACATGCCCCTCCCGCACTTTGCAGCGGATCCGGGTTTTTTCATGCCCGGCGAACAAGCCCCCGACCCTGTCCTGCATCTCCTGTTGCAGCTCATCAACCGATTTTCCGGCCAGTTCCGGAAAAGCATCCTGCAGATCCTCGGCAAGAGGCTCCTGTTTCTTGACATGGAAGAAGATGACCTCTTCGGACTGCGCCATTCTGCTGATAAGCCCGGCATAAGAGATCAAGGCCGTGTCTTTTGCGGAAAAATCCAGGCCCACAAACACTTTTTTGAAACGATACATACCAAAGACCTCGTCACGTTCGTATGAAACTTCAAACAAATGGAGTCACACTTCCAAGCATTGATCAACGCTCGTCATTAGACTAAAGGCCACGACGGCACCCAGCAGCATTGAACAGACTGCGTTTGAAAAGCAATGCTGGGAGTTTGAATGTAGCAGCTTTCGATTTTTCGGGCAAGCCCCCAAGGCCACTGATCTTCGAAGTGCTCTGTTTCATTAGTCCGGTGACGTTTCCTCTGTCAGCCCTGCCGCTGGCAGGGCTGACATATAATTATTTGATTTTATAATAATATACGACTGCCAGTTTGATCAATTGAGAAACTTTCACTGTCATTGGCTTTTCCTCCAGAGCCAAGAATTTGAACGTCGAACATCGAACGTCGAACATCGAATTTTGAATGAAGAAAAAAAGTGAATGAAAGAGCAAGTGTATGAAAAAAGAGACCGATACTGGAACGGGAGCAAGTCTTTTCTTTGATTCATAATTCATCATTGGACGTTCGATGTTCATTTTTGAAGTTTCATACGAGCCCAAGTGAGTCCGGTCCGCCAGGCCCTTGACTGCAAGCAAAAAAATATTCTATGCACTATCCATATTGCCGGGAAACAGGTCCGCCAGGCTTTCGGGCTGTTTGTTCAACCACAGCAAAGGAGATGTGACATGCAAAGGATTGTGACCTTCCTCATGATTGCCGGACTCACGTTTTGGCTCTGCAGCGCAGCGCAGGCGAAAATGACCCTCAAATTCGGCCACGTGGCCCCTCCCTTCCACGGCCAGAGCAAGGGCATCGATGCCTTTGCCGACTATGTCGCTGAAAAAACCAAGGGCGAGATTGAGATCAAGACCTTTCCCTTCGGGCAGTTGGGCTCCGAGCGCTCCATGGCGGAGCAGGTCCAGGCCGGAACCCTGGAGATGGCCTCCGTCACCACGGCGGTCATGCAGAATTATGTGCCGCAGACCGCGATCATGGACCTGCCTTTTGTTTTTCCAGACAGAGAAACCGCGTATGCTGTGATCGATGACAAACAGTGGCAGGAGAAAATTTTTTCCTACCTCCCGGATCGCGGCTTCATCGGCATCGGCTGGACTGAGAACGAATTCCGGGACATCAACAACACCCAGCATCCGGTCACCAGTCCCGAGGACCTGGAAGGCATGAAAATCCGGGTCATGAACAGCCCGGTGTATATGGACACCTTCAAACAGGTCGGCGCCTCGCCCGTGGGCATTCCTTTTCCTGAGCTGTACAACGCCCTGCAGCAGGGGGTGATCGATGCCCAGGAAAATCCCTTGTTGACCTCCATCCTGATCAAGGCGACCGAGGTTGCCAAACATGTGACCAACACCGATCATATCCTGACGGAATGCATGATCATTGTCAGTCCCTCAGTCTGGGACCGCCTCAGCGACGCCCAGAAAACCATCTTCCGGGAAGCGGCCGATGTCTGCATCCGGACCAATCGGGACGTGAACCGGAAGCTCCACCAATCCCTGCCCAAGATCGGAATGTCCATAGAAGAGTACTGTGAGGAGAATAACGTTCAATTGGTCCAGCTCAGCGAAAAGCAGCGACAGGCCTTTGCCGAGGCCATGCAGCCGGTCTGGGACAAATACCGGGAGATCGTGGGGCCGGAACTCTATGACTACTTCATGGCCAAAATCGAAGAGCACAGCGAATAGAGGCTTCAGGTGTCAGCCCTGCCTCCGGCAGGGCTGACATATAAATTTTTGAAAGAAAAAACAATATTTAATTATGGTTGTACGTAGATGGCGAATTCCTTCACTGCCAGTTTGATCAATACAGAAACTCTTGCAGTTTCACACTCGATGACAGGATTGAGAACCGGTCACAGAGTTCTCTTGAGCGACCTCGCTGGGAGGCTCTTAGGTTTTCTTAGAAAACCAAGAGCCGGAAGCGTTCGAGCGAAAGAGAGCTCTGTGACCGGTTCGTGGTTTCAGCATGAAGTTTCATACGAGCTTTGCCTCTGGCCAAGCTGACACCTTGCTTATCTTGGCATGTTGAAAAAAAGTCTCCACCTTCTTGCCTGCCTCGAAAAAGGAATCCTGGTCTTCGGCCTGCTGGGCCTTTCGCTGATGGCCTTTTTCGAAGTGCTCAGCCGCTATCTCTTCAATCATTCCTTCACCTGGTTCGAAGAGTTCAGCCGGTATTTCTGCGTGTTTTTGACCTTTCTCGGCGCCTCCCTGGGCGTCAAGTACGGGACCCATTTCTGCATGGATTTTGTGCTCACCCGGGTCCCCCCCCGGATAGGCCACATCATGCGCCTGAGCACCAGCCTTATCGCCGCGGGCCTGTTCTGTCTGGTTGCCTGGCTGGCCTTTGAACACGCCCTGAAGCTGAAACAATTCGGGACCACCTCGGCGGCCATGTCCCTGCCGATGTTCTGGGCCTACCTGCCAATCGGCATTTTCAGCATCACCCTGTCCTTGCGTTTTCTGGTGCAGAGCCTTCAGCACGCTCGAGGGCTTTTCAAAAACGAACCCCTGGATAACGCCCCTGCGGCCGGGGAGAAGCATACCAGCCCATGATTGCCGTTCTCATCCTATCCTTTGGCCTGTTGCTCCTTTTGGGAATGCCCATCAGCATCCTCCTGCTGAGCACGACCACGCTCCTCATTTTTTTCTTCACCACCACCCCCTTGACCATCCTCGTCCAGCAGCTCTTCAACGCCCTGGACAAATCGGTCCTCATGGCCATCCCCTATTTCATCCTGGCCGGGGGCATCATGACCGAAGGCGCCCTGGCCAAAAGGCTCATTGACCTCATGAATCTGGTTGTCGGCCGTTTTCGAGGGGGCGCCGCCATGGCCACGGTGGTGGCCTGCGTTTTTTTCGCCGCCTTGAGCGGCTCTTCCCCGGCCACCGTGGTGGCCATCGGCTCGATCATGTATCCGGCCTTGATCAAAGCCGGGTACAGTGAACACTTCACCACCGGGCTCATCACCTCGGCCGGCTCGCTGGGGATTGTGATCCCGCCCTCCATTCCCATGATCCTCTACTGCCTGATCATGAACGTCTCCGTGGCTGAGTTGTTCATGGCCGGCATTGTACCCGGGCTGCTCATCGGAGCCGTCCTGCTGGGCTATACCTACATCCTGGCCAGACGACACGGCTGGAGGCAGGAAAAAACCTACAGCAGAGAAGAAGTGTTCACGGTCGTCAGGGAAGGCGTCTGGGGCATGATCCTGCCGATCATCGTCCTGGGCGGCATTTACTCCGGATTATTCACCCCCACAGAGGCCGCCGCTGTCAGCGTGGTCTATGCCCTGGGCGTGGAATTTCTCGTTTTCAGGGAATTGAACCTGCACAAGCTCTTCAGAGTCACGCTGGACTCCGCCGTGTTAAGCGCGTCACTGCTATTCATCCTGGCCTGCGCCATGACCTTTGTCTGGTTCTTGACCGCCGAGCAGTTGCCCAACCTGCTGGCCGATTTCATTATTTCCCATGTCTCCACCTGGTGGATGTTCATGCTCCTGGTCACCATCCTCTTTTTGATTACCGGAACGGCCATGGACGCGGTTTCAGCCATGATGGTCCTCTCCCCCTTGTTTATCGAGACCTTGAACCGCTTCGGCATTGATTACATCCATTACGGCGTCGTCATGGTCCTGATGATCGAATTCGGCTTTCTGACCCCTCCCTTCGGCCTGAACCTCTTCGTGGCCATGGGCATCACCAAAAAGCCCTTGACCACGGTGGCCAGGGCCACCGCCCCTTTTCTGATGCTGCTGCTGCTCTGTGTGGCGGCAATCACCTTCGTCCCCGACATTTCCCTGTTTCTGCCCAAATTTTTCCTGCGTTAGTGACTTATGCCTGAATCACTGTCATAGAAAACAAGAAAAGTTATCTCTTTT
>CAZUMF010000273.1:0-6672 GCA_964621385.1 uncultured Desulfohalobiaceae bacterium
CACGGCCGAATGCAGTTTGGGCGGAAGGTTGAGTTGATTATAGAGCACACCGTCCAATCGGAAGCGGATCACAAGTTCATGGTTAAAGGGCTCGATATGGATGTCGCTGGCCCGGCTCTTCACCGCCTGGTTCATGATATGATTGACCAGTTTGATGATTGGCGCCTCGCTGGTTTCATCCAGAAGATCGGCGCTCTCCTCCAGTTCGGAGAAGAACTCTTCTTCTTCATCCTGCCCTAAATCCTGGATGATTTTTTCAGCTTTGGAGTCTGCTTCTCCATAGGCCCGGTTAATGGCGGAGAGAATTTCCCGTTGCGGAGTGAGCACCGGCCGGATGCGAACCGTTGGGTGAAACTTGTTCAAATCATCCAGGGGTTCCAGGTTAAAGGGATCATTGATCGCGACCTTCAGGTATCCATTTTCCTGTTGGAAGGGAAAGATCAAGTGCCGTTTCAGATACTGAATGGGGGTCTGTTCCACAAGCCCAAACTGGATTCCCTCGTGGGCAAGAGCCGCTTGGTAATCCAGGCCGAAATATCCGGCCATGGCCTGCAGAAAATGCGTTTCAGAGATCTTTTTTTCCTGGAGGAGCCGGTGATCCAAACGCTCTTCTCCGGAGGTGTCCTGATCCGCCAGAAAGGCGTCCAGCTCGGCCTGGGTCAACAACCCCTGCTCAACTATGAGATCCTGAATGCTCATCATTGTCATGTCTTCAGACTTCGTACCTTTGTTAGAAATTTATGCTTCCCGTAAGTATAAGACTGTCGGAGAAAAAAGCAAGGCAGCGATTCGCAAATTTGCAATTCTGCTCCGTGCACTGTTTCAATCATGGATCTTTCAGACGACGCAGGTCCCCGCGCCATTCAGAGAATCCGCTGGTAATCGCTTGATTCGCCGGCCGGGAGGGTTACTGCATCCCAATCAACGGGGCAGTGATTGTGTCTTTGGCCATGGGTTTGGTCATGCCTTCTATGTCGAAGCGGATATTTTCCAGGTGTTTCTTTTTGTTGAAGTAAATGTTTTTGACATCATCCGGTGTTCTGACCACATGCGGGGTGATGAAGACCATGAGGTTTTTTTTGTCCTTGCTTTTTGAGGTTTCTTTGAAGAGATTGCCTAAAAGAGGAATCCGGCTCAACCCGGGGACGCCGGTTTCGCCGTCGGAGTTTGATTCTTCAATTAATCCGGCGATGACCATGGTCTTCCCGTTTTGAACTTCCACGGTGGTTTCCGCGGTTCGCTTCCGGGTAATCGGGGTGAGGGTCTCCTGCTGTATGTTCGGATCGACCCGGCTGACTTCCTGGTAGACCTTGAGCTTGACAAAGCCCTGGTCATTGATCTGCGGGGTCAGTTTCAAGGTCACCCCGACATCCTTGTATTCAAAATTTTGATAATCACGGGTATTCGTTCCTCCGACTGAAACACTGGTTTGGAAAGGACGGTTCTCGGCCACCACAACACTGGCTTCTTCATTCTCCAAAGTCATCAGCTGCGGCGTGGAGATAATATTGACCAGATTATTGTCTCGGGAGGCCGTTAAAAAAGAGCCGAGACCGAAAAATTGTTCTTCATTACCGTCGTTATTGATATCATAGAGAAAAGGAAAACTGAGCAAACCAATGGACAGTGGATTGGATTGGGCGGCGGTTTGCGAAAGAAAAGACTGGCCCATGTTTTTGATATCAAAGTCCTGACCATACGGGGGACTGTTCAGTTTTGACAAAAAAACGCTGTCCCCTGTTTCCCCGGCAAGTTGCCAGTCTACCCCAAAATCAAAGGAAGAGTCGGTGCTGACCTCAATAATGGCCGCCTCCACATAGACCTGTTTTCGGGATTTATCCAGCTCATTGATGATGTTTTCAATGACGGAAAATTCTTCCGGGGTGGCGGTGATCACCAGAGAGTTGGTCGCCTTGTCCGCCACGATCCTGGCCTCTTTGGAGATGATCTCCTCTTCCTTTTGTTTCTTGTCGCTGACCCTGGCCCCGGCCAGTCCGGACAGGACCTGGGCCAGATCTTCAGCAACAGCATTATTCAAACTGACCACGTGGATATTGCCCTTGCCTTTGGGCGTGGGTTTGTCCATGGAGAGGATCAGTTTGTTGATTTTTTCGACAAACGCTTGGTTGGAGAGGGTGATGAGCAGGTTCAAGCGTTCATAAGGAATGATGGCCAAAGGGGTTTGCTCGCCCTGTTTCTGATCTTTTTTCTGCAGGGGGGCCAGGATTTGGAGCAATTCTTTGGCCACAATGGCCGCCTGGCTGTTGTTGAGTTCAAAGACATTGATTTGGGCGTCTTCGCCCGGCACGTCCACGGCCCGGACGATCTTGAGCAAACGGTTGATGTTGGATCGAAAGTCAATGAGGATCAGCAGATTGGTCGGGGCATAATGGACCACCAGGCCTTCCTTGGAGACCATAGGGACCAGAATCTTCCGGACTTCCTGCACATCGGCATTCTCCAAAGGAATGATCTGGGTCACAAACTCATCGTCCTGTTGAAAGGCGGCCCCGCTGCTCGTGTCCACCGGGAGACTCTTGCGCCTGGCTTCCACCGAACGGACGATTTTGGTGACTTCCCCGGAGGGTACCGTACTGAAACCGTAGACTTCCAGGACGGATTCAAAGACTGTGTAGGCCTCGGTCACGGAGATGCCCTGGGGAGAGATCACCGTGACTTTTTTGCCCCGGACCCGATCGTCAATGATAAAGTTTTTTCCTGTGATTTCACTGATGAACTTGATAAAGACCCGGATATCCACCTGATCGAAGTCCATCGTGATTTTGTCGCCCGGGTTTGTTTTGGGTGTCGATTGCGCTGCCAGAGGGGCGCTCCGGGCCGTTACAACGAGAAGGATGAGTGAAAATACGAGGAACAAGAGTCCAAAAGAGCGGCCCCGGTCCCATTTCCTGAAAGTGTCTGTGGACATTGTCGACCTGCGTGGAGATAGAGAATTTTGGATTTACGATTGTTTTGCCAAAGATTAAGCGTTGGTTCTCTGAGAGAAAACCACTTAATTTTTCTGAAAAGGCGTAATTTCAAAAAAACTTCGCCGGATCAGGATCACTGAATATTGAAGCGAAGATTTTCACGCTCGCCATTGCGCAGGATTTTCATGTCAATTTGATTTTCACTTTTCAACTTCTGATATAAGGAAAGGACTTGTTGGGTGCTTTTTAAGGGTTGATTGTTCACCCCCACCAAGACATCATCCTGTTGAAAGCCGAGCTGGGAGAACAAACTGTCGTTCTGGATCGAATCCAGTTTAAAGCCGGTGGTGCCGTCCTCTCCTTGATACGAGGTAATCTTCGCGTTATTCATGATTTCAGAGATATTATTCAGTGACGATTCGATCGCTTGCCGATCAATAGTAATTTCTTCCAAATAGGCCTCTTCAGTCACTTCGGGTTGATCTTTCAGGATGGCCCCCGTCTTTTGATTCATTTCCATGATCAAGCGTTCTTCCTGTTTCCCGGTGTTGATAATAACCTGATTTCTCAGGATTTTGACCAGGGTGACATTTTTTATGCGGTCCCCTTCTTTGTAGATACTTTCGTCCCGTTTTTGTTTGTCGAAAATGATGGCCCGGCTCAGGGTGCTGTTGTCGCTGACCACGGTCCCCATGAGGGTTAAATTCAAACGTTTGGCAAGAGGGATTTGTTCGACATTGTATTCTTCGGGCTCGGGTTCTTTGGGGGCGTTTTTCGGGGGGCGGGCCGGTCCACCGAAAATATTCCGCTTGACGATGATTTGATAGTCCTGCAAAGGGGGGCTGGTGTTTTTTCGGGCACTTTGAGATACTTGATTGCTTTTCCGTTGGATGGAGATCTCCGGCTCCAGTTTATAATTCAACCAGGTGATGAGTCCGTTGTGGATAAAGATGTACAGGACGCAGGAGAGAAAAAGGAGGTTCAGTATCCAGAGGTTTTTCATCACCAGACGCGATGAAAAAAAAGATTCCAGGTTGAGCTGCATAGTGATTAATTACATCTCCCCTTTTCTTTGTACATCTTGTACAAATCGCACAAACCCGAATCGCAGGCCCGTTTGAGATCGAAACAGCCCCTTTGATCCCGGTTCAGGCGCATGAGCAGAAGACCTCGATTGTATAAGGCCGCGGTATAGTCCGGTGCCTGTTGGACGGCACTGGTGAAATCTGATATCGCTTTTTCGTATTCATTCAATTGTTCATAGGCAATCCCCCGGTTGTAATAGAGATCAGGGTCCTGAGCCTCGATTTCCAGGGCGGTGTTCAAGACAGCAACGGCCTCCTGGTGTTGTTCGAGCTTGATCAGCGCGACGGCTTTGTTATTCAAGGCCGGGAGAAAATTTGGATTTTTGGCAATGACGGTCTTGAAAAGCTCAAGCGCCGCTTCCATATGATTCTGCTGAAAATGGAGGTGTCCCAGATTATACGCAGCCAGGGAAAAATCCGGTTTGAGCTTAAGAATCGTCTGGAAATCCTCCCGGGCTTTCTCCAATCGACCCAGTTTTTGAAAGGCGAGTCCGCGGTTGTTGTAGGCAACAGCCAAATCCGGCTTATACTCGATGGTTCTGGTGTAATCCTCAATGGCTTGCTGGTAGCGTTGTTCCGAGGCATAACAGAGTCCGCGATTGTAATAGGCGGCTGCCGGTTGCGATGAGTTCTTGATCACTTTGCCGAACAAAAGGGCGGCAGCCCGATACTCGCCTTTGGTGTAGAGTTCAATCGCCCTGTCAAAATCCTCCTTGTTGGCTTGGGTATCCTCCGATGCAGTCTGGAGGGCGGTGGCGGATGCAGACTGCTTTTGCGCGTTTTTTTCATGAGTTGATTGATGTCTGGTGGGTGGGGAGGCGATAGAGCACGCAAGTATGAGGCTCATCATCAGGAGAAGTGAAAAAAATTTGATCTTGGGCATGTATGACTCTGTAGAAGGCTTGGGATAAGCCCGAGTGAAAGGTAATGAATATCTGAATCATTCACACAACGAGATCGCCTTGAGTGGCTTTAAGAGCTTACGGAAAGGTGAAAATATAGAGGTCTGGAGTCGTTGTCAACAGTCCTTCCTCTCCTGCTCCAGCCGGACCTGCTGCTGGTAATAGGCGGCCCCGACCCCGAGGTCGGTGAGCCGGGCCTGGATGAGCTGGTTCACTCCCCCGCCCAGACGCATCCAGTCCCCGCGACGGTACACGAGCACTCCGGGATGCAGACAGGGGTCAAGGACCAGGTCGACTTCCAGCCGGCCCAGAGGGGACACCAGAAAGATCTTCTCGTTCCAGTCCAGCTCCGGCACGCCAGGAGCCCTGGGGTTGACCTCGACCCTGGGAGGCAGGACATGTTCCGCCGACAGGATCTGGGAATGGATGAAGTTCTTGTTGATCAGGCTGAGCAGGCGCAGGGGATAGGCCGGATCAGGCGGTGGCTCGGGGCTGAGAGTGGCGGTGAGCTGGAACAGCCCGTCCGGATGGTCGGTGCCCTGGGTGTAGACCACGGCCTCCTGTTCGACCCAGGCGAAGCCTTTGCTCTTGAGCTTCGGCAGGGTGATCTCCGGCGCATAGGGCCGCAGGCTGTTTTCGAAGCACCGCTCCCTGGAGGGCAGATGCACAGGAGCGCCGAGCCGTTCGTTGAGTTCCTTGGCGATCCAGAGATCGCTGCGCACCCCGGACGGGGGCGTGGCGACCGGGGCGGCGTACTGCAGGCCGTGGTGCATGCAGGACCCTACGATGTCCTCTTCTTCCCACATCAAGGCCGGAGGCAGGACCAGGTCGGCGCAGGCCGCGGTGTCGGTCAAAAAGGCGTCCACCACCACGAGCCAGTCCATCCCCCTGAAAACCTCTGCCAGGTATCGACTGTCCGGGGCCTGGTTGACCACATTGCTGCAGCTGACCCAGGCCAGATCGATCCCGGGATCGGCCGCTTCGATCTCCCGGCCGATGATCGGGAGACAGAGTGAGCGGTTGCAGGTGGAATCCAGCCAGGACATATCCAGGAGGTGGTTGGAGGAAATGTTGAAGTAGACCCCGCTGCCGCTTCGGCCCACCGACCCGCTGAGCCAGGCCAGGGCATTGATCCAGCGGATGGTCTCCCCGCCGAAGCCGTGGCGCTGCACCCCCCAGCCGATGAGGCTCGCCGGGGAGGAATCGGCGTAGATGTCGGCCAACAAGTGGATGTCCTCCTGCCCTACACCGGTTTGTTCCTGGAGCTCTTGCAGGGAAAACCGCTCCAGGGTTTTCCGAAGGTCCTGGAGACCCCGGGATTGTTCCAGGCGGCTTGGATCCTGCTGATCGGACTCCTGAAGGATCTTGAGCACGGCCAGGGCCAGGAAGCGGTCCCGGCCCGGGGCCAGGGTGATGATTCGATCTGAAAAGGATCGATAGGTCCGGCCGCCGGGGCAGATGGACAGGACCCGGGTTCCGTTTTTACGGGCCTTCTGGATCAACGCCGCCAGATGGGGCGACGAGGCCGGAACATCCTTGCCCCAGTTCACAATCCAGGAGGCCCGGCCCAGATCCCGGATGTCGTTGTGCTTCAGGGAGCCGAAGTCCTGAACACAGGCCTGAATCCCGGTTTCGTCGCACAGGGAGCCATGGGTGGTGGTGCAGCCCAGGGCCTTGAAGAACCAGGCTGCAACTTCCTTGCTCACCCCTCTGGCCCCGCCGTCCCGGATGAAGAGCAATCGGGCCGGGTCCCGG
>CAZUMF010000274.1:0-6670 GCA_964621385.1 uncultured Desulfohalobiaceae bacterium
CGAAGCGTTCGGGACCCAGGACCCGCCCCAAAATAAATGTGGCCAGCATGGAGATGCCGGCCACTGAGAGGCTCGCCAGCCACTGGGAGCCAAGGGGGTGCAAAAAATCCTTTCGAAATTTAAAAAAAGACGTTCCCATGGATGCATGCTTTGATTTCTTTTCCCCGGACGACCATGGGCGAGACTCTTCTTTGCAGGATCTTTTTCAAAGATCCCGGTGAAATCGACCAGAACCGGCACTTAATGGCTTATGCCTTGAACCCTGTCATAAAAGACAAGATTTTTTTTGTTGAATCACTCACTGTTGGGTTGCGGGCATAGCCAGCAACGCTGATGAACAGGCGGTTAATAATACAGCTCTTCGCCATCAGCCAAGAGCTGTCGGTTCTTCCTTCTTCCCTATGCTCTATGCCTATGCTTCTTCCCTATGAGCTCCCTTTTGCACAATCTTATCCCGATTCTTACGCCAAAACTCCAGTACAAAAGCCCCGAATATCCCCAGAAACAATCCTACCACCAGCCCCAGGGCCGCATTGCGCTTGAGGTTCGATCCAACAGGATTCTCAGAAAATTGTGGGGCCACCAGGACCTGGGTGGTGATCATATTGTCCAGCTTGGACTGTGATTCATCGATTTTAATCTGCAACTGCTTTTGATCGGCTTGCAGGTTTTGTACTTTGTCCTGCAGTTCTTGATCCAGTTGCTCGAGCTCCAGCCGGCGTTCCTTTTTATTGATCTGTAGTTCCTGTTTCTTGCCTTCCAGGGTCTGGGTCTGCTCTTTGAGCTCTTCGGTGAATTGATCCAACTTGATCCGTTCCAATTCCTGCTGCGCCAGCAGGTTTTGCAGCTGTTCGGTTTTACGTTCCTTTAACTGCTCTTTCTGAGTCTGTATGAGCCTGATCTCTGCCTCCACATTTTGAATCTTTGAGTTCAGCTCAGTGATCCTGGCCCGGTGTTTACTCTTTTGTTCAGGGATATCGAAGAGCAAACGCTGTCTGAGCTGATCCAGGTAGTTCTGGAGGTGCTGGATCTCACTGCTGTAGAGCATCAGGCTGATAGCCTCCGCCCCGGCGGCCTTCTTGTTGGCTTCCCATTTGGAATCGAGAAGTTGGTTGTAGCGTTCTTCATTCTTGGTGATTCTCTTTGCGAGGTCATCGCGCTCCTGGTCCAGGAGACTGATCTCTTGTTGGATAACCTCGATCTGGGTCTTGATGTTGCCAATGGCGTGCTGCTGCTCCTGGATCTGGTTCTCTTTTTTCTGCAGGTTTTCCTGAAACGTTCTATTGGCTTCGTTCATCTTGTTGGTAAGCTGTTGGATGGCGTTTTCTTTTACCTGCATTTGATTGGCAAATTGACGTTGCAGCTGTTGCAGCTCATTGGACAGCTCCTGATCCTGGATATCCAGTCGTTCCAAAATGGATTGCAGGTCCAGTTTCTTGGTGGCGTAGTTGCGGCGGGTGGTATCGATGGCCGTCTCGACCGTATTCATCCTGATCTGATCCGATTGGATCTGGTTTGCCAAAGAGGTTCGTTCCTGATTGAAGATTCGGTCGTGGTCCTCAATCAAGGCCTGGGTTACATTGCGGAGAAAGGGTCTGGCCATAGATGATTTTGGTGCTTCCAGACTCATGGTCACCATGGTTCCGTCTTTGGGGACCTCGATTTCAAGGTCTTCCTTCAAAGAAAAATGTAGGGCTTCTTGCACATCCTTCTCAGGTAGGTCCTTTTTCATATTGCCTTTGACAGCCTCGCCCAGAGAGGTGACACGATTCTTGATGGAAGTTGAAGACTCCACTTTTCGAAATCCGTCTCCAGTATAGACCTGTCCAATCTCGATCATGGTGCTGGCCGAATATTTCTCCGGCTGGCGCAGGGTATAAGCCACGGCCGCCAGTCCCACGATTACGATCAGGCCAATGATCAGCCATTTCCTGCGAAAGATCACCCCCACCAGTTCGGCCAGGTCGATCTCGTCCTCCTCCGGCGGATACCAGCCGTAGGGCCCTGGAGGATGGTTTCTGGCTTCTTCCTTCTCTCGGTCCTGTTTTCGCTGTTCCTCAGTCACGCTCATCACTCCTTGAAAAAATCGATTTTTGCGGCGCGGCCTATTTTCAATCCGTATTTTTACTCAGCTGTCAGCAAGTATTTTTACCCCCACTCCTAATTCTCTGCGATCATAATTGCCCAGATGCTCATGCGGAATCCAGGTTCTGGAGACTTTAAGGATGAGCTGCTGCTCTTCTTTGGAAAGATCCGGACGATAGGTTTTCTGCACTGCCTGCTGTTCTGAAAACACAATGTGCTCAATGTCCTTTCCGTTAGAGGAGATTGTCAGCTTCACGGGGTTTTGTTCCATCCCTGGAGTGCGGCAAAAGAATTCCAGCTTCAGCTCTTTGGCGCTGGATAAAAAAATCGCCCCTGTTTTCCCAAACCAATGGTAATCCCCATACGTCCACCTTTTGGAAGGCGGATAAAAGCCGGAGAGTCGAGATGCATCCTGCTCCAGGCTATAGGTCGTGAGGTCATATTTCTGAGCTAAATGCACGGACCCGAAGTTGTTCGCATAGGCCAGTCCCCCAAGGAGCACAAGGACAATGCACACTTTCGTCATCCAGGAAGCCGTAAGCTGGAGTTTCCGGGGCAGTACCCGTTGATCGAGCGTCAAAGCATATCCCAGGAAGAGAAAAATCATCAGCCAAACCATGGGCACATACTGCATGCTTTGGAAGACTCCATAGGTATGAAATGCAATGATGGCAATCAAGACCGGTATATTCAAGAGCCTGTTATTTTTGATTAAATCAATTATCAACAAAACAAAGGCATAGACCATGAGCAAGATCCAGAAGCCAAGCCCAACGATTCCTCCACTCACAAACAACTGAAAAAAGGTGCTGTGCGGTGTGTAGGCATTGCTGCCTTTGACCTGAGCATAGCCGGATGAAGGAATGTCTGATAATATCAGGGCGTGCCTCGCATAGGTGCCAAACCCCAATCCAAAAAGCGGCTGTTCCATACCGATGCTGAAGCCCTGTTTCCAGCGCATGGGCCGGGAGCTTGAACTCGGCATAAAAACGGTAGAAGCTTCCTGTCTAAGGTATTGCTTTTCGGATTCAGCACTGGCTCCCTTCCCTGAAAAATCGGAATCATTCCGAACATCGTCCAGGAGAGGAATCAAGACCTGAACTACGATAAAGAGGCTGATTCCAATCGTGATCGGCACAGACACGGCGATCTTGAGAAAAGGCCTCCATTGCAAACGAAGGTTCTTCAATCGGCCTTCTCTGGAAAAATAGATGAACAACCAGCAAAAAAATAAAATCAGGGGATAAGAAACCCATCCCGCCCGGGCGGCACAGAAGATGAGCGCAATTTCGCAGATCACCAGGGTGCTCAGCAAAGCAAGTTTGGTCCAGAGCCTTTTGGAGCGGATAATGCCAATCAGAACAAATGGCACCGAAACCAGGATGTATTCCGCGAACCAGCCGCTGTTCAAAAAGGTGGAATGAAGCACTCCGGGTATGGCTGTTTGGCCCATGCGATACCAGGCCAGGGGGATGAGCCCATAGAATTCCATAATTCCCAACACAGCGCAGAAAACCGCTCCAGAAAAAATACCGCTGAACAGCCATTTGAAAGAGTCTCTACTCGATTGCAGCCGGGCCAGCAGGAGAGCCAGCACCACAAAGAGGAGCAGCCGGAGTAGGGCTGCGAGAGGGAAATAGGCTGTATAGGGTGGAGAGACAAAGAGGTAGAAAAAAGCATCTGGAAATCCAAAGTAAAAAAAATCTTCAAGAATTTGTGGTAACGGCAGCAACAACAGAGACAATCCGGCAAGAGCGGCATAGCAGATCAGAAAGGTCGACAGCTGCTTATTGACTGCAGGATTATTGGACCTGGTCTTTTGGTTGATCCCGAAAACAGTCAGGGCCACACCGCAAACTATGACTTCAAACAGACGGCTTTGAATATCAATGGATCCGAATCCAAAAAGAAAAAAGGAAAATCCGAAAAGGCACAGGTAAACTCGGAGATACCGTGGATAGGCGTACACAAAGAGGCTGGCGGCAGCTACAGCACCCAGCAATCCGGCAATCATTCCATTGTATGGAGGATAAGAAAAGATCCAGCTCACTCGGATGAACAAATTGAAAACGAGGAAACACAAGAACAGAAAAGAGACAATCTGTTGCGTACTGATGACGTCCCTGGGCATGCGCACTGATCAAACTCCTTTAGAAACTGAAGGATGTTTACGTGTCGTGAAAGACATTTCGTGACTGTTCTAAATCTGGAGGTTGATCAAGCTGTCCTTTGTTGTAGACTGCATTTAATCTGTATATTCGTCTCCCGTTGTAAACTGGATGATATCTCCAATTTTCAATTCTACCATCCCCCAATCCCTCAATCCCTCAATTCGTAGTCCTCAATCCCCCAATTCTTCAATTCCTCAATCCCACAATTGTTTTAAATCCCCCAATCCTTCAATCGTTTTCCCGCACACCCTGCAGCACCGCTCGTCATCCAGCCTTTCCCCGCACTTGCACATCCAACCCGTCTGCCGGGCCGGGTTGCCCACCACCAGGGCATAATCGGGGACATCTTTAGTCACCACGGCCCCGGCCCCGACAAAGGCATATCGTCCAATCGTCCTGCCGCAGACGATGGTGCAGTTGGCTCCCAGGGTAGCCCCGTGTTTGACCAGGGTGGGCCTGACCTGGTCCATCTTGGACATCTCAGCTCGGGGGTTGTAGATGTTGGTAAAGACCATGGACGGTCCACAGAATACCCCATCCTCCAGAGTCACGCCCTTGTATACGCTGATATTGTTCTGAATCTTGCACTGCGAACCAATGTCCACATCCGGTCCAATAACCACATTCTGCCCGATATTGCAATTCTCGCCGATCCGGGAATTTTTGAGCACATGGGAAAAGTGCCAGATTTTGGTGCCTTCCCCGATCTCGGCCGGCTCATCCACGACTGCGGTCTCGTGCACAAAGGGCATAGAGCTTGGCGCATCCCAGTGAAACCCTCTACGAGGAGCCCTACAGGCTGTTTCACGGGACGAGTAGGGCATAGAGTCAGGAATAATTCTTTCCCTTTTCGCTTTCTGTCTTCCGTCCTCCGTCCTCTG
The DNA here is from genome assembly GCA_964621385.1 of uncultured Desulfohalobiaceae bacterium. Lineage (GTDB taxonomy): Bacteria > Desulfobacterota > Desulfovibrionia > Desulfovibrionales > Desulfothermaceae > JAABTT01. Next base: position 5,138 of record CAZUMF010000274.1, read on the forward strand.
TCCTCTGTCCAATGCTTCCTGGGCCGCCTTAAGCACTCTCAGCACCCGCAGCCCTTCCTCCCCGTCGGTGATCGGCTGGCAACGGTTGCCGATGCATTCCAAAAAATGTTCGCATTCAGAACGTAGCGGTTCGTCCTGGTCGACCTGAACTCGCTCCGGCTCGGCCTTGGCCGGAACCGGAATATTGTTTTCCCAGTGAATCTCATGCGGGTACAACAAAAGTTTGTCCTCCCAGACCTGGATGTCGTCGAACACTGCCATCTTCTTGTCCCCGACCACCACCAGTTTCTGCTCCTTGAAGGGATGCAGCCAGGAAACGAAGATGTGGGCCTTCAGGCCAGAGGGAAAGTCCAGGTGGGTGGTGGTGACATCCGCGATCTTCTTGTGCAGGTAATAGCCTCCGGTGGCCTTGACGGCTTCCGGCTCTTCCCTGGCCAGGGCCAGGATCATGGAAATATCATGCGGAGCAAAGGACCACAATATATTCTCTTCCCGCCTGATCTTTCCCAGATTCAACCGATGCGAATAAATGTAATTGATCCGGCCCAGCTCCCCATTGGCCGCAAGCTGTTTCAGCTTGACGAAAACCGGATGGTATTGCAGCAGGTGGCCCACCATGAGCACTCTGTTCTGCTGCCGGGCCAGATCGATGAGCTCCCGGCCGTTTTCTTCCTCCAGAACCAATGGTTTTTCTACATAGACATGCTTGCCGGCCAGCAAGGCCTCCCTGGCCAGGGTGAAGTGGGTCTCGGCCGGGGTGGCCAAAGCCACACCCTGAACATCCGCTCTGTCCAGGACATCGGAAAGGGAGATACAGACAGAAATCTCAGGGTATTGTCTTTGAAAATCTTCCAGAACCGTAATGTTTTTGTCGCAGATGACCTTGAGCGCTCCCAGGGCTGCATAGTTGCGGACCAGATTCCGGCCCCAGTAGCCGGAACCGATCACGGCGATGCCTGGCTGTTTCAACATGGAAACTCCTACTTTGTTGAAAAAGATAGAGATGAGAAGATGGAAGACGGATGACAGATTACTGTCGACAAAACGATTTTGGATGGGCTATCATTTTCCCTAACATCCGGCCTAGTTCCATGCATGTATTCATCAAGTTTGTGTGGGTCTCCTCTGTGATGTATTGGCAGGCCAAGGCTGTATCAAGCCAATGTTGCGTTTCAGCCTGCTCTCCGTCTGAGTCAGTCAACTTACTTACAAAATGGGCTTGGTACCTTCTTTTGTGCCAGGCCTCAGCCAAATTGGCACCCACAGAACGGGAGGACCTGCGGATCTGGTCAGTAAGGGCATAAAGTTCTTCTCTTGGGAACCCTTTGCTGGTTTCAAAAATGTCCTGCTGCAGGCTAAACGCTTTTTGATAAACCTTCAAATCTCGAAAACTCTGAATGGTATCTCCCATACATGTCCTCCGTCTTCTGTCCTCCGTCTTCTGTCTTCTGTCCTCCGTCTTCCGTCCTCCGTCCTCCGTCCTCCGTCTTCTGTCTTCTGTCCTCCGTCTTCTGTCTTCTGTCTTCTGTCCTC
>CAZUMF010000275.1:0-1712 GCA_964621385.1 uncultured Desulfohalobiaceae bacterium
ATTATTTTAAATCTTTAAGGTTCAAAGACGTAATGTAGGTACGAAGTCTGAAATTTGATGAGGCGTAATAGAACGCTCTGCTTTTCTGCATTCTTTTCTTGCCAATTTCCAATTTCGAATTTCAAATTACGTACAAAGCTGGAACCTTTGGGTTGCGAGCGGAGCCAGCTTTGGACTTCGTACCGTCATTACGTCTTTGAACTGTTTTATTGTTCATTGAAAATAACGACTGCTGGTTTGATCAGTGCAGGAATTTTCACTGTCAATGGCTTTTCCTACAGAGCTAAGAATTTGAACGTTGAACATCGAACGTCGAACATCGAACTTTGAATGAAGAAAAAAGGAAAAATAAATGAAATACCAATTACTTGAAGAAAAAGCTGATTCGGGGATATGAGCATGTCTTTTCTTTGATTCACCATTGGACGTTCGACGTTCGACGTTCGATGTTCATTTTTGAAGTTTCATATGAGGAGGAAAACCATGGCGGTGGATCCGGTCTGCAACATGGAGGTCGATGCCAAGCGCACCGAATTTACAGCCCAGTACCAAGGACAGACGTATTTTTTCTGTTCAGAGCATTGTAAACATCACTTTGAAGAAGATCCGGAAAGTTACCTGATTCCGGAGCGCAGACTGCCCGTTGAGCGCAAAGTGGCTATTGTGGGCGCTGGAAATGTAGGCTCGACCTTTGCCTATGCTTTGATGATGAGCGGCCTGGCCAACGATATCCCCTTGATTGGAAGAACCCCGGAAAAAGTCAAAGCCCATGTCATGGATTTGAATCACGGGATGATGTTTGTCCCCCCGACCAGGATCTACCAAGGCAACTACAGTGACTGCCGGGATGCCAACCTGGTGGTGGTCACGGCCGGAAAAACTCAAAAACCGGGAGACACGCGTCTGGATCTGGCTGAGGAAAACACGAAAATCTTTCAGGATCTCATTCCGGAGATCGCCGCCTACAATCCCCGCAATCTGCTTATCGTCTCCAATCCCGTTGATGTTCTGACCTATGCCGCGGTCAAATATTCCGGCCTGCCCATGAACCGGGTCATCGGCTCTGGCACGGTCCTGGATACGGCCAGGTTCCGTTATCTACTGAGCAGTCATTGCCGGGTGTCGACCCGCAATGTCCAGGCGTATATCCTGGGCGAACACGGGGACAGCGAGGTCCCCATCTGGAGCAATGTCAGAATCGGCGGGGTTCATCTGCAGGATTACTGCCTGAGTTGTGCACGGCAGTGCCCCAGCGGCGAGCTGGAGTCAATCTTCTCCAGTGTCAAAAACGCCGCCTATGAAATCGTCCAGGGCAAAGGCTCCACCTATTTCGCCATTGGATTGGCCCTGGTGGATATCGTGGCCAGTATCCTGCGTAATGAAAACAACATCCTGACCGTTTCCACGCTTGTGGACGGGTTTTACGATATTCGAAACGTCTGCCTGAGCCTGCCGGTGCTGGTTAACAGCAACGGTGTGGCCAAAACCGTCTCCATCCGCCTGGAGGATGAGGAGGTGAAGCAGCTCCAGGCCTCGGCCGGGCAGTTGCAGGAGGTGATCCGGAACCTGGGGATCGATGCCTAAGGGGAGAAGAGGGACGTCGGATATCGGAGGTCGGACGTCGGTAAAGGCAGGGCAGGGGAGAGGAGGTCGGACGTCGGAGGTCGGACGTCGGTAAAGGCAGGGCAGGGGAGAGGAGGTCGGACGTCGGA
>CAZUMF010000275.1:1812-6527 GCA_964621385.1 uncultured Desulfohalobiaceae bacterium
GGTCGGACGTCGGTAAAGGCAGGGCAGGGGAGGGGAGGGGAGAGAGGTCAGACGTCGGTAAAGGCAGGGGAGAAGAGAGATGTCGGATGAAGGATGCACAAATATATACTGATCCAATTTTGGTTTTTGAAACAAAGACAAAAAATTTTGAAACCGCAGTGTATTCCAAATACAAGAGGATTTCAAAATGTTGCAGTGACGAAGGAAATGGGTGAGTTTCCGGCCAAACACGAGTATAAAGAGGTCTGATGTCACATTTCATCATCCGCACCTTTTTCAAGGGCCTGAGTCTCCTGGTTCCGATCGGCCTGGTGATCTACATCCTCTACTGGCTGGTCATCGGGACGGTCTATTCGTCCATTCGGGATTTTATGGATATGAATGTCGAACAGGGCCTGCAATGGGTTCTAACGGCTGGGGTGTCCGATTTCCAGAAAAGGCGGCCTGAAGCAAACAAGGAGGGCGGCAATGGATGACTGGATCCTGCGCTATGAAGGCTTTGATGCCTCTGAGGAAGGATTGCGGGAGGCACTCTGTACCCTGGGTAACGGGTATTTTGCCAGCAGAGGAGCGGTCTGCGAATCCCGGGCCGACGAGGTGCACTATCCCGGAACCTACCTGGCCGGGGGCTATAACCGGCGCACAACCAAAATCGCCGGCCGTGCAGTGGAAAACGAGGATCTGGTCAACCTTCCCAACTGGCTCCGGGTGGAATTCCGGGTGCCCGGCGGCGAATGGTTCCGGCTGCACAGCGTCCGCCTCCTGGATTATGTTCTTGAATTGAACCTCAAACAGGGCATCCTGTATCGGGATCTGCGCTTCGAAGACGAGTCCGGCCGTCGTACCCGGGTCCGCCATGAACGCTTGGTGAGCATGCGGCAGATGCATCTGGCCGTCCTCAGGACCAGCTGGGAAGCGGAAAACTGGTCCGGTCAACTGGAAATCCGCTCTTTTCTTGACGGAAATGTCCTCAATTCCGGCGTGGCCCGGTATGCGCAACTCAATGGCGACCATCTTGATCTGGTTCAGGGTGAATCCTTTGATCAGGACGGCCTGTTCCTCAAGGTCCGGACCAAACAGTCCTTGTTGGAAATTTCCCAGGCGGCTCTGCACCGTCTCACGAGCCAGGGGAAACAGCTGCCCTGTCACCCTGTTTTTCGAATCCAGGGGGCTGAAATCTGCATGGGTTATCAACTAGAAATGGACGCCGGCCGGGAGGTGAGTCTGGAAAAGACCCTGGCCCTGTTCACTTCCAGGGACCGGACCATCTCCGAATCCGGCCTGGACGCCCGGGAGACGGTGCACAAGGCCCCCGGATTCGAGCAACTGGCCGCGGATCACACACAGGCCTGGGCTCAGCTCTGGGATCGCTTCGAGATCGGCTTCGCCATGAAAAATACGCAGGACCGCCAATGGACCGGCATGGCCCTGCGCCTGTATATCTTTCATCTCCTGCAGACCGCGTCCATCCACAGCATGGACCTGGACGTCGGGGTTCCGGCCCGAGGCTGGCACGGCGAGGCCTACCGCGGCCATATTTTCTGGGATGAGCTCTTTATTTTTCCTTTGCTCAACCTCCGGCTGCCGGAGATCACCAGGAATCTGCTCCTGTATCGCTACCGCCGGCTGGGGGCCGCCAGGCTGGCCGCGGCAGAGGCCGGCTTTTCCGGGGCCATGTTTCCCTGGCAGAGCGGGAGCAACGGACGGGAGGAAAGCCAGTCCCTGCACCTCAATCCCAAGTCCGGCCGCTGGATCCCGGACAACACCCACCTGCAGCGGCACGTCAATCATGCGGTGGCCTACAACATCTACCAGTACTTCCAGCTGACCGGGGACATGGAGTTTCTGAGCTTTTACGGTGCTGAAATGTATCTGGAAATCTCCAGATACCTGGCTTCCATCGCCACCTACAATCCGGAGCTGGACCGTTTTGAAATCCACAAGGTCATGGGGCCGGATGAATATCATGACCAGTATCCGAATGCGGATCAGTCCGGCTTGAACAACAACGCCTACACCAATGTGATGACCGTCTGGGTTCTGCGCAAGGCCATGGAAATCCTCGATCTCCTGCCTGAAGACTGCCGGTTGAAGCTTATCGATCTCCTGGATCTCGGGGAGGATGAACTGGAGCGCTGGCGTTCCATCACCCGGAAGATGCGGGTCGTGTTCCACGATCAGGGCATCATCAGCCAGTTCGAGGGCTACAGCGAACTGCTGGAATTCGACTGGGAGGGATACCGCAGGAAATACGGCGATATTCAACGCCTGGACCGCATCCTGGAGGCGGAAGACGACACCCCGAATCGGTACAAGGTTTCCAAGCAGGCTGATGTGCTTATGCTGTTTTATCTCCTGTCTGCGGAGGAGTTGCGGGTCATCTTTGAAGATCTTGGCTATCCTTTTGAGTATCGGACCATTCCCGACACCATCGACTACTATCTCCAGCGGACCTCCCACGGTTCCACCCTGAGCCGGGTGGTCCACTCCTGGGTCCTGGCCCGCTCCGATCGGGGCAAATCCTGGGAGTTGTTCACCAGGGCCCTGGAGAGCGATCTCCAGGACATCCAGGGCGGCACCACACCGGAGGGCATCCATCTCGGGGCCATGGCCGGGACCGTGGAACTCATTCAGCGCTGTTACTCCGGCATCGAGCCCCGGGGCAGCGTCCTCTGGTTCAATCCCAGGCTGCCCGAAGACCTGAAAGAGCTGCATCTGGACATCCGCTTTCGGAAGCATTCCCTGGCCGTGCACATCACCCGGGAGAGCCTGCGGGTCAGCTCGAACCGCTGCAAGGAAAAACCCGTGAGCATCGGGTTCAATGGAATCGAGTATACCCTGGAGGCCGGCGGCACTCTGACGTTTGAGCTTGAGCAATGAGGGGGGTTGGTAAAGGCAGGGGAGGGAGGTCGGATGTCGGACGTCGGACGTCGGATGTCAGAGGTCGGTAAAGGCAGGGGAGGGGTGGGGTGGGGAGGTCGGACCCGTCTTCGCAAAGAAGCTTCCGGCTTCGCTAAGAAGCTACGCCGTGACAAGTCGACGTGGCAAGCGTCGGAAGTCGGTAAAGGCAGGGGAGGGGTGAATGAACATCGAACATCGAACATCGAACGTTGAACGCTGAATCGAAGAAAATCAAGACATGATCACGAAGAAATGTGAAATGAAAACAATTTATCCGGAATCAGACGGCTTCCGTCTGATTCCGGATACAGGAGGCATGCATGAGCTGGACAGTCAAAAACAAGGTGCTGGTGCCGGTGGACTTCTCCGAGATCACTTTCTCGGCACTCAAGGTGGCGGAAGATTTCACGGTCAAAAATGAGGACATCCACGTGATCCACGTGGTCCGGGAAGTCAATCCAGCGGTCATGGGCGGTTACCTTGGAAAGGAATGCACTGACAACCGCCCGCAGGTCTGTGAACAGATCCTCAGGGAAAAAATCAACAGCGAGTTTCCCAATGTTCGGATACACGTTGACTGCGGTGAACCCGGGAGTTTGATTGCGAGTTATGCCGGCGACATCCAGGCGGAGCTCATTATCATGACCTCATTTGGACGACGCGGTTTGAAAGAGTACATGATCGGCTCGGTGACCGAACGGACCCTGCGTCTCGCCAAGTGCCCGGTCCTGGTCTTGAAGCCCTGACGGAAATTGGAAATTTGATGAGGCGTAATAGAACGCTCTGCTTTTCTGCATTCTTTTCTTGCCAATTTCCAATTTCGAATTTCAAATTACGAAATAAAGCTGGAACCTTTGGATTGCGGGCGGAGCCAGCTTTGGACTTTGTATCTCAGTTATGCATCCACTAGCCGCCATCATCATCTTCGGCCTGGCCATGAGCACCATCGCCCTGTCCGGAAGCCTGACCCTGTTCTGCCGGGAATCCACGCTGCAGCGGCTGACCCAGCCTCTGGTGGCCCTGGCTTCCGGCTCCCTCATCGGCGGGGCGATGTTTCATCTTATGCCGGCTGCCGTGGACAGTCTCGGCAATACGATTCCGGTCTACATCAGCCTGGTGGCCGGCTTTGTGGTCTTTCAGATCCTGGAGCAGATCCTGCACTGGCATCATTGCCATCGGACTGTCTCCCGGCACACCCATCCCATGGGGGTGATGATCCTCATCGCCGACGGACTGCACAATTGCATCGGCGGCGTGTCCATCGGCGCACTGTTCGTGAGCGATTTCAGGCTGGGCCTGACGGCCTGGGCCGCGGCCGCCGTGCATGAAGTGCCTCAGGAGCTCGGCGATTTCGGCATTCTCATCCACAGCGGATGGCGCAAAGGCCGGGCCCTGCTGTTCAATTTTCTCTCGGGCCTGACCTTTTTGCTCGGGGGGGTGCTGGCCTACCTGGTGTCCTCTTCGGTCTCCATTGACTGGCTCATTCCCTTTGCCGCGGGGAACTTTCTGTACATCGGAGCGGTGGATCTCGTCCCCGAATTCAAAAACGCACAGGGCAAGTGCCCTCTGATCCTGAGCACCGCGGTCTTTCTCTTCGGTTTAGTGCTGGTCCTTTCCGTCCGGCTGCTGCTGAAGGGCTGAGGTCATTCCGTTGAGGGCAAAAAGCTTAGAGAAGGTGACAGGTGTCAGGTGTCAGCTTTGCCTCTGGCAAAGCTGATACATAATCATTTGATATTTAATACAATATACGATTAAGCTGTTATGCTGTTTATTTAAAACAACGACTGCCAGTTTGATCAGTGAAGAAACTTTGG
>CAZUMF010000276.1:0-6473 GCA_964621385.1 uncultured Desulfohalobiaceae bacterium
ACCAGGGCCACGCCTTTCCCGAGTTCGAGCAGGCAGTTGGCGGCAATCTTGGCAATCGTCGTTGTCTTGCCCACACCAGTCGGCCCAATAAAGGCGAGCCGCTTTTGTGCTGTCCAGCCCCCGGCAAGCGGGTTGTCCAGTCTGACCGTTTCCGCAATGAACCGCTCCAGAAACCCGTCCGTGTCTTCCGGCATCTCGGAAAGCGCTTCCTCATGCTTCATCCGCTCGGCAAACTCCTGCAGGGTCCTGCTCTTCAGACCGCAATCCTGCAATTCGACCAGCAGATGCTTTCCAATCGGCCCAGTGTCAAAATTCCGGCCGGGCAACTCCGGAGACAAGGTCGGCCAGTGTCCACGTAATCTGTCTTTAGACTGCGCGAATTGTTGAACAAGACCTTCAAAGGATTCTTTCATCTGCCTGATTTCCAGCATCAGGTCCTGTTCCTGACCGTCGTCAGCCGTCTCCGGACGGCTCCGGGCTTCATGGTCCAGATATCGCTGGAAGGCCCGTGCATTGTGCGGCTTCATTTCCAAACGATCCCGGACTGGTCTCACCTGCTGCACGGGCCGCTTCTGATTCAGACTTTGGAGATTCTCCCTCTCTGAAACAGACGTTTCCCCGCCTCCATCCACTGCGGCCGTAACCTCAATCCCGGGTTTCCCCAAAAAACCGAAGGATTTTTTGCTGATCTCCCGGGTCGATAGAATCAGGGCCTCGGACCCAAGTTCTTCTTTGACCTTGGCCAGGGCCGAACGCATGTCCTCAGCTTCAAAGACTCTAACTTGCATGGAGTTTCACCGTTCCCAGGGATTGAATTTTGAATTGTGGGGCCACTTCGTTATGTGACACCACCGCCAGATCAGGAAAATAGCGTTCAGTCATTTTTTTGACATGCAGCCGGATGGGGGCGGGACATAATAAGACCGGGCTGAGGTTGTCTTTGAACCGGTCAACATGCTTGCCAATGGCTTCCAAGATGGATCTGGCCTTTTTCGGCTCGAGAGCCAAAAAGCTGCCCTGTCCGCTGGACTGCACCGCGTGCTGAATGGTCTCTTCAACCGTGTGATCCAAGCTGATGATGGACAGGGTGTCGCCGTCACCAGCCAAAGACGCACTGATTTGCCGGGCCAGGGCCTGCCTGACGAACTCAGTCAGCTGATCCAGGTCCTGGACCTGAGGGGCATAATCAGCCAGGGTTTCCAAAATGGTGCGAAGATCCCGAATGGAAACCTCTTCCCGAAGCAAATTCTGCAGCACTTTCAACACGCCTCCCAGACTGATGAGTTTTGGAATCAATTCCTCCACTAATTTTGGAGAACTCTTGGCAATGGTGTCTAGCAAATTCTGTGCCTCTTGCCGCCCGAGCAATTCATGGGCGTGCCTTTTGACCATTTCACTGATGTGCGTTGCCATGACTGTATGGCAGTCAACAACAGTATATCCGGCCATTTGGGCCCGTTCCTTCTTGTCTTCCGCGACCCAGATCGCCGGAAGGCCAAATGCGGGTTCCACCGCTTCAACGCCTTTCATCTTTTCGGTCACGCTCCCGGAATCCATGGCCAGAAAATGCCCCGGCGCCATCTCAGCTTCGGCAATGGACACGCCTTTGAGCATCAAGCGATAGGCATTGGGTTTCAACTGCAGATTGTCCTTGATATGAATCGGCGGCATGATAAAGCCTAACGCCAAAGCAAACTGCTTGCGGATCGCCCGGATTCGATTGAGTAGTTCCCCATCCTGGGCCGCGTCCACAAATCGAATGAGCCCATAGCCGACCTCCAGTTCCAGGAGATCCACTGTCAGAAGCTGTTCGTAATTTTCCTCCTGCTCCTTGACCTCGCCGGCTTCTTCTGGTTCTGGGCCTGACGCTGAAACCGCCTTTTGCTGTTTTTGGATGAAAAAGGCCAGTCCGAAAAGAAGGCAGGCAAGGACAAGGAAGGGGAAAAAAGGCAATCCGGGAATCAGAGCAAATCCAAACAGAATGGTACCCACCACCCAGATCGCCCGAACATTGAAGGTAAACTGATTCTTGAGTTGCGTGCCGAAATCCCCCAGGCCGCCGCTGCGCGAAACCAGTATACCGGCCCCTGTAGAAATGATCAGGGCCGGCACCTGGCTGACCAAGCCATCACCCACAGTCAATGTGGTATAATTCTGGGCCGCTTCCATCAGGGGCATGTTTTTTTGAAGCACCCCGATAATAAACCCGGCGCAAATATTGATCATGGTGATCACAATTCCGGCGATAGCGTCTCCACGCACAAACTTGCTGGCCCCGTCCATGGCTCCGAAAAAATCGGCTTCACTGGTGATTTCCTCCCGTCTGGACCGGGCCTGCTGTTCATCGATCAAGCCGGCATTCAAGTCGGCGTCGATGGCCATCTGTTTGCCGGGCATGGCATCCAGAGTAAACCGGGCTGAGACTTCTGCCACCCGGCCGGCGCCCTTGGTGATCACGATGAAATTGATCACCACCAGGATTAAAAAAACGACAATCCCGACCACATAATTGCCGCCAACCACGAATGCCCCAAAAGACTGGATGACCTTTCCGGCGGCGAATTCACCGGTGTCGCCGTGCAGCAGAATCAAGCGGGTGGAGGCCACGTTCAAGGAAAGACGAAACAGGGTCGTGATCAATAAGACCGTCGGAAAAATCGAGAATTCAAGGGACTTCTGAACATAGAGGGTGATAATCAGAATCATCAAGGCCACGGTGATGTTCAAGGCCAGGAAAAGATCCAGGAGCATCGCCGGCATGGGGATGATCATCACCAGCAGAATGACGACCAGTCCCAAGGATACCAGAACGTCGCTTCTGAACAAGAGATGATACCAATCTTGCTGAATGATTTCTTTTATCATGGTCATTGATCTCTGTTTTTGAGGCCATAGACATAGGCCAGGATCTCAGCAACGGCCTTGAACATCTCCTCAGGAATCGTCTCGCCGAGTTCAACCTGGTACAACGATCGTGCGACCAGGGGGTTTTCCACCAGCGGCACCTCGTGTTCCAGCCCGATCTTTTTGATTTGTCGGGCCAGATGATCCGCTCCTTTAGCCACCACCACCGGAGCCTCCATGGCCTTGCGCTCATAGCGGATGGCCACCGCGTAATGGGTCGGGTTGGTGATGATCACGTCGGATTTGGGAACCTCGGCCATCATGCGTTTTTTGGCCATCTGCCGCTGAATGGACCGTACCTTTTGTTTGACCTGAGGATCGCCTTCGGTTTCCTTGTTCTCCTCTTTGACTTCCTGCTTGGTCATTTTCATTTTTTCTTCCATCTCTTTTCGTGAAAAAATATAATCAATCACTGCAATGATCACGAGAAGTACGCAGCACTTCAGGAGAATCGAGAACATAAAATCAGCCAGAAAAACAGTGACCGTGGAGAGGTTCGCCCCCGCCAGACCGAGAAATTCATCAAAGCGGCTGAAAAGCGTCCAGAAACCAACCCCGCCGACCAAAAAAACCTTGCCGATCGATTTTGCGGCCTCAAAAAATGTACGCTTGGAAACAAATTTGGCCGAGCCTTTGATCGGATCGAGCTTTGTCAAGTCCGGCTGCAAAGGTTTGGTTGTGAACAGCCAGCCGATTTGGATGTAGCCGGCGAGAAACCCGAGCACAAATCCGGTCAGGAGCAGTGGCCAGATCAGATTGGCCATCTGAAGGCTCATAAAAAGCAGCATCTTCTGGACCGATCCGGAGGATATCGTCAACTCAGAGCACAGCCGCCAGAAAAAACTCAGAAAAGTGCACAGATCTTCCCAGAAATGCGGGGCATAAAACGACCACAGGATCAAAATCCCGGTCAATAACAAGGCCGTGTTCACCTCTTTGCTTTGGGCGACCTGCCCCTTTTCCCGGAATTCCCGTCGCCTCTTTTCCGTAGGCTCTTCTGTTCGCTCTGCATTCTGCTCTTCAGGCATAGTTCACCTCACAACATATGAAGCATACGGATCAGACGTTCTTCAAGCCCGGTAAATTCTTGATCCAGAAGGAAGACGACCGTTTCCATACTCAATCCGATCAAAATCAGGGCCAACGCAATTTTTATAGGAAAGGACAGCATAAAAACCTGCAGTTGCGGGAAAACCCTGGCCATGATCCCCAGGATAAACATCGTGAGCATCAGAACGACCATGATCGGAGCGATCAATTGCAATCCCAAAACAAACATCTCTCCAGCCATCTCCATGAGGTAGGGGACGGCTTCACCGGAAAAATTCAGTTCGCCCGGCGGCAAGACCTCATAGGAATGGACCATGACCTGAAAGATAATATGATGAATATTGAGGGTCAAAAAAATCAGGATCGCGAAAACATTCTGAAATTGGGACAGCAGCGGGACCTGCTGATGGCTCTGGGGGTCAAGGATGTTGGCCGCTGCAAATCCCATTTGATAGCCCACCACCGTCCCCCCGAACTGCACTGCAAAAAAAATGAGTTGGGTGACAAACCCCAGAGTCAGACCGAGCAATGCCTCTTGAACAATGATGAGACCAAAGCCAAAGGCGGTTGTGCAGTAGTGGGGCAGGGACAGGTCAAGGACAGGAAAAAGGATCAGAGCAACGGTCACTGCAATACCAACCCGAACTCGAAGGGCCACCCGTGAGCTTGTAAAGACTGGGAGACTGCCGACAATGGCGGCTGTTCTGGCCAGAATGACCAAAAACACTAACCAGCTTTGTATGGAAAAAAGGATCAAGTCCACAATAAAGGCCTTTCACCTGTCTGTCCCGCATTGGTCAAATAATCAGGGTGCCGAAGATCTCATGCGCCAATTTGAGAACAATATTCAATATCCAGGGGGCGGCGATAATCAGAGTCACAAACACAGCCACGATTTTAGGACCAAAGGTCATGGTTTGTTCATTGATCTGGGTGGCCGCCTGAAAAATACTCATCACCAGACCGACCACCAGACCGGCAATCATCATGGGGGCGGCCGCCAGGATGACCGTACCTACAGCCTTACGGGCCAATTCAATGACCATGGCTTCATCCATGACATCCTCCAATTTCTTTCACAAGGACTGCAACTGCTTCGGAGCAACACAGTGTCTTGTTGTCTCTGATAGAGATAGACTGATAAGCGCCTAGTAAAATCCCTGCACCAGTGAACCAACAATCAGGTTCCAGCCGTCCACAAGCACAAACAATAATATCTTAAAGGGCAGCGAAATAATGATCGGCGGCAGCATGAGCATTCCCATGGTCATGAGCACTGACGCGGTAATCATGTCGATGACCAGAAATGGCACGAAAATCATGAAGCCGATCTGAAAGGCCCGTTTCAACTCAGACAACATAAAAGCCGGAATAAGCGTTACTGTGGATATATCCTCTTTCTTTTCAGGAGGCTCTTGATCCGCCATCCTGGTCATGAGCGCCAGATCCTTTTCCCGGACCTGGGAGAGCATGAATTCCCGAACTGGAATGACGGCCCGGCGCAGGGCCTCTTGATCTCCTACTTCTTTTTGTAGGTATGGTTGCAGTGCTGTTTCATTGATCTGGGTGAGAACCGGCGTCATGATAAAAAATGTCAAAAACATGGCCAGCCCGATAATGATCTGGTTCGGCGGCATCTGCTGGGTGCCCATGGCCTGGCGAAGCAGAGACAGGACCACCACAATCCGGATAAATGACGAGGTCATCAGCAGAATCGCCGGCGCCATGCTCAAGACCGTAAACAGCACCAGGATCTGCAGCACTGTCGAGATCTGTTCCGGCCCTGTTGGTTCAGCGATATCCAGACTCAGACTCGGGGTTTCCTGAGCCCAGACGGCATCACCCCCCTGCCAGGCAGCCCATCCCAGCAGCAGGACCAGGAAGATCAAAACGGCCTTCTTCATCTTTTCCCCTCAAACCGTTCCTGAAGCTCATTGTCAAAGCGCTGTTCAGCCTTTGACGAATCAAAATGAAAAAGCAGATCGACGCGATCGGTCCCCAGCCCGAGCAACAGATTCTCGCCCCGGACCTTGACCAGACACAGGGATTTTCTCCCGCCTACAGGTCTGGTTTCAAGGATCTCAATGCTGTTCGAACCTCTGTCTTTCAAAAAACTGAGACCCTTCCGATTCAGGGCATAGATCAAGAGCATGAGGCCGATGACAATCAGGGTCCCCAGAAGAAGTTTGAATCCGGAAACCCATATATCATGTGGCCATGATTCAGCCGCCCAGGCTTCAGCCGGCAGCAGCAGCAAAAACAGAAGACAAAGTCGCTGCATGGTATCACCGCAGTTTTTCCAATCGTTCTGAAGGACTGACCACATCAATGAGACGCAAGCCGAACTTGTCGTTCACCACCACAGCTTCCCCTCTGGCGATGAGTTGTGAATTGACATACAGGTCGAGCGGTTCATCCGCCAGTTTGTCCAGCTCAATGACCGCTCCTTCTTTCATTTGCAAAAACTCCTTGATCAGCATCCTGGTTCGGCCGGCCTCCACCGGGACCTGCAAGGGAGA
>CAZUMF010000277.1:0-6437 GCA_964621385.1 uncultured Desulfohalobiaceae bacterium
GAGCATCCCCAGGCCATAAATCAGGTTGGTCCCTGCCAACGCCGGCAACATGGCGGTGAGGGTAAAGTCGTGGGGGGCGTGCGCGTCCGGTCGTTTGCTGTCCACCTAGCCGCCCGAGGTCCAGGACGGCAGCTGATAGAACTGGGCCATTTTGGCGATGGCCGCACTGAAGATCCCGCCTTCGGGACAGCCCATGCTGGCCAGACCGGTCTTGAGGTCCATCATGCTTGTGGATGATCCATAGACCATGGGATGGCCTTTGCGGACCAGCTGGCCGAGCACGAACATGCTCAGATTCTCCGCGTTGTGCGTGACCAGGGCCGAGGCCTGATTGACGCAGGCCGTTCCGCCGGTCAAGCCCAGAGGGTTGATCTTCAGGGGCACGCCGAGTTCACAGGCCTCAATCAGGACGTCGCAGGCCTCCCTGGAATGGAGCAGGGGGCTGATGGGATCGCAGGTGGTGGAAAAGGTGGGGCGTTGCCTGAAGGCCTCTTCACCTCCGGCCACGGCGCAGCCCATGGCATAACAGGCCCTGAGGTTCTCCACCGAGTTGATCCCGATATAGCCGTGTTTGGTGCAGTGCTGGTAAAAGGCTTTGGTGTTGTACAGGCAGACAATCTCCTGATCCATGTCGCTCGGGGTCAAAGGCCGTTCAAAGACAATGATTTCCTCCAGAGCGTCCATGAGGCGGGTGGCCTCATCAACGTCCTTTTGCAGAGGGGTCCGCAGTTTCCTGGTTTCCAGGTCAAGCATTTGCGGAGCCTCCCCGAAATTGACAAATCCCGTCCGGTCTTTTTCACAGACGTAGTCTTTGTCCGGGTTGCGGCCGCAGGCCCGAAAGGTGGGCGGTGCGGAGCGAATGGCATCCTCCACCAGCCAGGCCGGAATTTTGACGATCCTGCCGGCAGAATCAATGCTGCATCCGCCGGCGTGGAAGATGTCCACGGCCTTGTCGCTCTCCACCTTGACCCCGATATTCCAGAGGACGTCCAGGGTCGCCAGATGGACCTGCTGCAGTTCATCCTCAGAAAACATGTTCAATCCAATGCCGTTGCTCCGGGCTGCACCCGGCTGGAATCCTTTCTGCATGATAGACCCTCCTGAAAAAAGCTGTCACTGCGTGAAAAATGCACAGCGAATGACTTGACCAATAGCCGAATTGTGGACTAAAGTCAAAATAACGTATTGAAACATAATGTTATTTTTCATATAACCTCTGATCATGCACCAGGACAGGGCCTGCGAAGGAGACGCTTGATGGACAGACTCTTCGATTGTATGCAACGGGCGGAAACAGCCCCATACAGGGGGGCGGATGATTTCATGCTCACCACTGTGTATGCCGGACTGCAAGACACGGCCGAGTATTTTTCCATTGGCTATGATCCGGAAAATCCTGTCAGTTGCGACGATGCGCTGGCTGACCGCCTTTTTGAAGGCGCCCTGGCCTTTCTGAGCCGAACAGGGTTCTACCTGGAAGACTGCAACCAGGTGCTTCCTCTTGAGCGCAGCGAGCTTCTGGATGCCCTGGATGCCGCCAGGGAGCGGGTCACTGTATGCGGACAGGGCAAAGACCGGGGCATCCTCAGATCAAGGCGGCCGGATGACGGGGCAATGCCCTGGCTGCATCTCGGGGCCGGCTGTCTTACGTCCTCAGAGCAGACCATCACGGACCTGGTTGCAGGCTTTGCCCGGGTCCAGGGCGGCAATTCAGTGAGTGTCCCCTCCCTGGGCTGGGTTGACGGGCTGCAGGTGGTCGGGGGCTCGCCGTTGGAGATGGAGGCCTGCATCCGTTCGGCAAGGGCCGCCCGCAAGGGACTCAGCCAGGCCGGACGACCGGGGATGCCGATTTTGAATCTGGTGTCTTCTTCAACTACAGCGGCCGGGACCATTGCGGCTTCGCATCCAGATTTCGGGCTGACCCCTGCTGATGGCTGGCTGATCGATATCCTCTGCGAGATGAAGGTCAACTTCGAGTCACTGAATCGGCTGGCCTTTGTCCGGAACATCCGGGGCAATGTCGGCTCCACCGCGGTCCCCATCCTCGGGGGGTATGCCGGAGGTCCCGAGGGAACGGCCCTGACCATGACCGCCTCAGCCCTGCTGGGCAGCTTTCTGTTTCAGGGGGACTATCACTTGATCCTGCCCATCCATTTCCAGCACGGCTGCAATTCGGTCCGGCAGTGCCTGTGGGCCATGGCCGCCGCCGGCCGGGCCATCAGCCGGAATATGCACACTCCCGTCATCGGTCTGGGCTTTGCCGCGGCCGGACCCTGCACTGAAATGTATTTCCATGAGGCCGCGGCCGCTATCCTATCCCAGGTTCCCTCGGGCTACGCCGGCATTGAAACGCCCCATCCGGCCAAAGCCGCCCTGCTTGACGGGATCACTCCGGTGGAGGCCGGGTTTACCGTGGATTTCGTGCGTGCGGTCCAGGGGATGTCAGGCCGGGAGGCCAATGCCCTGGCCCTCAGGCTCCTGGAAACCTATGAGTCCGATCTGAAAAATGCCCCCCAGGGCAGCCCCTGTTCCCGGTGTTACGATTTTCAGGCCGGGCGTCCGACAGAGGAGTATCTGCAAGTGTATGAAAATGTCCAACAGCGCTTTCGAGAACTCGGGGTGAGGCTCACAGGCAATGGCCTCCACTGAGTAAACACAGTCGAAAATACAGTGACATTGCAAAGGCCAAGAGCATGTTCGCGTATCAGGAACGAAAGCGAGGCTGAAAAATCCGAAATACGAAAAACGAAGCACGAAACATAATCAAAGCCCTCCTCAATATTTCGATTGGGCTCATAGAGAATACATCACCGAACGTATGAATCAGAATACTCAGCTTGCGGGAAGACCTGTTCCTGGATCAGAATCTGCCGTCTGGCCAGTTCCTGAAATACAGTCTCCGGATCAAAGGCCAGTTCCGGAGCCAGGACCCCGGTTTTTTGGACCAGCCCCTTTGTGATTATCTGCGCGCCGATGCTCAGGGGAATGCCGACGTTCCGGGTATAGGCCCGTAGTCCATCCCAGTCCTTGACGGTCCCGTCCGAAGGCGGATGGGTGTGGGTCAGAACATGCTGTTGCTTCTGCCCGTCTTTTTCCCCGACGACCTCGACATGCAAAGCGTAGCCATACAGCTTCGTGTGCCTGCCTTCGGGCGACTGGAGCAGATAGGCGGCGATGGCGTCCAGGATCCCGATGTCCTGATCCTGCACCCTGATACGGTCGTTGCGCAGGAAGCCCCATTCATGCAGGACCCGGATCAGTTCCATATTTTCCGGGGGCCAAGTCCCTCTGACTTCGAGCAGGCGGAGCCCCTTCCCTTCCAGGGAACTGGGCAGGGTCAGGGTCTCGGCATGGGGGATGATGTACTGGGTGTGGGTCCCGAATGGCTTCGGCAGCTCAATCTTCCGGGGCCGGGCAAAGGGCGGGACCTGGACGAACTGTCCGTCTTCAAAGACGAGTCTGGTGGGCAGGTCCGGGTCATACTCCAGGCGGGTGGTCTCGGCAATGGACGGCGAAAAGGCCACCGGCCTGAAGGCCCCGTGACTGATGCGGATCGTGTCCACTGTGTTCAGACGGTCCGCCGCATACCTGGCCAGCAGGTTGGTGATGCCCGGGGTCATGCCCATTCCAGGCACGAACACCCTCCCCCTGTCTTTGAATGACTGATCATACGACCATTCCGTGCTGCAGCCGTTCAAATTGATCCCGTTGACCCCGGCCTCGGCCATACAGGCCGTGGAGAGGTCATTCATGGAGATGGTCAGCCCGTCCATGACCAGATCATAGCCGCGCATCAGCTGAACGGTCTGCGCTCGGTCCTGGATGTTCACTCTGCACACATCCACACGGGGATCGTTAAGACCGGCTGCCACCTCCTCAGCAGCAGCTGCATCAATGTCAGCAATGGTGATTTTCGAGACATCGGAAAAGACTGCCAGATCGAGGACCGCTTCCCGGCAGATCTTGCCCGCCCCGCCAAGACAGAGGATGTTCATGGCTTTGGATAGTGGAAATTAGAAATTCGAAATTGGAAATTGGAAAAGTAGGCGCCTCGCAATGACGCTTTGTTTCCGGGAAATCGCGATGCGAAGCCGGAAGAGAGCGGCTGGTTCAAAATAATTCAGAAGTTTCATACGACCAAGCAGACCCGATGGAAACCATTTTTACGAAGACCGCTCAGGGAGCGATCTTCGTAAGAATGGTTTAGGAGAGCTTGTTCCGCGCCCAGGCGGATGAGATTTCACTGATGACCACCAGGACGATGATCACCACCAGGGTCATGCCGGTTTTTTCGTATTCCAGCATTTCAATGGTTTCCCGGAGGTACATGCCGATGCCACCGGCCCCGACATAGCCCATGATGGTGGCCATACGGAAGGTGGAATCCCAGCCGTAGATGCCGATCCCGGTCCAGGAGGTCTGGACCTGGGGAAGCACCCCCCAGAGAAAGGTCTCGATTTCTCCGGCCCCCGAGGCCCGCACAGCCTCCACCGGTCCCATGTCAATGGCTTCCACGGCTTCGGTCATGAGCTTGCCGGAGAATCCGATGGTGGCCAGGACGCAGGTCAGGCTGCCGGCCAGGGGGCCGAAGCCGAGAATCATGGTGAACAGAATGGCCCAGATCAATTCATAAATGGACCTGGAGCCGATGATGACGCCCCGCCCCAGCGGATAGAGGAGCATTTTGCTGGGGGTCATATTGAAAGAAGCGAACCAGGCCAGAGGGACGCAGAGGGCCAGGCCGACAAAGGTCCCGAAGATTCCCATTTGAAAGGTTTCCACAATCGAACGGAGCATGCCCATATTATTGATATAGGCAAAGTCAGGCCAGAGAAAGAGCTGGTCGATCTTGTGACCGATGGGGCCCAGCATGAAAAAGAAACGCTTCAAGGGGATGTTGAGGTAGTAAAAAGACCAGAAGACCAGGATCAGGACCCCGATACCGCTCAAGAAATAGATGAAGCGCTTTTTTTTATGTTCTTGAAGGTGCTCGACGATGTTCACCGGTTGCGTTGGCTTAGTGGCTTCCATAACGGCTATCCTTTAGGTGACGTACCTGCAAAAAGTCGAAAGCAAACGATTTGAGCTACTCAATATTCTTATAATCATCTGGATTTACTGACCTCTGACGCTTGCCACGGCGGCTTGTCACGGCGTAGCTGTATAGCGAAGACGGAAGCTTCTTAGCGAAGCCGGGTCTGGCTACTGACCTCTGGAGGCTGCAAAAGGATTTTTTGCAGCCGCATTTCAGGTGATCATACTGCGGAGTTTGGTGGATACATATTCTCCAGCCAGGACTAGGACGAGGATGGCCACCAGGACTGCTGTGGCGTCGGTGTATTGGTAGGCCTGCATCTTGATGCTGAAGAGCAGACCGAGTCCGCCCCCGCCCACGATCCCGATAATGGTCGCCCGGCGAATATTGATGTCCCATTGAAAAATGGCGGTGCCGATAAACTGGGGCAGGATCTGTGGGATGATGCCCCACAGGATCTCGTCGATGCGGCTGCCCCCGGCGGCACGAATCGCCTCAATGGGTCGGTAGTCGATGTCTTCGATTTGTTCCGCGGTCATCTTGGAGACAAAGCCGATGGAGCGCAGGCTCAGGGCCAGAATCCCGGCAAAGGGACCGAGTCCCAGGGCAGCCACGAAAATCAGGGCCCAGACCACTTCATGCACGGACCGGCTGATGGTCATGATGAAGCGGCCGATGGGGTAGCAAATGGGAATGAACGGAGAGATGTTGTGCGCTGCGAACCAGGCCACTGGAATGGAAAGGACCAGGGAGAGAAAGGTTCCTAAAAGCCCGATCAGAAAGGTATCAAATGTGGCCTGTCCCAGTTCCAGGACATAGCCCCAGTTGGGAGGAAAAAATCTGGCGATGGCCCGCAGCACCTGGGCGATCGTCCCGACATTGGACCATTTGGTCTCCACCACGAAGATGCCCCAGACCGACCAGAGAAAGACCAGGGCAAAGGCAATGAGCCAGCAGTTTCGTTTCAGATTCGATTTTTTCGGAAGGACCGATTCCAGATCAGTCATAGTCAGCTCCCTTCTGCTGGAGGAAATCCCAAAACACAAATTCCAAATTTCAATACGTTCAAGATCCTGGGGTGCGGGCGAAGCTTGCTTTATATCTTGTACTGATAGATGTCTTCCAGGCGTTGTTGGGTAAATTCAGAGGCCAGGCCTTCAGAGATCACCTCGCCGTCCCGCATGGCCACGATGCGATCAGCAAAGTCCAGCGCCAGATTGACATCATGGATGCTGATCAGGACCGGCACCCCGAGTTCCTTGGAAATCCGCCGGATCTCCTTCATGACGTCCCGGCCGATGGCCGGGTCCAGGCTTGAGGTCGGCTCATCCACCAGGAGCAGCCTGGGTCCCTGGATCAAGGCCCGGGCGATGCCGACCCGCTGGCGCCGGGCGCCGCTCAA
>CAZUMF010000278.1:0-6384 GCA_964621385.1 uncultured Desulfohalobiaceae bacterium
TAGGCGGGGTTGTTGAAATAAAGACTCAAAAATTCAATTATTCTGAGACGTAGCACAGGGTCAGGAGGAATGGCCTGAATGAGACGAATTCTTTCCGCCTGCGATGTCCCGCAGGGTCGATTTCAGTTCATTCTCGCACTGGAGAAGGCGCTGTTCCGCATCCGCCCGTTTCTGGCGTCCATCTTCGGCAATCTGCAGGCTCTCCTGGATGGCGCCGATCAGATTTGCATTGGCTTTTTCAATGGACTCGATACTGACGATGCCCCGTTCGAGCTCGGTGCGGACCTCTCGATTGGCCTGCCGTAAATTCTCGGCCCCTTTCTCCAGCAGTTCATTGGTCAGATCCGATGTTGCCTTCAAGGTTCCGGCTGCTTCTCTGGTCCTGAAAATGGTCACGGCCTGGGCGAGTTGATTCTTCCAAAGGGGAATGGTGTTGATGACCGAGCTTTGAATCTTGGTCACCAGTCCTTTGTCCAGGTCCTGAGTGATGCGGATCGAGGGCAGGCTCTGTATTACCACCTGCCGGGTCAGCTTGAGATCATGGACTTTCCGTTCCAGGTCGTCGCGCATGGTTTTCAGATCCCGGGCCTTTTGAGCGTCGATAGGATCGTTGCTTTCCTCGGCCTGCCTTTGCACTGCGGGAATCTCATGCTCGTCAATCTGCTGCAGCTTGAGCTGGCCGGCCGCGATAAAGAGTTCAAGTTCGCGAAAGTAGTCAAGGGTGGCGTCATAGAGCCGATCAAGCAGGGTCAGGTCCTGGACCAGTTTGTAGCGATGCTTTTCCAACTCCTGTTCAATTCGGTTGATCTGGCTTTCGACAGACTCGTACTGCTGGATAAAACGGGCCACAGGATTCACCTTGCCCAGGAGCCTGGCAAAAAAGCCGGGCTTTTTTCCCTCCTTGAGGGCCGTCGTGTCGATTCCCCGGATTTGAAGCATCATGTCATTGAGGGCCTGACCAGCTGGCCCGGTGTCCTTGTTGCGAACCTTGTCCAGGATGGAACTGTTGGCCTGGGTCACCTCCTTTTGCGCCTCCACGCCAAAGGACAGGATGCTCTGGGTATCCTGGAGGTCAATGCGGTTCATGAGTTCTTGAATCCGGCTTTGCTGGTCCTGGGGCAGAGCCGCCAGGGAGACGGCATTGCCGGACTCGTCCACGGCCCCGGTCTGGGCAGATTCCAGGCCGGCAGTTGGTCTGAGTTCGGGTACTGACAGGTCTGGTTGGGTTTCATTGGATTTCGGCATCACAAGCCCTCGCTTTTGATCATGTTCTGTAACACATCCAAATTGACATCGAGTTCCATGGCCTCGTTGGCCAGGTTGCGCTGGTACTGCTTTTGAAAAACAGCTTCGATCTCGGCTAAAGTCTGCTCTGATTTGATGAGCACGGCCTCGACCGGCTCTCCGCCCTTTTTGTTTCTGAGTTCTTTATATTTCAAGACGATGTCCAGAGTCGCATCCAGATAGTGAAACAAAAATTGTTTGGATCTATTGATATCCGTGGGATCGTTCTTGAAGCCCTCGACAATGTCCTGGGCAATTCCGGTGATACGCTTGAGCGTCGCCTGGACATCCCCCTGCAGTTCTGAACTGTGTTCGCGAATATCCGTAATTTTTTCCAGACTGGATCTAATCAGAGCAGCCACTGCCTGTGGATTGATTCCGGCAGAGACGTTCATTCCGGCGAGTTCTTCTTCCAGGCTTTGTGGTCTGGGCAAAACGAGCAAAAAGCCGGCGTAGGCCCCCATGGCCAGCAGCAGGGCCAGAAAAAAATTCAACTCCGGACTGGACCCTGGAAAGACACACACAAAGTGAAACAGGCAAAAACAAAGGGAAGCAAGGAGTGCGGAACAATAGGAAACCATGGATTCGGTCATGGCCTGACCTCCTTTATTTCCCGTGCATCCAGTAGTGCACCCTGTCCCGGTTGTTGGTGATCCACTCCAGAATGGCCTCGGTATGGGATGTTTTCCTGGCCTGGACCATGAGGTCTTCAAGCTCTTCGAGCTGAAAGTGCATGCGCCTGAAAAAGGCGGCCAACTCCGGATGATCCGCGGCAAAACCCTTCCTGGCCACGATGTGAACCGATTCTTTACTCTTGAAGACACCTTTGGGGTCATCAAGATAACGGAGGGAATATTCAGAAAACATCCAGTGGGGTCTCCAGCCGGTGACGATCATAGGGGATTTGGATGCAATGGCCTGTCCCAGGCTCCTGGCCATGGCCGGTCCGCTGGAAACAAGGAGTTCATAACTGACTCCATAGGCCTTCAGAGCTTTTTCAGACAATCCCATGATCCCGGCTGCGGCGCCGATGCCCTGAATTTTTCCTTGAAACCAGTCCCTGACCTCTGGCTTTCCCAGGTCAGCAATGGAACGCAGCGTGGATTGTGGGAGATAGTCCGGTACAACCAGGCCCAGACTTGTGTCTTCATACAGGACGCCCAGATCCTCAATCCGGTCCTGATAGCGGCGCAAATAGGCGGCATGGGTCTTGGGCTGCCAGGACATGAGCATCACGTCCAGATCCCCTTCGGCAATCCCCCGGTATTGCACGGAAATATCGGCCAGGGTGAGTTCAACATCCAGCTTCATTCCGCGGCTGAGGATGAGCACCGCCATCTTGCTCACGATTTCCGCATCAGACCAGGCTGTCCAGCCAATGGTCAGATCCGGGGTTCTGTTCCATTGCCCGGCCCGAGAGGCTTGGTTGCAGACCAGACTCAGACCGAGAGCCAGGACAACAATTGAGGTCTTCAACAGGGTCCATCTCCTAGTCATCTTTGGTAAACTCCTTGATCGCGTCTATGTTGAAATGGGTGGATTCGGCCAGAACCCTGTCCAGGCCTTTCTTGAGCTCGTCCGGATTGTTGGCGCTTTGATAGATAATCCGCCCGGGTTGATTCAAGGCCGACTCAGTGATGCAAAAGCCAATGGTGTAGATCTGAATCGGATTCGCAGGATTGTTCAGGATGGCATCCACCACCGGTTTGGGATCTTCCCCTTCGCTGTGCTGGCCATCAGTGATGACCACCAGCCTGTAATCCCCGTATCCGTTTTGATGCCTGGCCCGCTCTTCCAATTCCCGAAGGGCCAGTTCCATGGCCGTCCGCAACGGGGTCCCTCCGCTGGGGAAGGTCTTCTGCACCGCTTTTTGAAAGACGTCTCGGTTGTCGACACCCAGGGGCACATAGACCTTGACGGCTTTTCTGGAAAAAACCACCAGCCCGACATTGGCTTCACGGGGAATGCTTTCGAGCCAATTGACCAGGGCAAACCTGGCGGCTTCCGCCTTGGTGTCGAACTGACCAGAACAATCGGTATCAGACATGGAACCGCTCATGTCCAGGACCGCCATGAAATTTTGCCGGGTGAGCAGCGGATCGTATCGTTCAATGGGTGCATTGACCGGAGGAGGCCAGACTGCATCACGGGCCTGGGCTAGAGAGAATTGCTGATCGGATTCGTTTTTTCGTGCCTGTTTCTCTTCTGTCTCGCCGCACCCCAGCAAAAAGCCGAAGCAGACCATGACGAGTATTGCCTGTCTCAAGGCCTTGTTCTTGAAAGCGGCAAAAAATATAATCATGTTGGCCATCCTTCTCGGTCGGAGTTCCAGGTTCAAGCCCAGAGCAGCCAGGTTCAAATCAGGCATGAATGTCCATTTTCCTGTTCCCATGAGCGGCAAGCACCGAAGTCTTCCGGAAGAAGCCTGGCTTGGGCCGCAGAAGAGAACAGGGCGCCTCTACCAGGTGTTCAGCGGAGTGAAAACCGAGGCTTCGGCTTCCACCTGGACAATCCTGAAGTTGACCCGCATATTGGACAACCATTCGGCTTCAGTCTTGGGTGGGCAGGGATCTCCACCGCACATGCCGGTTTTGGGTTCGCTGATCCCATTTCCGACCACCACGAACTGGGATTCGTCGAGAGTGATTTCCTGACCGTCTGCAAAATCGATGATGGAATCCCTGACCTGAATCGCCCTGTTCACGCTCAGATTTCTGGCGGCCTGCCGGATGCTGCGCAGGGTATGGGCCGGTGCTCCTTTGGATTTCTGCCGGAGATAATGCAGGGGATCTGAATGACCTTCCACAGTCAGGACCGCTCCCGCATAGGTTGAGGACAGCTCGACGACTCGTTCAAACTCATCTTTGTACTGTTCCCTGGAAAAGGTTCGTTGATTCGGCTTGAAGTTGATATCAAAGTCAATGAGTGTGTTCTTGGCCAGATCCCCTTTTTGCTTCATGTCCTGGACAACCTGGGTGGTCTGGCTGTCGTCGAATCCAGGCAAATCGGCCCGGCGTTGATCAAACAGATCCCCGGAAAGAGCGGAAAAATCCCAGTCGGCCATCGTGAAGGAATAGGCGGTCTGCATGAGTCCACGTGCCACAAAGTTGTTCTGGATCTCATTGTTCACAGCCAGAAAACTGCGTGGATGCTCTGGGGTGGCCCAGTCGACATTGCCCCGCAGGCCTACGGTTTCGAAATTGCTCCACAGGTTTTTGGCCTCTTCAATGGCCCCGGCATCCCTGATCAGGTGTTTGCCCACAACTTTCCACTCCACGAGAAGCTTGAGCACGTTTTCACGCGTGTTTTCCTCGGCCTTGAACAGGGCTTCGACAAAATCCTGAATCTGACTTCGATTGGCGTCAAAGTAATCCCGGCGGACGATATATATTTCAGACATGACCCGGGATGCGGATTTTGTGGAAAGAAGGATATGGGCGCCCTTGACCGACCCTTCGGCCCCGGTTCCAGTCCCCCCGCCGCTGGTGAGAATTCGGGCATCGGGCATGAGCACGCAGGCCGCATCCGCCTGGGAGTCCTCGGAAAAGGCCTGGCCCGGGGTGTGGTCTTGAAAACCGATGAGCTTCTCAGTCAAGAGGATTTCAGGATCCTCCCAGTCATTTCCTGCTTCCCGGGCTGTTTTTCGGGCATCCTCCACAATCCGGACAAGATATTCCAGATGGGGGCCAAAGGCCTGGGTGACAATGGTTGCTCCGCTGAGATCCTGGGGAGTCTGAATGTGGGGACGAACCACCAGAGCTGATCCGCCGTTGGACCAGCCATGCTGGTAGATGGCCACCATCCGGGTTCTCGGGTCTGATTCCGTCACGTCGGCTATAGCGTTGAGCATGCCCTGGGTTCCGACCATGATCGGGGTCTTGCAGTTCAGGTAGTCTTCGAGCTGCTCGATGATGCTGTTCTTGAGTTCCAGGCGGATATCCAGTCCGCGTTTGCCAAACAGACTGTCTGGGGCTGTTTCGAGTTCATAGCCATTGCCGTCCAAAAGCACCACATGAGCTCCTGAGGTACGCAAGGGAACACGCAGCTTTTGCAGGCTGCGACAGCTCTTGACCGCAGTGTTTGCAAGAACCTCAGCACTCGGCTTGAGGGGGAGATATTCAAAGGCCTGGAGCTGCTGCCCGCACAAAAGGACAACACAAATAAACGCCAATATTTTGAATCGCATGCACACTCTCCTCAGCATTATCGTTTCAAGGTGATCTCCGCCCGTTTGAGTCGCTGATGATAGGAGCGCTCACCTTCCTCGGCCTTTTTCTCCAGCGGGTCCTGCCCACCCACCCCAAATGTCTGCATGCGGGAGGGAACCACTCCCCGCTCTACCAGCTGCTGTTTGATGAATTCGGCTCTTTTCTGGCTGAGTTCCTGGTTGATGGCTGGATCTCCGCGAGTCCCGGTATGCCCGACAATTATCGCCTCAAGGGTTTCGCTCTTGGCCATGGTCCCGGCTATGCTCTCGAGGAGACCTTGAGAACCGGCTTCGAGTTGAATGCCTGAGCTGAATCTGACGGTGTAGTGCCGGGGTTGTCGTTTCCGGCCAAGTTGATCCAGGGCAAAGGCTGTGAGGGCCACACAGACTAGTAGCCCCAGGCCGATCCATCGGGAAGCGCGTTTCATTGATCTCCTTTGTCGTGTTCCACCTTCGTAAGTTTTCGTAAGACAGAGATATTCGCAAGTGGTTTTCCAGGAAGAAGTTTGCAGGGGTTTTTTTCTAATGTCAATCCAGGAAAAAAGGCCGGGAATCTCTACGGACCGCTTTGAAAGACAGCCACTGCCGGATGCATGTCCTGATAGACTCTGTGCTCTTCCTGGCAATAAAAAGGACGGCATTCAATGGGAAATAACCCGAAAAGACACACCTCCCGGCAGGATTCAGCTTCGGCTGAGACGCATGACTCGAGTGAAGTGTTTTTTTCGGGCCGCTGCGGAAAGCGGAATCTTCAGATATCGGACGCTGAGCCACAATGCGGTCTGATCATTGCAGTTTTCCGATCCCATCCAACCGTCGTTGCCTCCGACCAGAACAACGCTCCCGGGTCGGACCTACGCAACCTATTCATATTTCAGGAAAACAATGCCATG
>CAZUMF010000279.1:0-6372 GCA_964621385.1 uncultured Desulfohalobiaceae bacterium
TATCACAAAATGTCCAAAAAATCCTTCAAATTTACGCGGACTGTAAAGAGCTCTGTTATTGTAAATTCGAAGCAC
Source organism: uncultured Desulfohalobiaceae bacterium (assembly GCA_964621385.1). Taxonomy (GTDB): domain Bacteria; phylum Desulfobacterota; class Desulfovibrionia; order Desulfovibrionales; family Desulfothermaceae; genus JAABTT01. Next base: position 76 of record CAZUMF010000279.1, read on the forward strand.
GAAACCCGAAATTCGAAACAAGCACGAAATTCAAATTTTTCAACGACAGAATCCTGAAAAAGGTAAGTTGAAGCAGTATATCACTCTGCTTTTTCCGACGATTCAAAATCAGCGTCGAGTTCCTGGAGATAGGCGCGAAAGACGGCTTCTTTCTGCAGGGCCTTGAGGGGGACCCGCTCTCCGTTGACGTAAACGCTCAGGGCTTTTTTCGTGTTCAAGCCCTGGGCCTCAGGGGCCGTGGTGGGCAGAAACCGGATGCGTATCTCCAGAGACGGGTCCCGGGCAACGCTTCGGATCACGTCCTTGATCCGGTCGCAGCCCGGTCAGGTAAAATGGGATTTGGAGAGGACGAGAATATCGAACATCAGTCTTCCTGAGCTATGTCGAGTTGCAAGCCCACCGGGCAGTGGTCCGAGCCCATGACCTGGGACTCGATCCAGGCCCGGGCCACATGGGGGCGCAGTTCAGAGGAGACGAAACAATAATCGATCCGCCACCCGGCGTTGCGCTGTCTGGCCCCGGAGCGGTAGGACCACCAGCTGTAATGTCCCGGCTCCGTGGTAAAAAGCCGAAAGGTGTCTAGGTAGCCGGCTGCAATGAATCGGTCCAGCCAGGATCGTTCCACCGGGAGAAACCCGGATGTTTTTTCATTGGCTTTGGGGTTTTTCAAGTCGATCTCGGTATGGGCCGTGTTGAAGTCGCCGCAGACCACCACCGGCTTTGTCTTTCGGCATTCCTGGGCCTGCTCCAGGAAAGCGTCGTAGAAATCAAGCTTATAGAGCAGGCGGTCATCGCTCATCTGCCCGTTGGGAAAGTAGACATTGAAGAGATACAAGTCCTCGTATTCCAGACGGATAAGCCGTCCTTCCCCCTGAAAGCGGGAATCGGGCAGCTCGTAATCGATGGTCAGGGGTGCCTGCCGGCAATAGCAGGCCACGCCGGAGTAGCCCTTTTTCAGGGTCGCCGGCTGAAACACAGCCTGATAGCCAGCCTGCTCCCGCTCTGCATCCGGGATCTGCTCCGGAGCGGCCTTGGTTTCCTGCAGGCAGACGATATCGGCGTCTGCCGCTGCAAACCAGTCCCGGAACCCTTTTTTGAGCACGGCCCGAAAGCCGTTCACATTCCAGGAGAGGATTTTCATTGATTCTTGGTTCCAGTTGTTGATGATTTCGAGGTGAAGCCGCTATCTTCCTGGACATCAGCCTGTTACGTTCGACCCGGGCCCCTGGGACGGGCTTTCGCGCCAACAGCAGTTTTCGCCGCAGCCAAGGTTCAGAGGATAGTCAAACTGGCCCTAAGACGCAAGGACAGGATCCTGGCCTTTCAGCCTTGTCCCTTCGCAACCATGTGTTTGGAGAAAGCCATTGGAGTTTCTTGATTGGGTTCTCATCCAGATCTCTCTCCAGAACGTACACATTTGACGTTTTTTGGGGTATTTTGCATGAATTCTGGCTTATCTTTTTGAGGTCGTATACGGGAGCTATAAGAGCAGAATGAACATCGAACATCGAACGTCCACTGATGAATGATGAATTATTATGTTCCGTCCTTGACCCGGTAGATTGCAGCCGGGTAAGGCTTGACAATGCCGGGTCGGCAAGGCTATGCACTAGCCAATCGGCACTCAAATCACAGGGCGTTCTCCTGCATCGCATTCCCATTGTGGGCGGAACTTTCCCGGAGCGAATGCCGTCAGCAATCATCCCGTCTTTCCTCATGACCGGAAAACCCCCGACCCGGTCAAACCCCTCTCCTTCACATTTCTGCTTGACAAGGAATATTTTTTTTGTCAGGCTGTGGGAAAAAGTGGTTAGAAGTGGTGGAATATGTGGTTCCGGGGACACTCCAATAGAAATCTGGACAGCAAGGGCCGTTTGATGCTGCCGCCTGAATTTCGACAGATCGTGGTGGATGACGACTCCAGATCCAGATGCATGATCACCAATTTCGACGGGTGTGTTGCCTGCTATACCATGTCCGAGTGGGAACGGATCGAGTCCAGTTTTTATCAATTGAATCAGACCCACAAGAGCGTTCGGGCTTTCCAGCGTTTTTTCATTGCCGGGGCTGTGGAGGCCTCGCTGGACAAGCAGGGCAGGATGCTTGTGCCGCCGCACCTTCGGTCCTATGCCAAGCTGGAAAAAGAAGTGATTCTGGCCGGAGTGGGAAGAAAATTCGAGATCTGGAATCAGGCCTTGTTTGAACAAAATCGTCAAGCCCTTGAAGAGAATTATGAGCAAATCATGAGCGATTTGCAGGAACAGGGTTTTGAGCTGCGGATTTAGTGTTTTCATTGGGGTTCTATTGAGCGGGTTTGAGAGTTTTCGCAGGTTTGTAGATACATACGAATTGAATTTGGGTATTGTTGTTATAATTTTTTGATTTTTTTGTGTTCAGCAATTTTATATCTTCAATCTTCAATCTCAAATTCAATAGCTATCGATCCTATGTCCGGTGATGCGCATATCGCGGTGATGACCGAAGAAGTTCTTGCATGGCTGGCGCCGGAGCCCGGGAAACGATATCTGGACGGAACCCTGGGACTGGGGGGGCACAGCACGGCCCTATTGGAGAGAACAGGCGGGGAGGCCCGGATTGTGGGGATCGACAAGGACAAACAGGCCTTGAGTCGCGCTGAGGAGGCCCTCTCCCGGAAGGGGCTGCGCTCAGCCGTGCATCTGGTGCAGGCTTCCTTTGCCGATTTTGACAGGGTTCTGGAGACGCTGCACTGGCCGGCGCTTGACGGTGTCGTCCTTGATCTGGGATTTTCTTCCTGGCAATTGGATGATCCTGCACGCGGCTTCAGCTTCCTGCATGACGGGCCTCTGGATATGCGGCTGGATCAGACAAGCCGCACGCCCTCTGCGGCGGATCTTGTCAACAAAAGCTCCTTCGAACACCTGAAGACACTCATCAGGGATTTTGGGCAGGAGCCCATGGCCGGCCGTATAGCCAAAGCCATTGTTTCCCGGCGGGAAAAACAGCCCATTACCGGCACAGCGGAGCTGGCGGCGATCATTCAGCAGGCGTATCCGGTCAAGCGGCGGGTGCAGGCCAGAAAGCATCCGGCGACAAAAACATTTCAGGCCTTCCGGATAGCGGTGAATTCCGAACTGGAGGATCTCGAGGCTTTTCTCAGCAAAATTCCTGGCTATGTCCGGTCCGGAGGAAAGATCGCGGTTCTTGCCTTTCATTCCCTGGAGGATCGTCTGGTGAAGCAGTGGTTTCGCTATCATGCCAAAGATTGCGTGTGTCCTCCTGAACAAGGCTATTGTCAATGTGCTCACAAGGCGGTTTTGCAGATATTGACCAAAAAACCGCTGATCCCGTCTGCAGCGGAGGTCCAGCGGAATTCCCGAAGTCGAAGCGCCAAGCTCAGAGTCGGGAAGAGGCTTTGATGGACAATGACGACTGTCCCACATTACGCCGTTGAATCTTAACACTCTAAAATAATGAACATTGTCTGGAGTTGGAGTATTTTTACAATTGGACATTCTTTTGGTTTCAGGTTTCAGGTGTCAGCACTGCCTCTGGCCGCAGACGTCCAGTTTGATCGAAAAAGAAACGAGTCACCTCCTCCGTCATTCCGGCGAAGGCCGGAATCCAGACTGAAAAAGCTGGACCCCGGCCTGCGCCGGGGTGACGGAGTAAGAAAAATCGAGTTTCATACGAGCGCGGCCGCTGGCCACGCTGACACATATTTAAATGAAGTTTCATACGAGGAAAGGCAAAATCCGCAAACTGAAACCTGAAACCTGAAACCAGACACCTGAAACCTCACAAAGAGACAAGAAATATCACATGATGTCCAGTAAATCCTCCAGATTTGCGCGTTATGTAAAGAACTCTGTACTTTGGACTTCGTACTGCAAATGACCATGGAGCGGCCTATGAAAACGTTTTCCGCTTGGCATGTCGTCTGCTCGGTCCTTGGAATCATGCTCTTGTTTTTTTCTTTCTGTATTGTCTGGCTGAACATTACCCTGGTCGGCCTGTCGTACAGAATTGAAGATCTCCAAAAAACAATCGCCCAGGAGACGAGTTTGAACGACAAGCTCCATCTGGAACAGCTGAACCTGGTGTCCGCCAGCAATATGAAACCATTGATGCAGCGCTTCAACCTACAGAAACCGGAAACCGACTCCATCCGAAGACTAGGCAATTGACATGCGCCGGCATTCTGTTTCAAACAGCTACTCGCCCAAAAGACTGGACTGGATCAGGCTCAGGATCGTCCTTTTGGGATGCCTGCTTGGCGCGGCCCTGCTGGGACTCTGGGGCAGGGCCTATTACATTCAGATCGTCATGGGGCCGGATCTTTCGCATCAGGCCTCAGACCAGCACTGGATCCGCAAAAGCACCTATGGACATCGGGGACACATCAAAGATGCCAAGGGCAATCTTCTGGCGAAAAGCGTTCGGATCAACTCGGTTTTTGTCCGGCCCAAGGCGATTGAAAAAAAGGAGCAGACAGTCCAGACCCTGAGCAGCATTTTAGATGGAGATCGGCGGCATATCCGGCAAGCAGTCTTTGACGATCGTTCGTTTGTCTGGCTGGAACGTAAGATCAGTGATAGCAAAGCGGGTGAGATCCGGTCCGCCCGTCTGCCAGGGGTTCATCTCAGTGAAGAAATGGCCCGGTTTTATCCGCAGGGGACCTTGGCGGGGCAACTGCTCGGCTTTGTGGGGGTGGACAATACGGGCCTGGAAGGTTTGGAATGTTCCTATAACGCGTATCTGGCCGGACAGAGAAAGGAATTCATGGTTCAGCGGGATGCTTCGGGGAACCTGCTGTTTGCTCCGGGGCAGCTGTTCGGCGACCTGGCCGGGAAGGACCTGGTCCTGACCTTGGATAAACAGGTCCAGATCGTCGCTGAAGAGGCCCTGGCCAGAGCGGTGCAGAAGAATCGGGCTGAAAGGGGGCTGTGTCTGGTGGTCAAGGTCACCGGCGGGGACATCCTGGCCTGGGCCCAGTATCCTTTTTTCAATCCGAACACCTATCAGGACTCGAAGCCGGAGATTTGGAAAAACAAGATCGCCCTGGATGTCTTTGAACCGGGTTCTACCATGAAGCCGGTTTTGGTGGCCACTGCTCTGGAGACCCAAACCTGCCGCCGGCAGGATATCTTTTTCTGTGAAAACGGGGAGTGGCCCTTTGCCGGGCAGATTTTCAACGACACCCATGAATACGGCTGGCTTCCCGTCAATAAAATTATCCGCTATTCGAGCAATATCGGAGCCGCAAAAATCGGACTGCAACTCGGTTCAGAGGTGTATTTCGAATATCTGCGGGCCTTGGGCCTGGGAAGACGGACCCAACTGCCTCTTCCCGGCGAGGCCGAGGGTATACTCAGACCGGCCGGAGACTGGACCCAGGTCGATCTTGTAGCGGCCAGCTTTGGCCAGGGAGTGGGCGTGACCCTGCTTCAGCTGGCCCAAAGTTATCTCTGTCTGGCTAATAAGGGGCTTTTACAGCCTCTGAAGCTTATTCACGAGCCGGCGTCACCGGCACCTGCACAAAGGGTCCGCGTTTTTTCCCGCAGCACGGCCCAGGCGGTCCTGGAGATGATGACCGAAGTGGTCGAGGAGGACGGTACCGGAACCAGGGCCAGAATCCCGGGAATGTTTGTGGGGGGGAAGACCGGAACATCCCAGAAGGCTTCCAAAAACGGGGGGTATACCGACCGGTATACTGCCTCGTTCATCGGGCTGTTTCCGGGCTTGGACCCGGAGTATCTCATCATTGCGGTCATTGATGAGCCCAAGGAAAACCATTATGGCGGGGTGGTGGCCGCTCCGGCGGTTCGCAGAGTGGCTGCGAAACTCGTGGCCGGAACCGACGATTTCCAGCATTATTGGGCGGGGCGCACCCAGCAGAAGACGCAGGACCGGAAAGGGGAGCAGCCCAAGGCACTGAGCCGGGTGATTCCCAAAGCAGTGCAGGATGGCCGTTCTGATCTGAAAAACGGGAAGATGCCCGATTTGCGGGGTGTATCACTGCGACGGGCTGTGGAGATCCTGGCCGAGCACTCGATCATCCCGAAAATTTCAGGGCAGGGCGTGCGCATCGGGGACCAGCAACCCCATCCAGGAGTTGCCTGCACCGAGCACCCATGCACAAACGTGGTCCTGAATCTCGTGGAGGAGTAGGCGTTTATTTGAAGTTTGCAATATGCTGAGGCAATCCCAAGTACTTTTTTTTCTGTATTTTTTTTCTTACCAATTTCTAATTTCCAAGGCTTGCTTCGCCCGCAACCCAAAGGTTCCAGGTTCACGGTTCACCGTTCACGGTTAAGA
>CAZUMF010000280.1:0-6358 GCA_964621385.1 uncultured Desulfohalobiaceae bacterium
GGAAAATCGTAATTTGTCATGGCAATTCCTCCTTATTAAGGTTTGTCGACAAGTATTCGCTGGCTCCTTCTTCACTTGTTGTAAATTATAAGATATTCGAAAAAATTGTCAATACGATACCGATCCCAAATCCTGGAGTTTTGCTTCCTTCAGGCTTTTCGGCGGTGCTCATCCGCTTATACTTTGCTTATCCAAGGGATAGAATCAAGCTTATGAAAAGAAGAATTGGTCCACGAATGCTCACGAATGGGCACGAATGAAGAAAGTAATTTTCCAGCCTGCTGATCGCAGGCCGGAAAGCTTAATCCCGCTGTCGCGGGATAAGAGCGAAACAAAGTCCGAATTCATTCCAGGCCTGCGTCGCCGAGGGCACGCCCGTAGCCGGTCAGCTCCGCATATCCCAGACCGCTGACCGGCTTTTCTCCTCGTCTGCCCCGGACGCGGACGCTGCCTTCCCAATAGGTCCGCCCGCTGCTTTCCCTGGTTTGCATCTCCTGCTTGTCCAGGCGGGGCAGCACCCGCAGCTCCAGATCAAGGGGCCTGATCCGCAGTCTCCAGCCGCTCGGGTAGCGGATGCCGGTCTGCGGGCTTTCCCAGAAATCCAGGACTTCCAGGGTGAAATCCGTAGACGAGAGGGTTTGCACGGTTCCTTCCGGGCCGATGACAGAACCGGCCGAAGCCGGGTGGACGCCTCCCTGTTTGAGCCGCAGCCGATACAGCATAATTTCCGTGCGGCGGTTCAGCTGCAGTCCGAACCAGTCCCAGCCCTGGAGACCCTCTTCGATCAGAGAGGAGGTGAACTCGTGATCCATCCAGGCTTGACCCCGGACTGCAAAGACAGTTCCGTTCAGATCCACCTGACCGGCGGCCTGCAGTCTGGGAAAGGAGACATAACAGCTCGCGCTGGACGGTCTGGAGCCTTTCTGGCTGTAACCGCCATTTCCGTGCAGGACCGGGCCCTTGACCGGGCTTAACTGCAGATCAAGCCGAAGGTCCGGAACCGCGGCCTTCAACTCGTGTCTGTCCGGTCCCAGACAAATGGTCCAGTTCTTGACGGCAAAGTGCCAGGTGTTGTCCTGAAATTTTGCCCCGGCCAGGCCCAGGGCTCCACGCAGAAGGAGCTGGTGCTGGTGAAAGGCATGTCCCTGAATGTCGGTCAGGGCGAAATGCGCTGCCCAGATCTGGTTCGTTCGCCAGGGGGAAGGGGGGTCCGGCTGATTGGTCCAGTCCGCATAGGCCAGTCGCCGCCGAAAGAAGGTCAGTTCGAATCCAAAGGCCCGTCCGGAAGCGGCTTCCAGGTTCCCGGTATAGTACCACCATTCCAGACCGTGCCCGGGATGCGGACCGTGGTCCCGGGGAAAGCTCAGTTCGCAGGGTCCGTCGATGACCGGCCGGCTAGGCTCGGCCGCAAGAGGGGAGGGACAGGTCAGGCCGAGGAGCAGGGCCAGTAATAAAACGGGCAAAACAGACTGATCCAACTTAGCTTTTAGTGAGATTTCGGTCTGAAGATTTGGGATCAGCAGTCTTTGTTGCAAAAACCATAATTGGATCAGTATATATCTCATAGCTCTTCTTCGCTCCTAAGTACAGTCTTCGTGCACCCATGCCAATTACAGAGCTCTTTGCCGTTTTCTAAAATTTGGAACATTATTTGGACAAGTATTTCTTTTGCATAAATTCGAAGCACGAAATTCGAATTTCGTGTTTATGTCCAATTTTGAAGTCATTGAAAATATTTTAAATTATTTTAAAGAATTACTCTTAAATGCCAAGACATTGCTACGAAGTCTGATCATATTGGATAATTGATTATATGTCGGATTTGCCAAAATCTGACATCCTATTCCTGGCGCAGGGCCAGGGCCGGGGACATTCGCCGGGTGAGCCTGAGCACGGGCAGAGCCGCCAGCCCGGCGGCCAGAAGGACCAGGGGGATGACCAGCGCAAGCTCGAACCAGTCCAGGCTGAAAACAAAGGTCCAGCCAAAGGAGACCCGGTTGACCACATAGATAAGGATCAGGGATAGGAGGAAGCCGCAGGCAAGGCCGGCCAGTCCGCCCACCCCCGCCAGGTAGCCGGCCTCCCAGAAGACCAGGGCCCGGAGCTGACCGCTACTGGCGCCAATGGCCGTCAAAGTGGCCAGTTCCCTGATCTCCTCGAGGATAATGACGGAGAGGGTCGCGGCGATGCCCAGTCCGGCCACCACCATGGCGATGCCCAGAAGGACCGTGGTCACGGCAAAGGTCTCTTCAAAAATCGAATGAACCACGGCCCGCAGCTCTGTTCCCAGGGTGATTTCAAGAGAGGAGGCCAAATCGGTCTCTTTCAGGAGCCGGTTATGGAAAGCCCTGGCCCGGTCTACAGGGTTCTCTCCCGGAAAAAAGAGTCGGACTCCGCTCCAGGCCGTGATTCCGGTCTGTTTCTCAAATTGGGAACGGGGCACATAGACGACGCCGCCCCGGGTCCGGTAGCTGCGAATCACGCCGCTCACCCGGAAGCTGATCGTCCGCCCCTTGACCTGAAACGTGAATCGGTCGCCGATGGTCAGCCCGCAGGTCTGGACCAGTTTTTCGGAAATGAGGGCCCCGGGGCTTGTCTCTCCAGGTTCGGTCTCCTGATGGATGCCCCCTTTGAGGAACAGAAAACGGCCGACCTCCTGAAATCTTTCCAGATCCAGGGTTTCCACCTGTATCTGCCGGCCGCGGTACTGCAGGTGATAGCGCTGGTACGGCAGGATCAGGGCGTCCTCGGCCTGTCCGGCTATCCACCGCCTGGCCGGCTCCGGGAGTGGGTCCCGGTACCTGTTTTCGTCGGCGTTCAAGGGTCTGATGAACAGGTCTCCGCTGATGGTTTGACTGATCCACTCGGAAAAAGTGGTTCGAAAACTGGTCAGCATGATGGAGAGGGCCACGAAAAGGGCCAGGGCCGTGATCAGGGCCCCCACTGAAACCGCAATGCGGGGGCCGGCCTGCTGCAGACTTCTTCCGGCCAGCAGGGCCGGCATCAGCCCCAGGCGTCCAAGGAGCGGAGCCAGTCCCCGGCACAGAAGGCGCAAAAGCAGCGGAGCCATAAGCGCGAAGCCGATGAACAGACCAAAGGTGGCCAGGTAGGGAAAAACAGGCCGGCCTCCCGGGTTCGGCAGATAACTGACCGGCCAGGCCAGGACCACCAGACAGCAGCCGATGAGGGCCGGTCGCAGGAGCTTCCCGCGATCCCGTTTGAGCGGCCGAACCCGCTGCATGGCCTCCCGGGGCGGGACCCGCATGGCCTCCCAGGCCGGCTGGACAGCCGCGAGCAGGGCAACCAGGAGGGTCACCCCCAGGGAAAAGCCGAGCTCTGCCGGTCCGATGGAGGCCTGATTCGCGGCGACCCTGACAAAGAGGGTGCTCACCGTGGCGCTCACGTCTTCTATGAGCCACCTGGTCAGCAGCAGGCTCAGGGGAATGGCCAGGATCCAGCCCAGAAATCCCAGGATCCCGCCTTCGACGAGAAAAAGCCAGAAAATGAAAGGCCTGCCCGCCCCGAGGGATCGAAGCACGGCCACCTCGAAGCGCCTGGATGCGGCGTTGAAGGCCACCATGCTGTAGACCAGGAACATGCCTACAAACAGGGAGACAAAGCTGAGCATGGACAGGTTGAACTCATAGGCTCCGGCCATTTGGGAGCCGCTCTGCAGAAGGGACGAGGCCGGCTGGATCTCGCAGCCTTTCGGGAGCGAAGCGGCCAGGGCAGACCCGCTGACTCCCGGGGCCAGGACGAGGTTGATGCGATCGAGCTTGTGCATCCTGCCGGAGATCTCCTGGACCGTGGCCAGGTCGGCCAGGGCCGACAGTCCGCCGTCAATGGCGGACAGCCCCTTGTTGTCCAGGACACCGATTACCTCGCAGCGGAAACGGCCTCTGGACGAGGACAGGATCAACCGTTCACCTGCCGTCTTCCCCAGGCTCTCGGCAGCAGCCCGGCCAAGCAGGAGGCTGAAGGGTTGCGCCATGAGCCTTCGCCAGTCAGAAAAATCCGCCCCCAGGTCTTCAAGGCCGCGGAAGGACCGTTCCAGAAAGGGGTCCAGTCCGACCAGGCGCAGGGTCTGGTCCGTTTCCGGATGGCGGAGATAGACCGAGAGCATGGGGGCCAGCTCCAAGACCCTGTCGTCCCTGGCCAGGGTGCTGATCACCGAGTCCGGCAGGCGCCGCCCCGGGCTGCTGACAACCCAGTCCGCAGGGCCGGATATCGCTTTGAGGCTTGAATCCAGGGCGTTCATACTGGCATCCACCGAGAGCCGTACGCTGGTGAAGACGGCCGCGCCCAGAGAAACACCCAGCAGCACGAGGAGGGACCTGGCCGGGTGTTTGCCATAGAAGCGCAGGGTGAAGCGAAAGAAAAGGGCTGGGAAGGATCGAAGGGTTTTCATGCCGGACTCTGTATCCGCCCGTCCAGGAGTTCAATCCTGCGGTCGGCCGCGGCATTGAAATCCGGAGAATGGGTGGCCACGACGATGGTTCTGCCTCGATCCCGGTGCATGAGGGCCAGGAGCTCCACCACGGCCCGCCCGGCGGCGCTGTCCAGATTTCCGGTGGGCTCGTCAGCGAGAATGAGCCTGGGGTCGTTGATCAAGGCCCTGGCCAGAGCGGTGCGCTGCAGCTCTCCGCCGGAGAGCTGATCCGGGTGATGATCGATCCGGCCGGACAGTCCCAGCCACGCGAGTAGATCCTGGACCCTTTGCCTGACCTGTTTCCGGGAGCGCCCGGCCAACAGGCCGGGGAGGGTGGTGTTTTCGAAAACATTCAATGTAGGCAGGAGGTTGAAGCTCTGAAAGACGATGCCCACCTGGTTCCGCCTAAAGGCCGTCAGTTCGGCCTCCCCGGCCCGGAGCAGATCCGTTCCCGCCACCTGCAACGACCCGCTGCTGGGGGTATCCAGTCCGGCCAGCAGGGACAGAAGCGTGGTTTTGCCGGAACCGCTACTGCCCTTGAGTACGGTGAAGCTCCCCGCGGACAGATCCAGATCAACCCGATCCAGGGCCGTGACCCCGGCCTCGCCCAGGGGATAGATCCGGGTCAGGGCCCGGGCCTGAATCAAAAGATTTTCCGAGGTCACCTTGGTCTCTGCTTTGGCCTCGACTCACCGTTTATAAAGTTGTATATTTCAGTATAGATGCTCTCATTCAGGCTGTCAAAATCAAAGACGCCAATATAGCCGACACAGGCTCCTTACCCCGGTTTTGAGCTCTTTCCCGTATTAAAGCGGGCTTCGCCCGCAACCCAAAGGTTCCAGGTTCACGGCCTCCGGCTCGTAGAGCCTACGCCACGGAGAGAAATACGAAATATGCAAGAAATTCTGTCCAATTGTGAAGTTATACTGATCCAACTTAGCTTTTTGTAAAATTTGGGCTTGGAGCCTTGGGGTCGCCAGTCTTTGTTGTAAAAACCAAAATTGGATCAGTATATTAAAAATTACGCCTAAGTGCTCTGGTTCGTAAGTTTGGTGACGTATTTCAATTATCTATTTGATTGAATTTGGAATTTGAAAATAAGACATCTTTTAAAGCCTATATCAAAATATCACGTCATCATATTTATGAATAAGAGCACTAGGCGTCAAGGCGCTGGTATAGGCTTTAAGAAAAAGTTTTTGGATTTATGCCAGATAACCAGCTCTATTCTTTGTCTTAACAATCGAAAATCCAAAATCCAAAATCTAAAATTCTATACGAAGTCTACAGTTGGACCGGCCAGGTGCAATCTACCCATTTTCTCCCCTGTTCGCAGAGAGCGTCTTTGGTCTATAGTAATGGGTGCAGTTGGCTCTCAAAAGGATGTGTTTGTAAAAAAGCCCTTACCGGCCGGGATGTTGTTATGAATAAAGAAGATTACGATCTGGTGATTCTGGGCGCGGGTCCAGCGGGACTCCAGGCGGCCATCCACGCCGCCCGCCGGAAGGTCTCGGTGTTAGTGCTCGGCAAGCTTCCCAAAAGCAGCATTCATAATGTGCATCTGGAGAATTACTGCTGCATCGATGGAGATGCGGGCGCAGATCTTCTCAGGCAGGCCCGGACTAAGGCCGAAGAGTCGGGAGCGGATTTTCTGCAGGAGGACGTGACGAATATCACGTCGGGTGATGACCGCTTCCTGGTGGAGGCGGAAAGCAATCGGAGTTTCAAGGCCAAGGCCCTTGTCCTGGCCATGGGCATATCCAGAAACAAGCTGGGTTTGAAAGGCGAAAAGAGGCTCCTCGGTCAGGGGATAAGCTATTGCGTGGACTGTGATGCCGGCTTTTACAAAGGGGAGTCCGTGGCCGTCATCGGCAGTGAGAGCGCGGCCATAAGCGGGGCTTTGACCATGCTCTTCTATGCCGATGAGGT
>CAZUMF010000281.1:0-6348 GCA_964621385.1 uncultured Desulfohalobiaceae bacterium
ACAATCCACAGAACCTGGAGCTGATCCGGCGCTTCAAGGCAATCGGTCTCTGGCGGGTTTCCCCCGGGGGGGATGATCAGAAACAGCCGGGGACCCTGCAGGACAAGACCTTTGTCCTGACCGGGAAGCTCCGGAGCGTCAGCCGCAATGATGCGTCCCGGAAAATCGAAGAGCAGGGGGGCCGTGTCACGAGCGCGGTCTCCGCCAGGACCGATTACCTGGTGGCCGGGGAGGACCCCGGGAGCAAGCTGGAGAAAGCCCGGGGACTCGGGGTGCAGGTCTTGAACGAGGCAGAGTTTCTCAGGCTTTTGGAGGAAGATGCGGCTGCAAAAAATCCTTTTGCAACCTTTAGAGGTCAGTAGTCAGACCCGGCTTCGCTAAGAAGCTTCCGTCTTCGCTATACAGCTACGCCGTGACAAGCCGCCGCGGCAAGCGTCAGAAGTCAGTAAATCCAATTAATTATAATGATATTCAGTCGATTGAATCGTTTTCTTGTGACTTTTTGCAGATTCGTTGCGAAAGACTGAAAGCAGTTGGAAATTGGAAATCGCCTGCTGACGATAACTCCGGAAGAATTGCCTTTCTGCCATGCCGCATGGCGATGGCCTTTGCCTGCCGGCCCCTTATTGCTGGCAGGGCTGACATATATATAGAGAAAATAATTGCAAAAACAAGAATATGCCGCTACGCTGATGCTGTATTCATTCACTGCCGGTTTGATCAAAGATTGCTTCGCTTCGCTCGCAATGACGAGCGTTGATCAAGGCTTGGAACTGTGACTCCATTCGTCTGAAGTTTCATACGAGATCTTAACACCTTAGACAGAGCATTTTCTTTCTTTTCCAGAATCCAGAAACCAGACACACGGAGGGCATGATATGAGCAGTACCGGTGTGATCATCAGCGGGGCCATGGGAAGAATGGGCCGCAATCTCCTGGATGTGGTGAGCTCCGATCCCCAGGCTTCCCTGGAAGGACTTTTGGAACATCAGGATTGTTTGCAGGCTTTGGAAAAATGGAGCTGCCCCGCAAGCTCAGATTCGGGAGAGTTGTTGAGCCGCGCTCCGTCAGCCGTGGTGATTGACTTTACACTGCCCGCTGTTACCATGACACTTGTGGAGGCGGCTGTGCAGAATGGAAATCCGTTGGTCACCGGCACCACGGGCTTCAGCGAAGATGAGGCCCGAAGCCTGGAGCAGGCCGCCGCCCGGATACCGATTTTCTGGTCGCCGAACATGAGCGTGGGACTCAATGCCCTGTTGGAAATCCTGCCCCACTTAACCACCATGCTGGGACCTGACTACGACCTGGAAATCTCGGAGATCCATCACAAACACAAAAAAGACGCCCCCAGCGGCACGGCGGTCAAACTGGCGGATACTCTGGCCCGGGCCAGGGGCTGGGAAAGCAGGGAAGCCCGACGTTTCTGCCGGGAAGGCCTGATCGGGGAGCGCCCGGAAAAGGAGATCGGGGTGCAGACCCTGCGCGGTGGCGATATGGTGGGGGAACACACCGTGTATTTCCTCGGGCCCGGGGAGCGGATCGACGTTACGCACCAGGTTACTTCCAGAGAGACCTTTGCCCAAGGGGCGCTGCGGGCTGCGCACTGGCTTTCCCGCCAACAGCCCGGGAAACTGTATAGCATGGGTGATCTGTTTTATGGCGACTAGTCGAGGGTGGGGCCTGATTCTGCTCTGCCTGGTCTGTCTTGTACCGGCAGTGCATCCCGCGGAAGCGGACTCCGGACCGCTGTGGGAATCGCTGGCACCGGGGCTCTGGCATGCTTCGTTTCAGGAAAACCAGGCCGACGGTCAGACGAAATTCGAAATTTCGATCCTGCGGATTGATCCGGATTCTTTCCGCTTTCGGCTTTTGAGCGCATCAGAGCAAAACGACCGGCGGCGGACCATCAAGGGCTGGATCCATGAATTCGGACTGTCCGCCGGGATCAATGCCGGCATGTTCTGGAAGGATCAGCGGACCAGTACGGGGTTCATGAAAAATTTCGACCATGTGAACAACAGCATCATCCATCCGGACTACGGCGCTTTTTTCGTCTTCAATCCGATATCCGAGGACGCGGCTCCAGTGGATCTGATCGACCGGGAACTGCATCCCGATTGGCAATCCCGGCTTGAGGACTACCGGACAGTCGTGCAGAATTATCGGATGATCAGTCTGGAGCAGGAAAATGTCTGGGTTCAGAGCCCCCAGGAGTACAGTGTGGCGGCTATCGGCATGGACCTCCAGGGGATGGTCCTGTTTATCTTCAGCCGACAGCCGAGCTCGATCCATGATTTGAACAATACCCTGCTGGACTTGCCCATCAATATTCGAAACTGTATGTTTGTGGAAGGGGGGGCCGTGGCGTCCATGTATGTCAAGACAACCGCCATGGAACAGGAATGGGCCGGTCTGCATAAAAACACCTTCTGGTCCGAAGTTCCCGGATCAATGGCCCAGATTCCAAATGTGATCGGAATCGAAGCAAAGGAGTGAAAACATGATATTCAAAACACGCCGGAGATTGACGCTTGCGCTGTTCGCGGCTGCGGTCCTGTTGTGGTCGGGGCCGGTGCTCGGCTCTGATCTGACCCGGGGCATTCAGGAGAAATATCAATCCATTCAAAGCCTGAAGACGGATTTTCTCCAAAAATTGACCAATGCCTCCAGCGGTGAAGTGGAAGAGCATTATGGACGCATCTATTTCCGCAAGCCGGCTCACATACGCTGGGAAGAAGAGCGTCCGGGGCAGGAATTGCTGATTGTGAACGGGGAGGTGGCCTGGGATTATTTTCCGGAGGATGGGGTTGCCTATAAATACGGTCTGGAGGAAAAATTCGAATCCCAGACCATGCTCAAGTTCATCACCGGCGATGTGGACCTGGCCGGGGATTTTCGTATAGAACGGCAAGGCACGGAACAGGGCTGGGCCAAGATAAAACTGGTCCCCAAAAAACCGGAACCGAGTCTGGTCCTGGCCTATATCTGGGTCGAAGAGCAGAGCTTTCTGCTCAGGCAGATCCTGCTGGTGGATTTTTTCGGCAACGGCAACCAGCTCACCTTTTCAAACCTGGAGCTGAATAGTGCGCTGGACGATGCCTTGTTCGAGTTCACCCCGCCTGAAGACGCCATTGTCCGGGAAAATCCCAAGGGGCAGTAAGCATAATTCAAGTAGAACTTTAAGGTCTCAGGTGTCAGGTTTCGGGTGTCAGGGCCGGCCGCTGGCCGGGCTCTCCTTTTGCAACAGGCTGTCGACCCCACACGTCATTGCGAGCGTAGCGAAGCAATCTTTGTAAGAACAGCTTCAGGGCAGGCTCATCGTCAGGGATTGCTTCGGCGAAGACGCCTCGCAATGACGAGTGGGCCCATAACCAAGTGCGCCTTCCAGAACACTGGAGGGCGCACTTTTTTTTTTGATCTTCAGGCCTGATCAACCAGGACATCTTTTCGGCGAGGCAGGTCATGACTGCTTGGGGGTATCCTTGCTGAACTGAAGACCGCACAAACTCTTAAACCACAGCCCCAGCCTTAGCCTTCATCTGTCCCATAATGTAAATTATGTTAACTTTAATACAGAGTTCAAGCGATGCTTGAAGGATAGCGGCCACTCGCCCTGCACCCATGTGGAGCCCTGACTGCGGCAGGCTCGAGCATTTCCTGTCGCCCTGGCGGCAGGAAATGCTGAAGTTCATGTTGTGCTCAGTTAAACATTTATTTTTAATAAACATAATGTTTATTATACTTGAACATTCCCTGATTTCCGGGTTGTTTGGCTGCTGCTTTACAGGCTCCCGCGTTTTTGGGTATAGTCTGTCTACGTGTTTGCTCAGGATCGATTTGTACCCCTTTTGACCGATAAAGAGAGATGTATGCGGATGTATCAGCTGATGAAACCCTTGTGTTGTGTTCTTCTGGTGTCTCTTTTCTGGGTGTCGACCGCCCGGGCCGGGGACAGTTTTGCCGACTGGCTGGAAGATTTTCAGGCCTATGATGTCCTGGAGTCGGAACTCAGCCAGGACGCCCCGTCTCCAGATACCCTGCTCCACCGCGCCGATCTCCTGCTCCAATCAAACAATCCCCAAAAGGCCCTGCGCATCCTGGATCAGTATGGTTCGTTTCCGGGACAGGCCCTTGAAGCCCGCCGCATCTGGACCAAGGCCCGGGCCTTCCGGGCCATGAACCGTCCTCTGGAGGCCCTCCTGACCTATTCCCGGGCCGGCGGCCTCATGAGCCAGTCAGACAGGCAGCAGGCCTTTGCCGAGGAGCCCGGACTCACGTTTTTCTGGAAGAACACCCTCTTGAAATGGACCTTCGAGCATTGCTATCAAGGGAAAATTCAGGCCAATGCCGGACAAAAACAGCTCATGCTCCAGGCCGCAGGCCAGGCCGCCGGCCTCTGGGGGGGAGACGCCTTTTGGCAGACCCTGCAGTCTGCGCTGTCCGGGCGCTATCCACCGCCTGATAGTCCCGAAGGCCTGGAAGTCCTGGCCATTGACGGACCGTCGCGCACAATGACCATCCGCACCCTGGCCGCCCTGGCCATCGGCGATGTGCATTTTCTGCGAAACTCCCTGGAAGGGATAGCTGTGCCCGAGCTCCGCCAGCTTCTGAGTGGCCTGTTGCGTGAAATCCTGGGACAAGACATCGATCCGCTCCGGTCCGAGGTCTTGAATATCCAGGCCGGGTATCCCAAATACGCGGCCGCACTGGAAATCTTGATACCCGCCATCAAAAGCCTCAAGCACAATCCCTGGCAAATCGCTCATCCCGGTCTGGAGTCCTGGGAGACCTACACCAATAAGCTGCATAATGTGCCCCCGGCAAAGGCTCTGGAAATCGTGAAAAATGAGCTGAATTCCGTCCTTCTGAGCCAGACCGTCAAAGAAGCCCTGAAGCAGTTCTATTTTGCCTATGCCGTGATCACCGAACGTTTGGATCTGGCCCGGGATATCTGGGAGCGCCTGGACCTGGACCGTGTTCCGCTATCCTTACAATACTGCGCCTTTGTGTCCGGATTCAGTCCTCTGGAAGCCTGTTTTTCCGATCAGGACCAGAACAACACCAAGAGACTGCTGCTGTCCTCATTGGCCGCCATGACTGGATTCCAGCCGGAAACCGGTCTGCAGCTTCCGTTTTGGGTCCATATTGAAAGCCAGCGCACCCTGAAAGAAGCGCAGCAGTTATACGCTTTGGACATGTTTTTGACCTATGCCCTGAAACAGAGCCGGTGGCAGGACAAGCCGTCTGTCCAACTGGCCAAGGAGGCCGGGCTCTTGTTTCCCGAGACGTCCCTGGGCAGCCGGGCCCTGCTCTATCTGGCCAGACAGGCCTATGATGACGGGCGGACGCAGATTGCCTGGGACTATCTCCAGCACATGAATCCCGAGATTCTGTCCAATCAGGAGCAGTTGCAGTATTTCCAGGCCGAGGGCGGTTTGCTGATGGATCTGAACCGTCTCGACGAGTCTCTCAAAACCTATCAGCAATTATTGCGCAGATTTCCCCAGGGCTTGTCCCCGAAGAAAAAGCTGAAAATCGCCCTGCTCGCTCAGCGCCGCGGCGACTGGGAATGGGCCCAGAAGACCCTGGAGGCTCTCTGGGAGCAGCGTGGGGATTTTGATTCCACGCTGCAGGCGGAAATCATGTTCTGGCTTGGGGAGGGGGCCCAGAAATTCGGGGACGAGCTGCAGGCCCTGAAATACTATTTGAAGCTGGCCTGGGAATTTCCGGAAGAGGGGATCTGGGCGGTGACCGCCATGTATCGATCGGCCTTGATTTATGAAAAAAGAGGCGAACTGGGCACTGCCAGGAATCTTCTGAAAAAGGTCTTGAAGAATGCCGATCGCGAGAGTCAGAAAAAAGCGGCTCAGGACAGGATTGATGCCATTGAGGACAGAATGCGCCTGAAAACCGGGCAGGACACGGACGAGGCCTTTCTGTTTTGATCCAGGAGCCGGAATCCAGATTAAAAATGAAGAGCTGGACCCCGGCTTCCGGCGTCGCTTTTCAAGCTATGCCGTGACAAGTCCGTCTTCGCAAAGAAGCTTCCGTCTTCGCAAAGAAGCTTCCGTCTTCGCAAAGAAGCTTCGCCGTGACAAGTCGCCGTGACAAGTCGCCGTGACAAGTCGCCGTGACAAGTCGCCGGGGTGACGGAGGAGGTGACTCGTTTCTTTTTCGATCAAACTGGACGTCTGCGACCAGCGGCAGGGCTCGTATGAAACTTCGAACTTTTTTGAACCAAAGGGCGTGACAGAATAAACATTGAACGTTGGACGTTCAAATTCTGCCTGGACGAATGGAGTCACAGTTCCAAGCCTTGATCAACGCTCGTCATTGCGAGCGAAG
>CAZUMF010000282.1:0-6347 GCA_964621385.1 uncultured Desulfohalobiaceae bacterium
GCACGTTCAGGCTGTAATAAACCGCTCCCAGGGTGGCCAGCAGGGAGAGGATGATCACAAACCATTTGCCCTGCCAGAGGATGTTCCAGAGTTCCAGGAGATCGATCTCGTCTTCGGCTTCAGTACCTGGATACTGGGCCGGGAGGTAGACGATCTGCTGTTCCTTGGGGGCTTGCTGATTCTCTTTCATGGGCTATCTAAGACTGGAGTGGATATTTCCGCTTGTCTGTCACAGAATCACACGATGTGCGTGTCATTAAAGGCTCAAGGCGACCCCGGCTGTTGTGGCAATTTTGAAAATAATGTCACTGACATCCTTCACGAGGCGAAGGTAGGGGACCCGATCCAGATTTTCCGGAACCACAATGGTATCTCCCGGATACAGCCGGGTATTGAGGAAACTGTTTAAAAATCCGTCCTGCTTTTGCCGCGAGAGCACATCGCCGTTGGCCCGCAGGATATAGAGATAGTCTACATCAGCAGTCTTGGTGGGGCCGCCGCTCTTTTCCAGGTAGTCGCCCACCGTGAGATCGGAGTTGTAATGAAACGCACTCGCTGAATACACGCTGCCCACAACCGTTACAAAGCCGGGCTTGGCCGGGACCGTCAGGGTATCGCCGTCGTTTAAAAGGATATCGGAGTTAGAGCCCTGAAAGACCTGTAAGGGAGCGAGCTTGATCTCGATCCGCCCTTCGCTCTTGACAGACTTTAATTCATTGATGAACTGTTGCAAGGCCCCCTGGATGATCCCGGCGGCCTCGAGATCCTGTTCACTGACCGCCTTCTGGGCCTGGGTGCTGGTGGCGAGCTGCATCTTGAGCTCCAGTTCCCTGATCATCTTGTCAATGCTCTTCTGTTGAATTTTTTGGGCCTGATCGGATGTAAATTTTGCCCCGTAAAAGTAGGCATCATCGGTGAAGCCGCCGGCCCGGACGATGAGATGCGAAAGCCGCTCATTTTTCGAAACGCTGTAGGTCCCAGGGTAGTTGACCTCGCCTCGTATCTCCACGGTCCTGACCTGGCCGGTGTTCTTCAAGCGGGGGACAAAAACATAGTCATTCGGCTGCAGGACGGTATCCGCATTCCGCCGCAGGTCAAGAGATACATGTTCTACGGTGGCCCTGGATTCGACAACCCTTTGCCGGCTCAACTCGACCCGGCCGGTCGCGGCCCCCATAAGGGTACCACCGGCCATGGCCACAAGATCGTCCAGGGTCAATCCAGGGCTCAATGCGTACTCGCCCGGTTTCCAGACCGCCCCCTTGAGGGTTACCGTCTGTTTGATCCCGAATTCGTCTCTGGAGAGGATCTCGATCCGATCATGGGGAGCCAGTTTGCGATCGTAACCACCGGCAAAGACCTGGTTCAACGGAAACTGGATGGTCCTGTACCTGCTCAGCTTCTGATCGTAGCGGTGCAGCAGGGCAAAGTCCATGATCGATCCGGGTTTGATCAATTCCCTGGAGTCCAGGACCTGGGAGAGCTTCAGCCCCGGCTGATATTCGTAGACATCAGAAAACCAGACATTCCCGGTCAGCCTGACCACCTTCGGTCTTCCCTTGACTTTCGAAATCAGCTGCATTTCAAGCAGGTCCCCGTCCTGTATCGGGATGCTTTCCCAGTCCGGGTCTCTTGTCGTATCGATGTCCTTGACCCTGAATTCCTTGTTGTTCACGAAGCGGCGGAGATAGATCCGACCGGCAAAGGCCTGGGGCAGATCACCGCCGGCCAGTTCCAAAAGCTCCCCCAGGGTATCCTCATCCTTTAATTCAAAGATCGCTCCCTGCTGGACCGCGCCGGTCACCGCCGCGGTACGCTTGATGCGGGGGACAAAGAGCACGTCATTATTCTTTAAAAGCTTATCTTCACTGCGCTTGCCCTCTAAGATGAGCTGGTACAGATCCACACTCTTGTAGAGTTTATCGCCTCGAAACATGCGGATATCTCTCAGTGTCCCGTACTTGTATACCCCGCCCGCCCTGATCAAGCCCTTGAGCACTGTGGAAAAGGCCGGCACCAGATGCAGGCCCGGGTTCTTCACCGCCCCGACCACATAGACCTCTATACTGCGCAATTTCTGCAAAGAAACATCGATATTGATGCCCTGGACGTACTTTTCCGACTCGTTGCGCAGAATTTCAGCGGCCTCACCGAGCTGGGTCCCGGCCAAAGAGACAATCCCCAATTTCGGGACGTTGATGGTCCCGTCAGCTGCAATTTCAGCGGTGTACTGGGTGTCGATCGAACTCCCCCAGAGCCGTATACGGAGCTGATCCCCGGGGCCCAGGACGTAGCTCTTGTCCGGAACGGCGAGACCGGTAGTGTACTCGGCTCCAGTCTGAAAGAGATCGTATCCAAACTGCCGGAGGTCTTTTTCCTTAGGGGCGGCATCTTCTTTGTCCAGCAAAAAACCATAGTCCTGCCGGTAGCGCTGTTCCAGTATGGATACGGAGTCCTCTCCCGGCTGAACAGGAGAGGGCTCGGCAGAAGGACCGCCCGCACTCTCCCCGGCTTTCAAGGGGGTCTGTCCGGAACCGGTCTGTTCCGCAGAGGCTTTTTTCTCCAATGCCGGGGATGATCCTCCTTTTTGGGCCTGTTCAATCTTGGTCCTGAGCCCCGGGGGCAGTTGCTGGATTTCCTCCTGGCTGAGATCTTCTTTTGAAAGTCCCTGCAGGCCGGGCAGGGAATAGGCCCGGGCCTCACAAGAGAGGGTCAGGCTTCCGGCCATGAGCAGGGCACAAATCAGCAAGGCAACAGCCCAGCATCCAAAAGGGACTCTTTTCTGGCAGAACATAGGCTTCCGGTACTCCACGCGTTGAAACGTATTTGCAAGAATCTGCATACGAACTGTGTATTGCATACGATGACTTGGCGGCTTGTTCGTTAGAACCTCTTCATATCTTCGATGTGCCGCCTGGTATGGTCCGGAGTGGACCAGGGATCACCCGGAAAGAGAATATTGGGCAAAGACACGGTTTGTCCCGCATCTCTCTGAAATCCGGTGATTCCATATTCCACGTGTCCTCTGGCCTCGTGATCCCTGAAAATGGAAAAGGGGATTCTGATAAAGACCCCGGTTTCAGAATGGCCCTTATTGAGATCACTCTTGAAATCTCCGCCGCTGGTCAGGGTATGCCAGGCCCCGATGGTGAAATACTTATAGGAACGGCGAAGCTCCACCAAGGCCCCGATGTCGCCGGCCAGGAAGCGGCCAAGTTTGAGCCCTGCCTCAAGCCCCTGCTCGGGCCAGACTTGGGCATAGAGGTTGAGAAAGGCTGTATGGAAGGTCTTGTCCGAGGATTCACGGAATTTAAACTGATCATTCACCGCCCTCTTGCGAACCACTTCCCCTTGGAGTCCCAGACCCCACAGGCCGTCGTTGAAATAGCGAAAGGTTTCCCCGGAAAACCCTGCATACTGCGTATCGAAGTAGCCGAAACTGAAGCGGCCCCGGAAATCGTAAGAGAGAGGGAAGGTCTGGTCGAAGGCCAGACTCGTCATCCTGAGGTCGTCTTGTTTGGCGTATTCCCACCAGCCGGTAGCCGCGGGGTTGTCTTCCAGGGGGTCGGCATTCACCGCCTGGTCAAACTCGTTGAAGACCGGTAATTCGACGGCCCCCAGCAATTTACCGTTTCTCCAGGGATACAGGCCTCCGGATAACTTCAAAACCCCTTTATGCAGGAAAAAACCGCCGGGATCTTCGATCAGGGTCTTGATTTTCGGTTGAATCCGGTAGGAATACCAGGATTCAGGCACAACATAACGGCCGATCTCGCCGGTACGACGAAATGCCTGCCAGTGCTCGTCCTGGTAGAGGCTCAAATCGGAATAGGCCAGCAGCGCAGAGGCGTCAAGGCGATCATCGAGATAGGCCCTGATCAGCTTCCGGTCCAGGGCCAGGGACTGGACGACCTGACCCTGTTGCTTCAGATTCAGGTAGTATGTTTGAATGCGTTTGGGAAGAACCCCGTTCAGGATACTGACCAGCCGGCCCAGACTGCGGGGATCGGAAAGGAATTTGGAGTTGTAGGTCTCGACCCAGACTGCGGTCTCGGTGCAGGCCACTTCCACACGATAGTACCCGTCATTTTTGACAGCCTCAGCCACGATTTCAGCCAATTCCTCAGGGGAGGCTGCATAGGCGGCCCAGCGCTTTCGCTCCAGGGCGGAATATTGTCCTTCCTTTTTCCAGGCCAGGATGCCCTCCGGCTGCAGGGGAAACTGGCTGTAGGCCCCCAGGGCCAGTTCCCTTCCGCTCCAGAGACCGGCTGAAAGCTGCAGCCAATCCAAGAGATTGTATTTCAGCCCGAAGTTGAGCTGGGTGTCGGCTTCTTTTCCGCCCTTGAGCGTAGCGTAGTCGATAGAGGAGTACTCCAGGGCGAGGCTCAAATCCGGGATGGGACGATAGTCGATCCCGCCGAAGAGCTTGGTCGGCCTGTCCGGACTTGAAAGGAGAAAATCCGAAAACAATGAATCGGTTCCCTGGGATTCGACCGTCTCGCCACCCAGAATCCCCTGCCCCAGTCCCAGGCTCAGATCCAGACCAGGAAACAATTTCTTGGAAGCCACGAGATAGCGCTGGGCAAAATGAGCCGTCCCATAGGCATCGTAGGCTCCCACAGCCACCTGGGGCCACATGTTTCCCTCCGGTAGAAGCACCAGCTTGGCTCCCACGGAACGGTCCTTGTAATCCCCATATTCCCTCCCGCCAAAGGGCTGGGGCACGGAATCGATCCCAGTAACCCGGCCGGTGAATTCCAAGCGATTGAAGAGGCCCAAGGAGCCGCCGTAGTAAGAATAAGGCCCGGCATTCCCGTACCCGAGGCGCAGACTCCAGTCAGGCAAAACCCTGGCCGTAGGCATGTCCCAGAGGCCGGTATACCCCTGGACGGACGCAAAGGCGGTGTTGTCGTTCTCTGCAGCCTGGAGCCGCCCCCCGGAGCAGACAATAAGAAGGAAACACAGGAGCACCCAGCCCGGGGACAACAAAAAGCTCAACTGCAAAGTCAAGGGTCGGGGATGCCTGCGTGTTTGGATGGGCTTCTTCAACGATTCAACCTGCGTGACATGTAGTTCGGACGGAAACTCACCCAGCTCTTTCCTAGCGGCGCGTTTTGCGCTGCGTATTCGGGTAAATTCGAGGTAATTTGGGGGTAAATTCGGGGCTGACCTCGGATTTTAGTCGGAGGCTTCCTGCACCAACGGCCTATAGAATTTTAGATTTTGGATTTTGGATTTTCGATTGTTAAGACAAAGAATAAGAGCTGGTTATCTGGCATAAATCCAAAAACTTTTTCTTAAAGGCTATATTTGGATCACTACTAGAAGCGCAACAGGGAGAATGACTACGAACAAAACGATGCTATACAGCCCTCAGTTCCTGACATTCATGGAACGTATTACTCCCCATCAGGTATGCAGCCCCCTGCTCTCATGTATTTCCAGAAGTATCACGCCCCGCCTTTGACTGGATCAAAGCCGGGACGTATCCAACCAAAGCGAAGGAGTTTAGTGATGGTGCGTGGTGGTTGTACCATCATGGTGATGCGTCGTGGTGGTCTCGTCACCACCACCACCATCACCTGCTGCAGCTGCAATACCGGCAGCTAAGGCCGCTGCGCCGGCTGCGATGCCTGCAGCCACTCCGGCGGAAACACCGCCGACCGCCGCCGCGCCTCCGGCGGTACCGGCGGCACCGGCAGCTGCACCGGTCGTCGTTGCATTGGTCGCATTCTGCTCAACGCCCTCGGACTGGGCCATTATTGCAGGTGCTCCGACGCTCATCATGGAAAGGATCAGGATAGTGATGATTAGGGTACGCATTCTTCCTCCTTGCTAGTCACCTTGTTTTCATATATGATTTTTCACAATCACTGCCGATAATTATTTTATAAAGGAGCGTTGTAGCGATGTCAAGAAGCAAACTCTGTCTTTTCAAAAAAAAGAAGCCCAGGCAAACATCTGTTCCCCTCTTGCTGATCCTTTTCATCCTGATGGGTTTTGTCAGTGCTTGTCTGAACTCGAAGGAATGGTACCACCCCCAAAAAAAACCTTCGGATTTTGCCCTGGACCACCGCGAGTGCGAACAGATCGCTGAACAAGCAGCCAGGGATCGTTCACTGAGCGGGAAAAAAATCAATTTTGAGCTTTACCAGAAAGCTTACAATTCCTGCCTCTTGCGCAAGGGTTGGGCCAACCAACCCCAGCAGCCTCCATCCGGAGCAAGCAACCAAGACTCCCAGTGGATTCAAGTCAGCTGGGACAAGGATGAGCGGAGGCTCACAGGACCGGGCAACTGCTGTAACATCCCGGATACGTTCAGTTTAGACCAAACAGAGACTGCTATC
>CAZUMF010000283.1:0-6326 GCA_964621385.1 uncultured Desulfohalobiaceae bacterium
TTTGAACGGAAACTGCCCATTGGCGGCGGCCCCTGGGGGGGCGGCATGACCTGGAACACCACCGTGGCCCAGTCGGAGAGCAAGCATATCCTGGAAGCCGCCGGGGTTCCGCTCAAGGAATTTCAACCGGGGTATTTCACGGCCGATGCCGTGGCCGCGACCACGGTCCTGGCGGCCAAGGCCGTTGTCAGCGGAGTCAAGGTCTTCAACTGCATCACGGTGGAAGACCTCATGCTCCGGGAAGAGGACGGCCAAAAGCGGGTGACCGGACTGGTCATCAACTCCAGTCCGGTGGAGGCGGCGGGTCTGCATATCGATCCGCTGGTCATCAAGTCGCGGTTCGTCATCGAGGCCACCGGGCATCCTTTGGAGGTGCTCCAGACCCTGGTCCGCAAGAATGACGTCCGCCTGAACACACCGTCGGGCGGGGTGGAAGGCGAACAGTCCATGTGGGCCGAGCGGGCGGAAACCGATACCCTGAACAATTCAGGGGAGATTTTTCCGGGAGTCTATGTTGCCGGCATGGCGGCCAACGCGGCCATGGGCTCCTACCGGATGGGACCGGTCTTCGGCGGGATGTTTTTGTCCGCGGAAAAGGTGGCATCAGAGATTGGGGAGAAGCTCACGACCGAAAAGCCATGACCATACTCCAAAGCGGGCTACGGGTTGTGAAAAGGCCTTGACGCCGGGGACGTTCCCATGTACACAAGGGCCTACTCTCCAAGGAGGCAGGTATGTGGAACCATCCGCTTGTGGTTTTTGTGACCTCGACGAATCTCTCTATTGTTTTTTCTGAGCGGGTTCTTTGTCTTTGTCCTGGCGGTGGTGAAATTTTTCTCTGAATAGTCTTGCCACAGGCCCTGATCAGGCCGCGAAAAGGGCCCGCCGCACCAGATTCATGCCGAATGCAGCAGTGTGAACTCGTCCCTCTACTTCAGGGTCAATACCGGACAGTGGGCCTCCAGGATGACGAACTGAGCCGTGGAGCCGAAAAACATCTTGCCGACCTTGGAACGCCGCTTGACCCCGATGACGATCTCATCGATATCCTTTTCCCTGGCATAGCGCACGATGTCTTCCCCTGCCTCCATGCCGCGGACCGAGAGGTCCGCCTCGCAGGGGATGCCGGCCTTTTCCACCTGTTGTCTCGCCTGCTTGAGGTTCCGCTCGGCCGTTTCAAAATCCCGACGGGGCATATTGGGGCCGCCCAGCATGGAATGCACGATGCAGATGTGGTCCTCCGCGGCGTTGGCGTGTTTGATGCTCCATTTCAAGCAGTCTCTGGCCACCTGCGATCCGTCGAAACAGACAAGGTATTGCATGGGACCTCCTGTGCGGGCTCGGTTTCGGGTGTAAAAGGTTGCAGAGCGTGGCTCATCTAAATCAGATTGTTCAGCCGGCAGGGACGTTGCCGGGTTGAAGAGGCCTTCTGCCCTCTGGCTTGCGCTCCATCCCTGATCACAGGATAGGGGAATACGAATGAAAGTCAAACCACTGCCCTCTTTGCCCCACAGCCAGTGCATCTGGAATTGCCCTGCCGGGTCAGGTCGTATCCTGTATCCTTGACGCTTCATACAGGTCAGGGCATGATCGTCACATGTCCCATTTCAAAGACGCCTGTTGTTGACGGTCATTTTCCTGGGGACGGGAACCGGGATCCTGTACCCCGGACTTGGAGCCGTGTTGCAACCCCTTTTGCTCTATCTTACGAGGCTGAACCAGGAAAGTGAAAACGAGAATAACGCTCAACAGCAGCAAGGATGACGCGATGACAGTGTATTCTTATGACGAGAATCTGATGGAAGAAGCGCAGGAGTTCACCCTGCTCATTTACTGCGAGAATGTCCCTGGCGTGACCTCGCACATCAGCAACCTGTTCAGCCGCATCGGGGTGAACATCACCTCCTTGATCGGAGCGAGCAGTGAGGATCATCATGTCTATCGGGTGATCATCAAGTGCCTGGCTACCCCGAATGAGCTGGAAAAGATTGTCAAGCACGTGAATAAGCTGATCAATATCATCGAGGTCAAGGCCTCTCTGACCACCGAGTTTATTGAATACGAAATGAGTTTGATCAGGATGACCTGTACCCGGGAGAATTATGCAGAAATCCTGAAAATTTCCGATCGCTTTCAAGGGAAGATTCTTCGCTATGACCAGGATCGAATCGTGCTGACCTTCAGCGAAACCCCGGAAAAGATGCCCACCATTATCCGTCTGCTTGGACATCTTGGTGAACTGGAGATTGTGAATTCAGGGGTGGCGGTCATGGAAAAGAACGTGAATCGGACGTTTGCACGCTAAAGACAGGCCTCTTCCGGATCAACGCGATGCTGCCACGCCGATGCGGGGGCACATATCCATCGCCGGACAGGAGCTGCACAACGGGGAAACCGGCTTGCAGACGGTCTGGCCAAAGGCCACCAGGAGCTTGTTGTATTCCATCCAGTAGCAGCGGTCCAGCTTGCCGCGCAGCGCATATTCCGTGGTTTCGGGAGTGGTGGTGGCCACGAATCCGATGCGGTTGCTGATCCGGTGCACATGGGTATCCACGCACATGGCCTGTTTGTGGAAACCCTCGATGAGAACAAGGTTGGCGGTTTTGCGTCCAACCCCGGGCAGCTTGAGCAGCTCCTCCAGGCTGTCCGGAACCCGGCCCTGGTATGTTTCGAGAAGCATGCGGCTGAGTTCTAAAAGGCGAGCGGCTTTGCTCTGATAAAAGCCCACCGGGTAGATCAAGCGCGCGATTGTTTTTTGTTCAAGCTGCAGCATGGTCTCCGGGGTTGTGGCCCGTTCAAAGAGACGGGCTGAGGCGGCGGCGGTGACCTCGTCCTTGGTGCGCAGGGACAGGAGGGTCGAGATCAGGATTTCATAGGGGCTGCTGCCCTGGGCGGCGGCAAAGCTGATCACCGGGGCCTTGCTCTGCCGGTACGCTGCCCGGAGTATGCAGAGAAAGCGATGGATGTTGAAGCTGTTCACAGCGCTCTGTAGACTCATCGGCTCATCTCTGTCATAGAACACAAGAAAATGTGACCTGTGCGGTTAGCCGTTAGCAATTAGCAGTTAGCACGGAATCAAAATAAAACAACCTGTAAAATTGAATGCTTATGTTCTTTAAGATACTCTTACTCCTCTTAAATTCTTGCTAATGGCTAAAGGCTAAAAGCTAATTGCACAGCTTGAAGAAACTGGAAATTTGATGAGGCGTAATAGAACACTCTGCTTTTCTGCATTCTTTTCTTGCCAATTTCTAATTTCGAATTTCAAATTTCGAAGTAAAACTGGAACCTTTGGGTTGCTCGCGAAGCCAGCTTTGCAATTGAAGTGTGAAGAGTGAAGATAGACTATTGCTGAATGCTAGAAAATCAAGAAGTGAGAACGGCCATACCCAAACAAATTGTGCCCAAGCTCTATACTGCGGAAATATGGCTCAGTCAAACATTTCGAGGCGCACTTAGTACTGGATGAAGGCTGGGCGATCTGGGCTTTGATCAAAAGGAGACAGCATGAACATAGCGGTCATTGGCGGCGGTGCCTGGGGAACGACGCTGGCCAATCTCCTGGCTGGCAAGGGTCATGCCACCCGGCTCTGGGTCCGGGAAGCGGCTCTGGCTGAAGAAATCCGGAAAAAAGGGGAAAACACCTGGTTCCTGCCTGGCATCGCCCTGGCCCCCGGGCTTCAGTGCTGGAGCGAGCTCCGCTCTGTCTGCAGGGACGCTGAATTGTTTCTCTGTGTGGTCCCCTGCCAGTATTTTCGGAGCATCCTTCGACAAGTCCTGGAGTTCCTGCCGGTCAGGCCGCTGGTGGTCTGCGCGAGCAAGGGCATTGAACAGGAAGGGCTGAAACTGATGTCCGAGGTGGTCCAGGATGAGCTGAGGACTCTGAACCCGGCGTATGCCGTGCTCTCCGGTCCTTCATTCGCCAAAGAGGTCAGCCGGGGGCTTCCCACAGCCGTGGCCCTGGGGTGTGCGGACCGGGCCACAGGCGCTCGCCTGCAGGAGGTTTTGTCCACCGCAAGCTTTCGCGTGTATTTCAATCCGGACTATCAAGGGGTCGAGCTGGGCGGGGCGCTCAAGAATGTCATGGCTATTGCCGTGGGCATCTCCGACGGCCTCAGCTTTGGCGCCGACGCAAGGGCGGCCCTGATCACCCGGGGCCTGGCGGAAATTTCCAAGCTGGGCCTCAGTCTGGGGGCCAGGGAACGGACCTTTATGGGCCTGTCCGGCCTGGGGGATCTGGTCTTGACCTGCACTGGAGACCTGAGCCGCAATCGGCAGGTCGGGCTGCGCATTGGCCGGGGCGAATCCCTGGACCAGATACTGGAGGGGATGCAGATGGTGGCTGAAGGGGTGAAGACTGCGGATGCGGTTTGCCGTCTGGCGCGGCACCTGGGGGTGGACACCCCCATCAGCGACCAGGTCGCTGCAACGCTGTTTGCCGGGAAAAGGCCGGATGAGGCTGTGTACGAACTCATGCAGCGGGAACTGAAGGAGGAATAGGGCATAGGGCAGAGGGCAGAGGGCAGAGGGCAGAGGGATTTCAAAATGAACAGCACAACAGCTCAGTCGTACATGGCAGTAAAAATGAAATAAATCGATACTGATCCGCTCTGCGTAGTATGAACACAGACGATTGCTCGTTTGTCAAATTATTTTGAAGAAAGGCAAGGCGGATCAGTATAAGGCGGATCAGTATAAGGCGGATCAGTATGGAACACGAAGTGCTCAAGGCCAATCTCCTCTTGGAGTCGCTGCCGTATATCCGGGAGTTTTACGGGCAGACCCTGGTCATCAAATACGGGGGGCATGCCATGCAGGACGAGAAGCTCAAGAAAGGGTTCGCCCTGAATGTGGTTCTGCTCAAGTATATCGGGGTCAATCCGGTCATTGTCCACGGTGGCGGGCCCCAGATCGGCCGGCTTTTAGAGCGGCTGAACATCGGCTCCACTTTCCGGGAAGGCCTGCGGGTCACGGACCAGGCCACCATGGATGTGGTGGAGATGGTCCTGGTGGGCCGGGTGAACAAGGAGATCGTGAATTCCATCAATTGCAACGGCGGACGGGCCGTGGGGCTGTCAGGCAAGGACGGCGGGCTCATTCAGGCCAGGCAACTGGAGATGGTTGTTTCCAGGCAGGACGCTCCTCCGGAAATCATCGATCTGGGAAAGGTGGGCGAGGTCCACACGATTCACACCAGGGTCATCGAGAGCTTGACGGCTGATGGCTTTATCCCGGTCATCGCCCCGGTGGGGGTGGATGAACAGGGCGAGACCTACAACATCAACGCCGACAGCGTGGCCGGGGCCGTGGCCGAAGCCTTGCAGGCCAAGCGCCTCATCCTGCTGACCGACGTGCCCGGGGTGCTGGTCGACGACACCTTGATCTCCAGCTTGGACCGGAAGGAGGCCATGGAATTCATCGAGACCGGTAAGGCCAAGGGCGGGATGATCCCCAAGTTGAAGTGTTGTCTGGAGGCCCTCGAAGCCGGGGTCCAGAAGGCGCACATCATCGACGGCCGGCAGGAGAACTCCCTGCTCCTGGAGCTGTTCACCCGGGCCGGGACCGGGACCGAGGTGGTACGCTGAGAGGGCGTATGGTTGAGATAATGAAAAATGCCGATGACGGCCGGTCGAGATCCGTCCGGGAGACAACCCTTGTGTATGTCGTTCGACATGGTGAAACAGAGTGGAATGTGGCCGGCCGGCAGCAGGGTCATCGTGACAGCGTGCTCACGGAAATCGGCATCAAACAGGCGCACCTCCTCGCCGGCAGTCTGCATGGACGGGGCATTCAGGCCCTGTACAGCAGTGATCTCGGCAGGGCCATTCAGACAAGTGCGATCCTAGGGGCTGCCCTCGGCCTTGAGCTGAACACTGACAGCCGGTTGCGCGAGCAGCATCTCGGACTGATTCAGGGCCTGACAAAACATGAATTTCGGGAGCAGTATCCTGTGAAATCGCCCCTGCTGGACGCAAAGGGTTTTGATTACGATCTCCTTGGCGGAGAAAGCAGGCGAGAACTCGCCGAGCGTTGCGTGGCCTGCATCCATGACTTGACCGCCTGGCACCCCGGGGAACGGGTTCTGGTGGTTGCCCATGGCGGAGTGCTCAACTGTCTGTTTCACTACGCCCTGGGGCTCGATTGGCATGCATCGCGCAGGTTCTCGCTCTTCAACACCGCGCTGAACAGTTTTTCGATCACCGGTCATGAATGGCGGCTCGAAACCTGGGGTGACAGAGCCCACTTACAGGATTTGCGATCGCTCGATGATACCTGAAGAGTGTTAAGTTAAGAACATGCTGCGTAAAGGTCCAGCCCAGTAACTA
>CAZUMF010000284.1:0-6286 GCA_964621385.1 uncultured Desulfohalobiaceae bacterium
AAGACAGCATACGCCAAGAAATTTTCTTTTTCACGCAGGCTTGCCGAAAACACACAATGTACTACGTAAGATACGGCTGCAAAAAATCCTTTTGCAGCCGCCAGAGGTCAGAGGTCAGTAAATCCATAAGATTATAAGAATATTGAGTCACTCAAATCGTTTACGTACGTCTTTTTGCAGGTGCTTCCGGGAAAGCCAGGGACAAAACCGACATACATGCCGGTTGCAGGACATTTTTCTATGACAGCTGTGTAATATTTCATTTGTGTAGCCTTCATTCCTCAATATTGCTCAGCGCGGGCGCCGAAGGCGGCACAAGAGGGCGGCTCAGAACCGCACGCGGTGAAGAGGCAGAGAGCATAGGGCATAGAGCATGGGGCCTGGGCATAGAGCAGAGAGCATGGAGCATAGAGCAGAGAGTTTTCGAGCTGGTATACTGCCGGGCATTCCATTTCAGGCTTTGGCATTATGCCTTTCCAACTCAGATTGCCAGTTGAGGATCTGTCTGTCTGCAGTGATCAGCAGAGCATTATGATGCAAGGCAGAAGCCAAGATGAAACGATCCGCTGGGTCTCGGGGCTCATAGTCAAGAGAACAAGCCAGCAAGGCAATATGTCCATTCAGGGCAATTTCTTGAATGCCTGCCTGAAGCAAATCGATCCGCCAGGTCTCTACAGCAACCGGTAATTTGATACGGCCATGTTGGGCAAGCAGGGCCGATTCCCAGAAACTGATCGCACTGACGGCCACAGTCCCTGTTTTCCAGGCTTGCTCGATTAGCCTGCGGGATTGTCGTCCCAGGGCCTCATCATCCCGGTCCATCCAAAGCAATGTGTGCGTATCCAGAATTATCATTCAAGCACTTTCCAGTCATCTATGGCAAGGGGGGAAAGAATGTCGCCGGTAATTCTGAGCGTTCGGTGCAGGCCAAAGGGACTGCCGGCCCGTCCACCACTATAAGGCCCCAGTTCTGCTATGGGATGGCCGTTTTTGGTGACAACCAATGTTTCACCTGTCTTGGCTACTTTGTCCATCAAAGCCAAGCATTTGGCTTTGAATTCCGATGCTTGAATGGTGTGCATAGGTCCCTCCTCGACACTGCATTGCATAAATTGACCATGAGCATGACTATAGTCAAATGACTGGTCAATGTCAACACGAGGATTCCTTGTCTAAAAATCGCCTTTGCCGAAGAAGAAAAATGTTTGGCGCGGGTGCCGAAGGCGGCACAGAGGGCGGCTTGGAGCCGCTCGCGGTGAAGAGGTAGAGAGCATGGGGCCTGGGCATAGAGCAGAGAGCATGGAGCATAGGGCAGAGGAGTTTTGGTGCTTCACACCCGGCCTCACAAGCTCACTTCACAAGTGAATACTTCACATCACTTCCCCGGCCTTCCTTGGTCACGAAATTCAATTCAATCAGCTTGTTCAACCTCTTCAGAGCCGTATTCTGATGGATATCTAATGGATTCCCGCAAGGCAACAACAGGGATGTCCAAGTCCTCATCCCTGCGAAGGCTGTGTATTTCAACTTGATTTCCAAGGTAGGCACCCACAGCCTCTATGACCATCTGGGGCATATCCAGGAGACCGCAGGTAATGGATTGCGAATGAATAAGGCCTGATCTGCTCTGTCCACGATAGACGGCCACGACAAATCCGGCATATTCATAGGGTTCAGGGAGAAAATGACAAAAGAGCAGGAGTCCGCCAACAGGAGGATGACAGCTTCCATTATAGCGGACTGCCAGCTTTTCTTTTATCAGATAGGTCACATCAGCCTGCTGCTTCAGTCCACGCCAATGCATATATCTGGACAAAGCCTGTTGGGAGAAGACCTCACATCCGAATCGGGATTCCACCTCTTCATCCAGACTGCGGTTATGGGCTTGCCGGCGTAAATCAGCCAGAATCCATGCGTCAACAACCCTGTTTGTTGAGCCAACCCGAATATAAGAACAACTGTGCGTAATATGTTCTCCAATTTTTTGGGAATTTCCTGCTTAAATTCCAGAGTACGCCCTTCAGGGCTGTGAATGATGTCTTCAATGCTCATCGCATTATTCAGAGACACGAAGTCACAGAGACTGCTGAAAGCGAAGCCTGGCACGGCGATGACGCTTTCATCTGCCGGGTTCTTCCGTGCCACGGCGACTTGTCTCGGCGACTTGTCGCGGCGGCTTGTCTCGGCGTAGCTTTATAGCGAAGTCGGAAGCTTCTTTGCGAAGCCGGAAGCATCTGGGCGGAGACGGAAACTGTCAAGTGAAGACGGAAGCTTTCAGCGAAGACGGGTTCCCGGCAAATGAAAAAATGAGCTCTTTTCATTCGCGTTTATTAGCGTGATTCGCGGGCAGTCAGTTTTTTTATTGCATATAGAGCTCGAACCAGCGCTGGAACATGACCAGAGCCCAGATCAGGGTGTCGTGGTTCTCCCGGCCTGAGGCGTGTTGATCCAGGATTTGCCGGACGGTTGCTTCATTGAAAAGGCCGTGCTGTTGGAGGTTTTTGGGAGAAAGAATGGTCTCGGTCATGGGCTTGAGGTCGGTCTTGAGCCATTGGGTCATGGGGCCGACAAAACCCTGCTTGCGATGCTGGATGACCTCTTGGGGAAGATGCGCTTTGGCCCATTTCTTGAGCAGGGCTTTTTTTTTGAGCCGTTTCAGCTTCATCCCGGGCGGGATGGTGGCGCAGAACTCCACCAGCCGGTGATCGAGAAAGGGGACCCGAACTTCCAGGGAATGCTGCATGCTCATGCGGTCCGTGACCGCCAGGATATCCTCCGGCAGATAGGTCTTGAAGTCGGTGTAGAGGCCTCTGTTGAGGGAGTCGGAGCCGTTTGTGACCCGGCTGGAGTTGAAGAACGATGAAAGATGATCCTTGCACGCAGACAATCTATCGGAGATGGAACTGGTATCTGAAAACAGTCGCTTCTGAAGATCCGGCCGGAGTATGGACAGAAATCCGGCATAGGCAGCGTCGGGTTCGGCTGCAGCAGAACGGGTGAAGCGCTTCAAGTGATTGATGGTGTAGTGGCCGTCGGCCCGCTCCGGCAAAGACTGGGTGAGCTTGTTGAGAATTGCGTTCAGGCCGCTGGGAACCAACCGCTTGTACAGTCCGCGCAGGCGCAGGCCCAGATAGCGCTCGTACCCGGCAAAGTCCTCATCCCCTCCCAGGCCGGACAGGGCCACAGTGACCTTCTCCCGGGCCAGCTTGCAGACAAAATAGGAGGGGATGGTGGAGTCGTCGGCAAAGGGCTCGTCAAAGGCCTGGACTAGGGTGTCCATGAGCCCCTCGAATTCGGGCTTGACCTCAAACTCCTGATGATCAGTTTGATATCGCTCGGCCACCATGCGGGCATAGCCCCGCTCGTCCAGATACCCCCCGGTCTGTCCGCCGAAGCCCATGCAGAAGGTCGTGACCGGATCATCCATCACACCGCTCATGAGGGCGACCACGGCCCCGGAATCAATCCCCCCGCTCAAAAAGGCCCCCAGGGGGACTTCGCTCATGAGCCGCTGTTTGACGCCGTCTTCCAGGAGCTCTCCAATGGTCTGCAGGCAGTCGGCTTCGGACAGGCTGTGGTCCGGCTCAAAGCGCAGGTCCCAGTATTGCTGGATGTTAATTTGGCCGTCCTGCCAGATGAGATAGTGCCCGGGCAGCAGCTTGCTGATCTGATTGTAAATGGTCTGGGGGGCCGGGATGTAAGACAGGCTGAAGTAGGCAGCCAGGGCGGACTCGTTCATTTCCCGGGGAAATTGGGAATCAGCCAGGATGGCCTTCATCTCCGAGGCAAAATAGAACGATCCCTGATGTTCGGCATAAACGAGCGGCTTGATGCCCAGTCGGTCTCTGGCCAGGAAGAGGCTTTTGCTTTTCTTGTCCCAGATGGCCAAGGCGAACATGCCCTGCAGGCGCTGCAGGCAGTCCGGCCCCCACTGTTCATAGCTGTGCAGGATGGTCTCGGTATCGCTTCTGGTCTGAAAGCGATGGCCTTGCTGTTCGAGTTCTCTTCGCAAGGCCTGGAAGTTGTAGATCTCGCCGTTGAAGATGATGCATTTGGACCCGTCTTCGTTGAACATGGGCTGGCGCCCGCCGGCCAGATCGATGATGCTCAGGCGGGTCTGGCCCAGGCTGACGGTATCGTCGGTATAGGAGCCGGAATCGTCCGGCCCGCGGTGTTTGAGCGCAGCCATGGCCTTGTCCAGGGGGAAGGGGGGTTTGTTTAAAGAGGCCAGGCCGACGATGCCGCACATAGGGATTCGGTTGGTTTGGTTTATTCGGTTCGTGCAGTTTGTTCGGTTTGTACAGTTGGTGCAGATGGCGTGGATTTCCGGAAAAGAGAAGGAAGAAGTTCCGCCGGGCAAAAGGATTTGTAAAAAAAATCGCTTAGTTATTCTTCCAATGAACCAAAAAAATGCATAATGGAAGAGGTGAAAAGCAAAAGATCATCAAGATGATTTTCAATGATGTCGATCATCAACTGAATGTCAAGGCGCTGGTACTCATGCACAAGGGTGTTTCGAAAGCCGATCATTCTGCAGAGTTTATCAGCAAGTTCTTCCGTTATGATTTTATGTTGGGCAAGTAGCAGGAAACTGTCTCTGCTTTCCTTTGGTAAACCGATTTTTTGAACCTTGATGGTATAGTTGGCCAGATCGATAGCCTGCTCACAGGCCCGCTGCATATTGATGGCGATGGCGTCTTGTCGTAAGAAATCTTCTTCAAAGGGAAGCTGCGAAGGCATATGATAGTAGCTGCGGATTTGCTTCAGGCAGCGCTCAATGCTTTCTGTTTTATTCAGTACAATATCGTTCATGTCGCCAACACTCTGCCGTTTTGAAGGATTGACTCAATGATAGCGGAGCGTTCTTGGCTGAGCTTTTGATAGGCAGAGAAAACAAGCATTTCAAACTCTTCGGCGGCGTATACATCGTGACACAAAAATCTTTTACCATAGGTGATGACCTCTTTTTGCAATATGGTATTGACCCTGCGGAGATTGATTAAATCCACATTATTGTGCACAGCCTTTTCCAAATCACAACGAGCCTGAAACAGCGTAATAGACTGCATTTGTCTGGCGAATGCCGGAGGCAAGAGAACGGCAATATCCACATCACTTCCAGGGTGGGCATCATTGTTTGCATAGCTTCCAAATAGATACGCAGCCTGGAGCTCTGGTAAACATTCCAGAACCTTATCCGTTATGTTTGTGATGAGGGACATGAAAAAATATCGTTATTATTGTTATTCTTGCTGACGAGCTATCAGGTCCTCATCCGGAGATATTTTGCTAGAGATTTGAGGCGCTGAAGTGAAAATGTTTTTTCGCGCCCGCTTCCGTCTTCGCTTGCCAGCTTCGACGAGACAAGCTGAAGATTCGCTTGAGTTTGGGAGGACACAGAGGAGGAGAGGGAGAAGAGAGTTTCTTTTTGGCCGTGTCGGAGAAAGGCAGGACACGGCCAAAAGGGCTCCGCCCAAGGGGCAACTATTCTTGATGTTCGCCGGCTCGCCGCGGCGGCTTGTCTCGGCGTCTCGTCACGGCGTAGCTTTATAGCGAAGTCGGAAGCTTCTTTGCGAAGCCGGAAGCTCCTGAGCGAAGACGGAAGCTCAATCCCGATGAGCGCAGCCTGAGAGGCGATGCGGTTTTTGGCCGGGCGTTCTTCCTCCCGCCGGGCAAAAGTGCCCATAAATCCAACTGCTCTATGTGTCCTCTTATACTCAAGCGAAGCGGGTGCGGGGCATCTGCGGAATCATTCTTGGGTTTTCCTGACCAGGCGGTGAATGCCGTCTTTGAGCAGGGCGACGTTGAAGTTGATCAACAGACCAATGTCGTTTTCAGCCTGGCGGAGATAGGTCAAAAGTTGTTTCTTGTGCACCGGCTCAAATGTTTTTTGCTAAAATCTCATCATAGAAAACAAAAAATGTTGATACGAATCGGTTCGAAATTTGAAATTTGAAATTCGATGAGGCTGTATAGAATGCTCTGCTTTTCTGCTTTCATTTTTGCCAATTTCCAATTTCTTTCACAAGGACTGCAATTATTTTGGATTCACACATTTGGGTTGGGGCGTAGCCAGCTTTGGTTAAAGAATAAAGGTTGAACTGGGGAGTCCCGGTTCAATCACCCATTTCTTTGCGGATAATAGCGGCAAGGGAGTGCAGAAAAGCTGAAGTTTCTTCCAGCCATGGAGCAACTTCTACCTTGGAAAATCTGACCATGTCGGCATAATCAGCTTTTTGGCGGTTGTCGAACAAACGATCATAGAGTGGACCGAGCTCACGGTCGA
>CAZUMF010000285.1:0-6256 GCA_964621385.1 uncultured Desulfohalobiaceae bacterium
GAGCAGCTTGTTGATAAATACGCCGGCATCCATGGGTACCCGCACCAGGTCGATATCATGGCGCATTTTCATCTCTTTTGCCACGTAGCCGTCCACCCAGGCGTTGACATGGGCCCAGCCCCCGAACATGTACCAGCGCACCTCGCTGCCCCTGGCCTTTTTTTCGATGCTCTCAAAGGACGCCTCCAGGAGCTGTCCTTCAGCGGCCTGCAGCAGGATGGGCGATGCCGCAAGAGCCGCCAGGCAAACGCAAGCGGTTAAAACGGATTTCAGCATGATGCCTCCTCTTCAAACGACTTGATGGTCAGGGCGACCGCCTGCCCCGGGCTGAAGCAGGCATGATGGCTGTACACCGTGAACGTCATGTCCTGCAGAGAGACGGTGTAGGCAATGTAATGCCCGGCAAAGGTCACCTCCTGTATCCGGCCGCCCCCGTTTTTACAGGATTCAAGGTTCAGATTCTCCGGTCTGGCCAGGATCCGGTCCAGATGTCCCCGGTCGCCGTTGATCCCGAACAGGTGATACAGGTGTCTGGGAATGACGTTCACCGGGCCGAGGAACCGGGCCACATCGTAGGAATCGGGCTGGAAATAGATTGCCCTGGGGGTGTTAAACTGCTCGAGCCTGCCGTCCAGGAGAATGCCGATGCGGTCCGACATGGCAAAGGCCTCTTCCAGATCGTGGGTCACGCTGATGGTGGGGATGCCGAAGGCTTTCTGGGTCTTCCGGATAAAACGGGCGGTCTCCATTTTCAGGTTGCGGTCCAGATTGGCAAAGGGTTCGTCCAGGAGCAGCACCGCCGGATTGACGATCATGGCCCTGGCGATGGCCACGCGCTGCTTCTGTCCGGCCGAGAGCCGGGCCGGGAACTGCTCGCTCTGCTCCTTAAGGCGAAAAAACTCGAGCATCTGTTCAACGCGATCCCGGATCTCCGATTTCTTGATCCGCCGCGATTTGAGGCCGAAGCCGATGTTCTCCCGGACGTTCATGCCCGGGAACAGGACATAATCCTGAAAGACCAGAATCACGGGGTGCTTCCTGGAGGGAGCCTGGGGAAAGACGACCTCTCCGCTGGTGGGCCGCTCCAGTTGGGCAATGATCTTCAGCAGGGTGGTTTTGCCCACCCCGGAGGGCCCAATGATGGAGACGAGCTCCTCGGACCCGACCTCAAAGCTGATATCCTCGAGTACGGTTGTGCCTTTGAAGTGCTTGTGGATGCGGCTGAGTGCAAGCTTCATAGGGTATCCGCGCCCTGTTTCCTCGCAGTTCCAGTCCTCATTCTATCCTCGCCGTCACTGTATAAGATGATTCAGATTCATTTGCAAGCCAGTGCAAGCCTCGATTCAACGGATTACTGCAATCTCCAAGAATCTGAATACCTTGATTTCAGGAGAAGGAACATGTAAGGAAGCAATGAGACTTGCGACCAAAATCAAGACATCCAAAGCCAAACCAAGCAGGAGACCCTCTATGTCCGTCTTGCAGCAGGAGTTTAATGAAGACCATTTTCGCGTCGCCATATTCGGATCGGCCCGGACCGAACCCAATGATGCGGCCTATTCCCTGGTCCAGACCCTGGCTGGGATGGTGGCTGCGGCCGGCATGGACCTGGTCACCGGCGGCGGGCCCGGGCTCATGGATGCGGCCAGCCGCGGGTACAACCAGGCCAGAAAAGACGGCCGCCAGCATTCCATCGGGCTCAATATCTGGCTGCCCAGGGAGCAGGCTGATGCCGCCCACCTGGACATCAAGGCCGAGTTCGAGCATTTTTCCGACCGCCTGGACCACTTCATCGTCCTGTCCAATGCCTTTGTCGTGGCGCCGGGAGGGATCGGGACCGTGCTGGAGCTGTTCTATACCTGGCAACTGGCGCAGGTCAGGCACATCCATTCCAAACCGATCATCCTGCTGGGAGACATGTGGCAGGGATTGCTCGCCTGGATTCAGGATCCCCTGTTGACAGGGCGCTACATCGATGCCCGGGATCTGGATCTGGTGTACTGCGCGAGTTCCTGCTCGGAAGCCTTCGAAATCATCACAAAGAGCCATGAAGCCTACATCCGGGGGGATGAGGCCTTCTGCCGGGACTATCATCAATACAAACTGAAGCCGCCTGAAGCGATGCAGGGGTAAGTGCAGACTTCATACTAGCGTTTTGCTTAAGCTTAACAACCTAAAATAATGTCAGGGTGTTTCATTAAGGGACCAGTCGTAGTGATCATCATCTATGGCATCGAAGCCCTGCAGTTTGTTCTTGAGCTCGGGTTCGGCGTAGTGCATGAGATGTTCGATCACACCGGTGTCACTGCCCCCGAAATCCTCCTGAAACCAGGTGTAGATCGAGGAGACCACCAGGTCGCCGCCATCGATGTCCACGCCTCTGGGGTGATTGACGTAGGCTCTGGCCCCTTTGTCCAGAAGGGTCTCGATGTTCTGGGGTGTATAGGCCTCGGTCTGGAGGTTGGGACAGCCCAGGGAGGCGCAGTTGACGCCGTAGTGGATCCTGGGGTCCTTCCAGACAGGCCGGAGAATGCGGTGCTCGATATCGTTCAGGCTGAGTTCCTTGTCCTCGACGCGCACCAGCTTCTTGCCCCAGGGTCCTGAAGCAAAAAAACCGGGGGAAATATCGATGTCCTTGATGGACTCCACCGGGTAATGATCCAGAACGACTTGGACCGTCAGGGCATTGTAGAGGTTGATCCAGAAGGGCTTCTGGGATGCTCTGGAGAGTGATCCGATCTGCGTGCCGGCAAGAGCCTGTATGTAGCTGTCCAGTCGACGACGGTCCTTCTCCGTGATTCCCTGGTAGTCGAATCTGTTGATCCCCTCAGGGCCCGGAGTGATGTTGTCCTTGAGAAGCCCTGACCAGACGCTGTGGTCCAGACGGAGGGACGAATCAGGATCGTGCTGTTCCCAGTATTCCCACAAATCCGCTTTGGGTGCGGCCGAGAGCACGGCGGGAAAGGAGAACATGAGCAGGGCCACAAGTGATACATGTATCAATTTCATGCGCATACGCTCCTGCATTGGCGAAGATTCATGTTTTTTGCCGGTTTTGCCCTGGAACAAATCCACAGGGTCACCCGGCTCAATCCCTGTTTTGCTTGTAATACCTGACCAGGGCCAGGACATTGGCTGCTTTGAGTCGGCCGATCGGGCCGGAGCTGTAGCCGGCCACTTCAAGGGTGCCGTCCGGCCGGATGACAAATCCTGAGGGCTGCAGATAGCCCTTCTCGGGCTGGTAAAAGCCTCCAAGGGCTTGTCCGATGGCCGCAAGGTCCAGACCAGAGGCCACCGGAAAACTCAGCCCCAGGTCGGAGACGGTTTGGGAAGCCTCTGATTCGGCATCCACAGAACCGGCCAGCAGGCCCATGTCTTCAGCCTTGAAGTCCTCCATGCTCTGCTGGAAGTCAGCCAACTGCTGACTGCAGAACGGTCACCAGTGGCCGCGGTAGATCAGGACCACCCCGTAGCCCCTGGTGAAATGCTCATCTATCCGGACCCGCCCGTGGGCGACTGTCTCCACTGTCAGGCTTGGGAACCGGTCTCCGGTATCCAGCAACGGTCCGTCTGCTTTGGCCATACTGTCCTCCTTGTTTGGTATGTTTTTCCTTTCATTCGGGAGTTGTTCTACTCATCATACGTGTCAGGGTTCACAAGTCAATCCGAGCCGCTGCAAATTCCAGGTCTCGCAATGTATGTCGGAGGGGGTGGACAAACCTTAGCCATCCGGATGCGGGAAAAACCACCCTCACCGAAAAACTGCTCCTGTTCGGCGGGGCCATCCACAATGCCGGGGCGGTGAAATCCGGAAAAACCACCCGCCATGCCAGATCGGACTGGATGAACGTGGAAAAGGAACGCAGTATTTCCGTGACCTCTTCCGTGATGCGATTCGCCTACCAGGGGCGTGTGATCAATCTCCCGGACACCCGGATTTTTCCGAAGATACCTATCGGGTTTTGACCGATTTTTCCATTCGGCGGAGAGCAAGTCCAGCCTTCCTCGTGAAAAAGTTGTGCTCACCGAGCTTGCCGATTCGAGGCTGGAGCAGATGGTGGGCGGGCCCGCGGCCGAAGCTTTGCGTCAGGATGTTGAACTCCTGGAAGGCGCGGGCTTTCCTTTCGAGCTCGAGTCCTATCTTCAGGGAAAACAGACCCCGGTTTTTTTCGGCAGCGCCGTCAACAATTTCGGGGTCCGGGAGCTTCTGGACATTTTTGTAAGGTATGCGCCTGCCCCGGGGCAGCGATCAGCCCAAACCAGAACGGTTTCTTCGGAAGAACAGGAATTATCCGGGGTGGTCTTCAAGATTCAGGCCAACATGAATCCCGAGCATCGGGACCGGATTGCCTTTGTACGCATCTGTTCCGGTCAATTCCAGCAAGGCTTGCTGCGGAATATGGGGTCCAGGCAGGTTATGAGCCGGTTGATGTCTTTGCCGTGCGTTGGATCGCCTCAGAGGACCAAAAAAAGCTTAAGGAACTGATGTCCAAATATTCCCATTCCCTGGTGGAAGACGTCGAAGGGCATCCGGCTCTTTTCTTTTCCTCCGGGTTCAGGTTGGAGCAGGCCCGGGAGGACTGGCCGAGATACCCTTTATGGAGATCAGGGAGCACAATTGACTGTTTGTTACATGCTGATGTCATTCAAGGGTGAAAAGCTGTCGATGCCGAGGCCGATGTTCATGTCGGTCAACAGTATGTCGGCGGATATTCAGTCAACGTGGGCTGCGGACACGATATTCTGCAGCCCTGAATTCAGCTAGTCCGGAGGCCTTTTACAAACACCGGCGTGCCGGAAAATGAAAAGAGGATAAGGGAGTTCGATCAAGGGAGAATTTCGTCGTTGTGGCATTTAAGGCAGCCTGTGAACTCAGGGTGGGGGGTCGGGGGACCCAAAGGATTCTCCGGACTGTGGCATTGAAGACATTCGGAATCGCTGCTCACTCCGGCATGGACTTCCGGATGCCGCTGAATGGATGCTCCATGGAAGCCAAGATAGGCTTGATACGCGCAGCCGCTGATAAGTGCAATCCCCAGGAACACGAGCAATAATTTTCTAAGCCTCGGCATTTCCTTCTCCTTTTTCAAAAGAGGACAGCAGCTCCCTGTCCACCACTCTTCCATCCCTGAGTTTCAGGGAAATCTCGGCAAATCTGATAATGGACGGATCATGGCTGGCGATGATCATGGTGCTGCCCTGTTTTCTGCAGATCTGCGACATCAGCTCGACCAGACTCTGACCAGTCTCCGAATCCAAACTGGCCGTGGGTTCATCCGCAAGAAGCAGCCGAGGGGAATGGGCCACGGCCCTGGCAAAAGCTACTCGCTGGGCTTCACCGCTGGACAGTTCAAAGGGCATGGCTGCTTCGAACCCGGGTAATCCGATATGGCCCAGAAGTTCAGCAACCCTTTGGTTCAGACGTTTCCCGTGAAAGTCGTTTAAACGAAGCGGAAAGGCAATATTTTCAAAAACAGTCGATTTGGACAAAAGATTCCCGGATTGAAAGAGAAAGCCCATGTCCCTGCGATGAAACACTGACAATTTTTTTGCGGAAAGCGCCTGGAAATCGGTTCCGAAGCATTCGATGCGGCCTCGGTCAACCCGTTCAAAACCGGCCAGGCAGTTCAAGAGCGTGGTCTTGCCCGATCCGGATTTTCCCAGCAGGATGAGCCTCCGGCCGGCGGGAAGGACCAGGGACACTTTGGACAAAGCCTGCACCTGCCGCCGTCCGGAAGCGTATGTTTTGGTGATATTCTCGATGCGAATCTGATTTTTAGCCATGAGTTCTTAGAAGATCTACTGTATGCTGCCTGATGATCATGATGCAGGGCCAGACAGAGGCCAGAAAGCTGAAAAACAGGGCCAGCCCCGGAGGGAAAAGCAGGGAATAGGCGGTCAATCTGGGATGAACAAGGCCGGAGACGATAAAGTACTGATTGTGCGAAGTCCAGTGAGAAAGGTCGATTCCGCCGGTTTTCTGAACCACCAGGACACTGAAAACCCCCAGAAGACTGCCCAGGAATAAAGCCAGGAGATTCACCAGAACAATTTCAGCCGATATGAGCAGAACGATTTCTCCCGGTCTGACGCCCATTGACTTCATAATACCGTATTCTTTGATGTTTTTGAAAATATATATTGAAAAAATACAGGTTATGCCCAGGGCAACCACCCCGAAGACAATCCCCATGACCAGACTCATGGAAAGATAAAACAGGTCGGTCAGTTGGTAGAGAATCGGCATCTTCTTGGT
>CAZUMF010000286.1:0-6150 GCA_964621385.1 uncultured Desulfohalobiaceae bacterium
CGCTGTTCACCGAATACGCTACGTCCATTCAGGATTTCCTTCCAGGCCAATCGTGGCACTGTGGACGAAGTCGGCCCCGCGATTCCGCGCAACGCGGTCGCGCGGAGCAAGAGAGTGATCAAACCGGCAGTCGGAGATATTCAAGGTTTTCAGGAATGAATTTTTCACGTCACAGCTCGCAGCAAGCATGGCATCGGCAAGCCCGAAGGCGAACAAGATTTTGGCCACACCCCAGTGCCCGCCCTTTTTCTTGCGGGGACTCCGGGAGGACTCGGCCCGATGGGGACCACAGCCAGATCGGTCAGGCCCAAAATATCGCGAAGGGGGCCGCCCAGGGCCGGCGGGGAATCGATCATGAATGTAGTCAAAGTATCCTCTGGCTTGGCTGTTTTGTCAAACCCGGTCGTTCAAAAAAGGAGATCTTTCCCATTTTGTGCCTGGCACAAAATGGGAAAATTTACACATATCGTGCCCGGCGCAAAATGGGAAATTCTTGAAGAGAATGGAGGGGAGGAAGCGGATGAC
This sequence comes from uncultured Desulfohalobiaceae bacterium, assembly GCA_964621385.1. Taxonomy (GTDB): domain Bacteria; phylum Desulfobacterota; class Desulfovibrionia; order Desulfovibrionales; family Desulfothermaceae; genus JAABTT01. The sequence goes on from CAZUMF010000286.1 coordinate 526, forward strand.
GGCCAGAATTATGGACTTGACCAGATCCTTTCCAGCGATATAGGATTGGACATTGTTCAGGAACAGACCCCGGTCAGCCCTGCCAGAGGCAATGCTGACATGTATCGTTCTGATATCTCTTATAATACACGGAATCCAGCATCATGCATGATCAACTTCCCACTGCTTCGCTCAACGAGTCCGTAAGCATGATTCAAAACGGGGATCATCTCTGCTGCTTATACTCCGACCGGAGCGTTCAGACGGAAATTTCCACGGCCTACCTGGAGGAAGGGTTCCGCCGCAAGGAAAAGTCCGTATTCATCGCTGATGAGGATATGAACGCCCAGTTCAGAGCCTGCCTTGCAGATCGCGGCATCCCTGTTCAAGCTCTTGAGTCGAAAAAGCAGTTGCTCTGCCTTCCATATCCGCAAACCTATACCAGAAACAACGTTTTTGACCCGGAGGCCATGATCGCCTTTCTGAAAAAACTCATGGCCATGGGTCAGGAGGAGGGCTTTCGAGGGCTCAGGATCACCGGGGATATGGCCTGGGCCCTGAACAACTGGACCGGGTCGGAACGACTCATTGAATACGAGGCCAGGCTCAATGACTTCTTTCCGCACAGCAGCGCGTCCGGACTCTGTCAGTATGATCTCGAGCGCTTTGATCCCGACATCATCCTGCAGGTGCTGGAGACCCATCCCAAGGTGCTCCTCAACGGCTGTCTGCTGGATAATTTTTATTACATCCCGCCGGAGGACTACCTCAGCGACACGCTGGGCACAGTCAGAATCGACACCTGGCTGCACAATCTCCAAAAACACCATCAAACGAATCACGAACTCCTCGCCCTGAAAGACACCCTGGAGCATCAGGTCCAAGCCCGCACCCAACGCCTGGAGGAAGCCAACACCGCCTTGAAAGTCCTCATGGAGCATCGCGACAGCACCAAGCAGCAACTGGCTGAAAACGTCGCCGCCGGGGTCAACACCCTCCTTCGGCCCTACATGCAACGAATTCAGGAAATGGGACTCACCCCGGCCCAGCAGGACCTGATGGACGTCCTCGAACGGCATGTCGATGAACTGACCCGTCCCCTGCCCATGCGCTTGAGGGATCGATACTCAGGAATCACCCCCAGAGAGATCGAGGTCGCGGCCATGATCCGCAACGGCAAAAACAGCGAGGAAATCGCTCTGGCCCTCATGATCTCCAAAAGCGCCGTCGCCTTCCACCGTCAGAATCTCCGCAAGAAACTCGGCCTGCAAGGGAAAAAGACGACACTGCGCCTCATCCTCCAGGAACTCATGACCGCTGATTGATCCCCAAAGGCACTGGTCCGGCCCTGGATAGCCGCCTTTCGATCTCTGGACAGCCCCGCCCTTGCGCACTCTTCCTTTTAGTGATAGTTTTTACCTGTCATTTTTTTGTTATTTTCCTGTCTTTCATTTTTTTGATCATGTGATAGCTTTTTGTAAGCTTTCAAAATGTGTCTCATCTGTCCTGCTGCAAACACGGTGACGATCATGCATAACCATTTTGCCCCTCTGGAAATGCATCAGCAATTGATTCTCGATACCATGCAGGAAATGCTGGCCTCCTATGACACGGAGCTCCGAATCCAGTGGGCCAACAAAGCCGCGGCTGCGTCCGTCGGCCAGACAGCGGAAGCGCTCACAGGCAGGTACTGTTACGAAATCTGGCAGGACCGGCAGGCCCCCTGCGAGGACTGCCCGGTCATCACAGCCATGCAGACCAGCCGGCCACAGGAGCTTGAGAAAGCAACGCCGCAGGGGCGCATTTTTCATATCCGGGGGTATCCGGTCCATGACGCACAGGGAGCGCTGATCGGGGCTGTGGAGTATGGATTCGATATCACCGAAGCCCGCCAGGCCCAACAGTCACTCAACGAAAGCGAAGAACGCTTCCGGCAGCTGGTGGAATCGGCCCCCATGTCCATCCTGCTGCTGCGCAACGGACGCTATGTCTATGGCAATCCGGCCAGTGCCGCCCTTCTGGGCTATGAAAGCCCGGAAGAAATCCAGGGCATGGAGGTGCTCCAGACCATTGCCCCTGAATTTCACGACATTGTGAAGGAACGGATGGACAACATCAATACAGGCCGGGGCAATGAGCCCATGGAACTCCAACTCGTCAAGCCCAATGGGGACAGAGTGTGGACTCGCTCAACCTCGGTTGCGGTCATCATGGGGGGAGAACCCACGGCGATCATTGTGGGCCAGGACAGCACCGAGCAGAGAAAGGCGGAGGCAGAGCGACTGCGGCTCATCTCCGCCATTGAGCAGGCCGCGGAAATCTTTGTGATCACGGACACCAACGGGAGCATCCAGTATGTCAATCCTGCCTTTGAGCGGGTGACCGGATACCAGAGAGATGAAGCCCTCGGCCGAAATCCGCGGATTCTGAAAAGCGGCGAACAGGATGAGGCCTTTTACAAGCAGCTCTGGCAGACCATTTGTTCGGGCCGAACCTGGCAGGGTCGGATGACCAACAAGAAAAAGGACGGCTCGCTGTATGTTGAAGAGGCCACGATTTCCCCTGTGCTTGATGCAGACGGCAACATTGTCAATTACATCGCTGTCAAACGGGATATCACCGAAGAGCGACAAACAGAAGAGAGACTCCGTCAGGCCCAGAAAATGGAGGCCATAGGGACCCTGGCCGGCGGCATCGCCCATGACTTCAATAACATTCTCTATCCGCTCATGGGCTATACCGAGATGCTGAAAAGCGATGTCCCTGAGGACAGTCCCCTGCAGAATCACATCGATGAAATTCTACAGGCTTCTTTGCGGGCCAGAGACCTGGTCAAGCAGATCCTGTCCTTCAGCCGGCAGGGAGAGCAGGAGCTCAAACCCATCACTCTGCAGCCCGTCATCAAAGAAGCCTTGAAGCTGCTCCGCTCGTCCATTCCGACAACCATCGACATTCAAGACACTATCCATCCGGATTGCGGTCCTGTCCTGGCCGATCCCATCCAGATTCATCAAATCGTCATGAACCTGGCCACCAATGCCTATCACGCCATGGAAGACAGCGGAGGCACCCTCCAGGTGGATCTTCAGGAAGTCCGGCTCGCTTCCGGACAGGCCCCTCTCCCGGCATTGCCAACTGGATCCTATGCCCGACTGGGCGTCGCGGATACCGGCATCGGCATTGAAAAAAACGCCCTGGGCAAAATATTCGATCCGTATTACACGACCAAGAAACGCGGCAAAGGAACCGGTTTAGGGCTTTCCGTGGTCCAGGGCATCATTCAAAGCTGCAGCGGCGACATCCTCGTTCAGAGTGAACCCGGTGCAGGAACATGTGTTCAGGTCTTTCTTCCGGTCATTGAACACGAAGCCGAAACAACGTCCTTTGAGGCGCAGCAGGGCCTTCAAGGCGGAACTGAGAGCATCCTGCTCATCGATGACGAAACAACCATTGTCAAACTCCTGGAGCTGATGCTGCAGCGCCTGGGGTATACCCTCACAACCCGGAGCGGAAGTCTTGAGGCCCTGGAGACCTTCAAGGCTGATCCGGATGCATTTGATCTGGTGATCACGGATATGACCATGCCCCATATGACCGGCCTGCAGCTGGCTGAAGCACTCAAGGCCATCAGGCCGGACATCCCGGTCATCCTCTGCACGGGGTTCAGTGAACAGATCAATGAAGAAAAAAGCCGAGAGTTCGGCATTGAAGGATTCGTTATGAAGCCGATCATCAAAAAAGACATTGCAGCTGTCATTCGAAAAGTCCTGGGCGCAGCACAGGCTGAATGAAAGGACGAATACGGAGGAAGCCGCACTATGCAGAACAAACAAGCCGAACGCTTTGATCGCCTGCGGGAGCTCGCCGAACAATTCACCAGCAGCCATCCTGATCAAGGCGATGATTTCCAGGGTTACAACATCCCTGAATTGATCAACGAACTGCAGATCTACCAGGCGGAGCTGGAAATACAGAACGACGAATTGCGCTCCGCCCAATCCGAATTGGAACATTCCCGAACACGCTTGTCCAGATTGTTCCACAGGGCCCCGGTGGGATATGCCCTGCTTGATGCCGTCGGGATGATCGTCGATGTCAACCAGACCCTGTGCAGCCTGCTGCAGACCGAACAGAACACACTTGTGGGAAAGCCTTTTTCCCGGCAGATTCTGGCCGCGGACCAGCCCATTTTTCTGGGACGATTCAAGTCTTTTTACAAGAATCCGAAAAACAAGGTTATTGAAGTCAGACTCAACAGGCAGGATGAGCGCCCGTTTTTCGCTCGACTCGAAGGCCGGTTTCATGCCTTTAACGGCGAATCAGATGATGACGGCCAGCAACAGCTCCTGCTCATGATCTCGGATATCACTGAGCAGAAAAACGCAGAAGAGGCCTTGCGGGAGAGCGAAGCCCGGTTCCGCTCCTATGTGGAAAATGCCAATGATATTATCTATGCCATCGATTTCGACGGGATTTTCACCTATATCTCACCCAACTGGATCAACTTTGTCGGCGAACCTGCTGAGGCGGCCATCGGCAGCTCCTTCGAACCCTATGTCCATCCTGACGATGTCCATTTATGCCTGGAATTCCTCAATCGAGTGCTCAGCACCGGGGAAAAGCAGAGCAGCGTGGAATACCGGGTCAAGCATCAAAACGGTTCCTGGCGCTGGCATTATTCAACCGGAGCCCCTCTCAAGGATGAACATGGGCAGGTGACCGGTTATCTCGGCATCGGCCGGGACATTACCGAACGAAAACAAGCAGAACAGGCCCTGCAGGAAAACGAACGCTATCTGCGTACGATTCTCCAGACCACGGTGGACGGCTTCTGGGTGATCGACACACAGGGCCGGGTTATCGAAGTCAATGACGCCTACTGCACAATGTCCGGCTATACCGGGGAGGAGGTCATCGGTCTGGAGGTCGCTGACCTGGACGCCATTGAACCCCCGGAAGCGGCCGCCAAGCGCATGCAGCGCATCAAATCGAACGGTTCTGAGATCTTTGAAACCCGTCACCGCCGCAAGGACGGCAGCGTGTTTCCCCTGGAAGTTTCCGTGAACTGGCTGGAGACAAAAGGGGGGCAATACGTCTGTTTTTGCCGGGATTTGACCGAGCGGAAGCAGCAGGAAGAGGCCCTCCGGGCAAGTGAGGCCAGGTGGCAGTTTGCCCTGGAAGGGGCTCGCGACGGCGTCTGGGACTGGAATGCAGAGACAAACGAGGTCTTTTTCTCGCGACGCTGGATCGAAATGCTCGGGTATGAGCCGCGGGAAATCTCCAGTGACCTGCATGAATGGGAGCGTCGGGTCCATCCGGAGGACATGCCTGCCGTTCGCAGGGATCTGGAGAATCACTTCCAGGGAAAAACAGCGTATTACCAGAACGAGCATCGAATGCTCTGCAAGGATGGCTCTTACAAATGGGTCCTGGATCGGGGCAAAGTGGTGGAGTGGACCGAGGACGGACGGCCCAGGCGCGTCATTGGAACCCATGCCGATATCGCGGAACAAAAACAGCGGGAGGCCGAGCGCGAGGCATTGATTCGTGAACTCCAGGAGGCCATGTCTGAAGTCAAGACCTTGAGCGGACTGCTGCCCATCTGCGCAAACTGCAAGAAGATCCGGGACGACCAGGGCTACTGGA
>CAZUMF010000287.1:0-6147 GCA_964621385.1 uncultured Desulfohalobiaceae bacterium
CCCAGGGCAACCACCCCGAAGACAATCCCCATGACCAGACTCATGGAAAGATAATTCAGCTCGGTCAGTTGCTTGAGATTCGGCATCATCTCGGTCCAGGTCTTGAAATAAGCCTTGTTGAGGCCGTGTTTCGCAAGGCGGTTGAGAAGGGCCTGGGGCCGGCTTCCAGGCTTCAGGAAGAGGGCACAGTTCCAGGACTCCGGCTGTATTGGAAAAACCCCTGCGGGGCAGAAGGCAACATCCCTGTCCAGCTCCTCGCGTCCTGTATTGTAGATGCCCGCGACGCTCAGTTCCTGTAAGACAGCCGATCCATCAAACGTAAAGACCAGGTGCTCTCCCGGGTCAATGCTCAGTTGCTGCGCAATATCCCGGCTGATGATGATTTCCGGTTTCCCCGGCTCGAGATATTGTCCCCGGGTTATTGTTTTCCACAAGACAGTGAACCGCTGTTCCTGAACCGGATCGACGGCAATCAAGGTGATCGGCAGCCGCTGCGCTCCTGATGAGAGTCGGCCCGGATAGGGGACTCGTTGGAGAACGCTTTTGACGCCCGTGACGGCCAAGGTCTCTTTTTTCAGCTCGACAGGCAGATGAAACCCTGAGATATGGCCTGAAAAAAGGCCGACCGAATTGTCAATCATGCAGTCGTTGACCCCCACGGCCAGTGAGGAAAGGAAAATCAAGGCCCCCACAGCCGTCACAATCATGAGCAGCAGGACGGCGGCAAAACGTCCCGAGCGAAGCTGATTCAGCAAAGCCGTCTTTAACCAGAAAAAGAACATAGTCAAGCCGCATGGACTTGCTGGCCGCAGGCCGGGTCAGCCGCCAAAACTCTTGGACAGGTCTCCGGCCGGGTCGTGGCCCCAAACAGGGGGCGGAAACGATCAGCGTTGATCCTTTTGATGATCATTTCCCGGGTCGTGTGTTTCAATGCCTCGTGTTCCGGGGCGAAAAGCAGATCGCATCCCTTGTTCAAAAAATGCATGGCCTGCTGAAAGGCTGTTTTTCCGGCTTCGGGAAAGTGGAAAACCAGCCCGGAATTCTGTTGAGCCAAATCCAGGGCAGACATTTCCTCTAATTGGAGGCGGTCGGTCCGTTTTGAAGAGTGCCGAATCAGGGCAAGCACAAAGTTCTGCCTGTTTTCACGGATATCTCCGGACAAGTCGCTCATATCATCCAGGATTTGACAACCCATGCCGATCTCATACAAGCCTTGCTTGACCTCGCGGACCAGCTGAAGAGAATCGGTTTCAAGCAGGTCCGGCAGGGCCCAGGGGGCCTGAAACAGTTGCCCGGTTTTCAAGCGGTGGACCTGTTCCAGGACTTCCTCCGGCGGCAAATCCCGGCTTGATCCGCCTTCTTCCGAGGCTTCCTGCGCGCCGCTGTCCGCCAGACACCTCAACGAGGTATGGCCTGCCAGGAGGGCCTGATCCAAAGACAGATCTCCAGAGCGCTGCCGCTTAAGCAGAAGAGCAAACAAGACCCGGTCGGATACCATGATGTCTAGTACGGATCGAAAGCGTTGGGCCTTCTCGGGCAGGTCTGTGGCCAGGGTCTGCTTGTATTCATCATCCAAAAGATTGTCGCAGCCGGTGACCATACCGCGCAACGCTTGGTTCACCGCCACATACAGGGTTCTTCTCGATCTCGATATGCCGGTCCGGATATAGGAATACAGGAAAAGCGCGGAGAAGAGATTACTCTCCAGGCTCCAATACGCCTCTCCAGGCGACAGCAGATTGATCCGGCTCTGATCCAGAACCTGATTCGCCGTCTCCCAGTACTCGCCCAGACCTTCACGCAGTTCCTCCTGCATGGCCTTTAAGACACTGCTCAATCCGTCGTCCTCAACAGCGGGTTCACAATGACTGTTTTTCTGCATGGATTACCTCTCCTGTTTTCGGCTGACAAAGACGGAAATGTAGCCCAAATAGGTTGTTAGGGTTTGAGGGGCGTCAAAACCGGCCCCCTGGATAAGTTCCGGCAGAACCCCCTTGATGTTTTCCCCGATTTGGGGCTGAAAGAGGAGCCAGCGCGAGGCATGGGCGATCATGGCTCCCACCAGGGTGTTCGGGATATGCATGTCCGAAATGACCAGCCTGCCCCCGGGCTTCAAAACCCGAAAGGCTTCGGACAGGGCTCGGGCCTTGAGATCCTGCTGAACGTGGTGAAAAAAGAGGGTGGAGACTACCACATCGAAAGATTCGTCATCCAAGGGCAGATTTTCAGCCGCGGCAACTTCAAACCGGCAGGCGGCTGTTTGCCGTTTTCGTCTGGCTCCGGCGATCATTTTCCCGGCGGCATCAACCCCCAGGGCCTGACCCCCGGCCCCGGCATTGAGCTGATCGGCGATGAGCCGGGTCACCACCCCGGTTCCGCAGCCGATATCCAGGATCCTGTCCTCTGGTGAGGGGTCGACCAGCCGAAGGATGTGCTGGTTGATTCTGTTTTCTTTTCCGAACATGACCAGCGGTTCCAGGAGATCATAGACGCCCGCGGCATAATCCAGGGTCCGGCCGCGGGTCGGCGCTGATTTCAAAACCGGTCCGATTTTACCGTAAGGCATGCTTTTCTGCGTCCTGAACATTTGAATTCCCTTCCTGTTCAAAAAGCCAGTCGATGATTGTCCTAAGTTCCTGGTCCGGTCCTTTGAAAGCCTTTCGGTGGGGCTCCCCGTTCAGATCAGTCTTTTTCCGCAGGTAGTTTTCCAGCCATGTTTTTTCGAATCGTTGACTGAGGCCGACCAAATTCGACTTCAAAGGCTCGATCGATGTCGTTGCTTCAATCCCGGAGTCCGGGACGGCATGGCAGTAATTGCAGCCCTTGCCCATAAAGAGGTTTTGTCCCTCTGTTTGATCACTGCCGAAGGCCGTGGAAAAGAGGACCAGGCCAAGAACCAGACAGGGAATGAAAAGCAGGCTGCTGCGCAACACTCTTTCACTCTTCATGACGTCTCCTTTTTTTGACGGACATGCCAACAGGCACTCTTGAAACAAGAATCAACCGCTTCAGGTGTTCAAACCTACCCGCAGTAAGATGAAAAAAATGTGAAATCAAGATGAAAAAGAAGTGAAAAACCGGTTTTGGAAAGCCGGAGGCGAGGAAAGTCTAGCTTTGCCTGGGTCGGAAAATCAGTTCGGCCCGGGTGCCCCGGCCCGGGCTGCTTCTTAAGGCAAAGACCCAGCCCAGTCGTTCACAAAGCCGTTTGACGATAGACAGGCCCAATCCAAAGCCCGGACTTTGGTCTGACCTGAAGTAGGCTTGATCGGCCTTGAGCAGGGTATCTTGCTCCATGCCGGAACCACTGTCCAGGACCAGGACCCGGTCTTTTTTGATGACGGCGCGAATGCAGCCGGAGGCGGTATGTTGGACAGCGTTTCGAATGAGATTGCCGAGCGCGATCCGGAATAAAGCCGCCGGGACGCTTCCAAGGGGCTGTTCTTGGACCTCGTATTCGAGTCTGACCGGTTTTCTGCCAAGCATCGATTGACTCTGCTCAATGGTCTCACGCACAACCGGCAGCACGGCCTGTAAATCATGTTCAGCAAAGGCGTTCTCTTCCCGTCCCAGATAGAGCAGGCTCTCAATGATATTCTCCATATCGACGACTGAACGTTCGATACGCTCCAGAGGACGTTCAAGGGAGCTGTTCTTCCCGGCAGAGTTTTTTTTCAAGACCTCCACCGCCCCTTTAATGACGGCAACCGGAGTCCGCAGTTCGTGACTGGCGTCACGGCTGAAGAGCTGCTCCCGCTCGACAAAAGCCTTGATCCGCTGCATGGCTTGCTCCAAAGCCTTGGCTAAGGAGCCGACTTCATCCTGGTAAAAATGACTGGAGAGATCCACAGGGAGATTGTCCGGATCGGTGTGCTCCACCTGATCCGCCAGATGGACGACAGGGGCAATGACTTTCCGGGAGGTTGTCAGGCCGATCCAGAATCCCAGGCCGATGACCAGGATAATCCCGGCAGCCAGGACACAAAGAATAGCCGTTTTCCGCTCTTCGGTAAATTCCTGGGCCGTGGCCTCGTAGATCAGGTAGAGAAGATCCTGCTGCACAGCGAGATAGTGAATCGCGAGGTGATATTCCTCACCCTCATGATGGATTTCATGGACCCCCAGGGGCAGGCCCTTGATCACTTCACGCAGGTCGTGCGGCAGGCCGGCCGTGCCTACGGAGACGGTCATGTAAGGAAATCGGGACCGGGGAAAGGTGCCCTGGTCTCGAAGAGAAGTCAGAACATACTCGACTTCTTCCCGGAGTCGCTTGTCGATGAGTCGGTCGTCGATGAAATCCAACGAAGAATACACGCCCAGGGCATAAACGGTTCCGAGCAGGGCGCTGAAGAGACAGAAGGCGAAGATGATCCGAAACCGGAGACTAGCGCGGAAGGTCATCGGGGTTTACCAGTTTGTAGCCGACACCACGGACGGTTCTGATCAGAGGGTGGGCAAAGGGTTTGTCAATGGCTGTGCGCAGGGCGTACATGTGACTGCGCAGGACGTCGCTGTCAGGGGGCATGTCCTCCCACAGGGCGAATTCGATTTCCCGGCGCGAGACCACATTGGGTGAAGCCCGCATGAGCAGGGTCAAAATCTGAAAGCAGGAGCGGTTCAACTCAATGGGGTGTCCGGCTCGTTGCACCAGCCTGCTTCCCGGATCGACTTGCAGATCGGCGATGGTCATGCACTGGGGGGCGGAGTGGTTCGAGCGTCTGACCAGGGCTCGGATTCGAGCTTCCAATTCGGCCAGTTCAAAGGGCTTGACCAGATAATCGTCCCCGCCTGCTGCAAAGCCTTCCAGCTTGTCATTCAATGTATCCCGGGCGGTCAGCATTAAAACCGGAGTCTGCTTTCCACCCTCCTGGCGGAGTTTTTTGCAGAAGGTGTAGCCGTCCATGGCCGGCAGCATGATATCCAGAACGATCAGGTCATATTCCTGGGTCAGGGCCAGGTGCAGCCCGTTCACTCCGTCCATGGCGAAATCCGGAACGTATCGTTGATCCCCAAGAAAATCAGCAATATTTTCGGAAAGATCCAGATTGTCTTCGACAATGAGGACGCGGATGGACTGTGAGTCTTGTGAGACATTCATTGTGTTCTGATTTGATAAGAATCGGCAGGCGTGGATTTTCGAATGCTCAATTGAACTCCCGGAGAGTACGCTCCTCTTTCAAGTGAGTCAATCGATTCATGCTTAGGCAGCAGTTGAGCACTGGTGAGCTGTTACTCTTGCTGAAAGGTTACGCTCAGTATGAGCAATTGACTCATAATATCATTACCTTGAAAAAATCATCGTACATGCGTTTATCTCCGCAGGTATCGAAAAGAGCCGGATAGAGAGATTTGCCGGCGACTCCTTCTTTTCAACAAAAGGCGGCCGTTGACAAAAGACGGGGTTTAGAGAAAGATCTGCCGCATGACGCTCCATAGTGTTCAATTGCTTTCCACAGGGTGGAACGGGTTGATCGACCTTTTGCAATGCGATCCTGATCTGCTGCTGAACCCAACCATGATCATCCGGATTGGGCTGCAGGCTGTTTTTCTCTTGGGGGCCGCCTTTTTCGCCGGTTCGGAATGCGCCCTGTTTTCATTGTCCCGGATGGATTTGCAGAAATTTCGCCGGGAAAACCATCCCCGCTCGGAAACTCTGCATGCCTTGCTGGATCAGCCCAGACGGCTGATCATCAGTATCCTCTGCGGCAACGAATTTCTGCAAATCGCCTCAGCTACCAACGCTGCCGGCATACTGGTTCAACTCTACGGGCCCAAGCAGGGAGGGGTGATGGCCCTGGTGATCATGGCGCCCTTGATGCTTGTCTTTGGAGAAATCACTCCTAAGACGGTTGCAGTATCCAATCCCGTGCGTATTGCAGGTATGCTCGCGGCCCCTCTCGGGTTTTGGGCCAAGTTCATCAGCCCGGTCCGGGACCTCATCAGGTTGGTTTCCGACCGGATCACGACCTTGATCGCCGGGAAGGAAAAAGCGGTTGAAAACATCCTGCATCTCGATGAATTCCGTTCCCTGGTGGAAGAGGTGGCCAGGGAAGGGCAGCTTGATGCCACGGAACGGGCTCTGATCCATAACCTTTTGGACGCCAATGAGACAGAAATCGTGGAAATCATGGTCCCCCGCACCAGGACCTT
>CAZUMF010000288.1:0-6120 GCA_964621385.1 uncultured Desulfohalobiaceae bacterium
TATGCTGGGCCAGGACGTCGGTGGTCCGGCTGTCGAGGACGTGAAGCACCAGCACTTCCTTGGCTCCGCTGTCCTTGAGCTGTTTGATGTAGGCCATTGCTTTCTGGGACACGTCCGAAAAATCGGTTGGGTACAGAATTTTTTGAAACATGGGAAACCTCCTTTTTTGTTGGGTTGCAGGTTAGGATTCATCAGATCAGCAGTGGCCTTTCGGCGTTTCCCTGAATTGGACTGCAGGCTGGAGTTTCTCCCTGGCCTCCTCGCTGTAGGTCATTGTCTTGACTCTCATGGTATTTCCTCCCTTCATTCGAGAGATCCGGTGGGCAGAACCGGGCTGATCTGGAGCACTTCAAGAATTTTTTTCTTCTGGGCCAGATGGAGCCTGCCGAGGATGCGCACCCGCTGGCGAATAAAGGCCTTCAGGGGAGCCTCGTCAAAAAAATGGTATTCTTCCTCGTCCGTCGACTGAAGCAAAATATGCACATAAATCCTGTTTCCGTTCATTTCTGTATCCTCAACAAGGACCCCGATAAACTCGCGAACCTCTGTACTCTGAATGTTCATGATGTCCTCAGTCTAAAAGGGCCATTCGTCACTAAATCCTTAAGCAATTTCCAGACCAATCCAAAGCATCAGGGAAAAATCTGCTTTCTCGGCCCGCAACTCCAACCAATCGGAAATGGCTTGACCGATCAAAGGCTTCGAGTTTTCTGGAAAAAGAGGGAAGAAGTCTCGATAGAGGTAGAGATGTTGCAAGGTGGGGGGGAAATGAAAGAAAAGAAATCAGGCTTCCGGTTGACCGGAAGCCTGATTTCCTAAATGTTTTTGAAGGCTTCTTTGTCCAGGTGGTATTTGTGCATGAGGTTGTTGAGCTGCCTGACTGAAATGCCGGCCTGCTGGGCACTTCTGTCAATGCGGCCTTTGTGGTCCGTCAGCAAGCTTTTGAGGTAGGTGAATTCGGCTTGCTGCACTGCAGCCGCCCGAATAGCAGCCAGGGTCTGTTTGATGTCCACGGGCAGGGAGGCCAGAGAAGGCTTTCGGTTGAAAAGTTCAGCGGGCAGGGAAGTCGGGACGATCCTTGGGCTCTGCTCGAGCAGGTAGGCCCTTTCGATGATGTTCTCCAGCTCACGGATATTTCCGGGCCAGTGATACGTGGTCAGGGCCGAGGCCGCATTAGGCTGCAGACCTTCAATGCCTTTTCCGTAAAGGGTATTGAATCCTCCCAGGAAATATTCAGCCAGAGGTATGATATCTTCTGGACGTTCCCGAAGAGGAGGCAGAAGAATGGGAAAGACATTCAGCCGATAATAAAGATCCCAGCGGAAGGCGCCCTGTTCGCAGAGCTCTTCCAAGTCTTTATTGGTGGCTGAAACCACCCGGACATCCACTCCGATTTCCTTTTGCCCGCCGACCCGCTGGAAGGTTCGTTCCTGGAGCACCTTGAGGAGTTTCAACTGGCTGGCCAGGCTGATGGTTCCGATCTCATCCAGGAAGAGGGTACCGTTTCTGGCCAGTTCGAATTTGCCGATATGCTGCTTATAGGCCCCGGTGAAGGCTCCGCGTACATGGCCGAACAAGTCCCTATCCAGAAGCGTTTCCGGAACTGTGCTGCAATGGAAGTTCACAAAAGGACCGGATCTGCGCTGGCTCAATTCGTGAAGCAGCTTGGCGACCACCCCCTTTCCGGTGCCGGTTTCGCCTAAAAAGAGGACCGTGGTTCGCGTATCGGCCACGGCTTTGATCTTGGCATACACCTTATGCATGGCCGGGCTGCGCAAGTGCAGCAATACATGAGGTCTATAGAATGACGACATACACCTTGCTTCACAAATTTTGACTTATTCGATGAGATAGACGAGGCTGTTTTTGATTCTGTTTTTGTATAATGCCTCATTTCAAATAAATTTTCAAGCGGGAAAAAAAATCATGAGAATTCTCCCAATAGATTATCATGAGATGTTTGAAAATACCCACCATATCTTTTGAAAAAATTCGGATACGGCAGGAAGTTCAGCTTCCGGTCGGCAGGAAATTTGGGTTCCGATAAATGAGGGGGATCAGGTCAGGCTTGAATGGATGCCTGCCTTATGGCCCCCATGGGCATGGCCTCAAATTTGCTAAAAGAAATTCAGGCAAAGCAGCCCAGAACTGGCTTCTGGATTTGTCCTGGACCGCCTTGTGCCGGGACCAGACGGATATCAACCGGGAAAGATCGATCAAGCCCTGGAGATCGTCTTGGGGGCTCCGGGGCAGAAGGCAGCCATTCCGGCATCTATTTGTTATGACCCCTACTTTTTTCCATGCAACATTTAATGGGTGTTGTTATGCAGATATACGCCAAAATATCATTCTTTTCATAACAAGATTATTGTGGTATGCTACCTTCAATTATTGAACTAACCTATTTTTCAAACATCTCTCTTTCCAGGCGAAGCACAATGTACTCTCTCCTTGAACGTGACAATCTGGACCGTTTCTTGAATGCCCTGCAGGAACAGGGCCGGATCATCGGCCCCAGAATTCTGGACAACACCTTTGGGCATCGGGAGATCAACGCGGTTCAGGATCTGCCTGTCGGGTGGACCTTTGATCAGGAGGGGGGGACCTTCAGGCTCAGACAACGCCGGGACCTGGCCCTGTTCGGGTACACCGTGGGGCAGGATTCCTGGAAAAGAGAGCTCTACCCGCCCCGCTTACGATTGCTCACCCTGAAAAAAACAAAATCCTCCTTTTCCGTGACTCCGGAAAAGCCTTCTCCGGAAAAGCTGGTCTTTTTCGGGATACGGCCCTGTGATCTGGCCGCGATCCACATCCAGGATATCATTTTGACCCAGGGGCCCTTTGCAGACCCAGAGTACTTCCAGCGACGGAAAAACGCCCTGATTGTGGTCGTGGAGTGCACCCAGCCAGCAGCCACCTGCTTCTGCGCCTCCATGGGAACGGGTCCGGGAGTCACTTCAGGGTATGATCTGGCTCTGACCGAGGTCATTAAAGACGGATTCCATTATTTTCTGGTCCGGGCCGATACCGATAAAGGGCGGTCCCTCATCGCAGGACTCGGGCTGCCAGAGGCTCCGAAAAGGAAAGTCAGCCTGGGAGAAAACCTGGTCCAGGAAGCCGCCTCCAACATGGGACGGACCCTGGATCAAAAGGGGATCAAGCAACTCCTCTACGACAACCATGAACATCCCCGCTGGGACCAGGTCAGCCGGCGCTGTCTGACCTGCGGCAACTGCACCCAGGTCTGCCCGACCTGCTTCTGTCATACCGTGTCCGATCGGGTCAGCCTGTCCGGAGACGAGGCAGAGCGTTTCAGGTGCTGGGATTCCTGTTTCCTTCTGGATCATTCCTACATCCACGGAGGAAGCGTACGGACCTCCTCCCGATCCCGATACCGCCAGTGGCTCACCCATAAACTGGCTTCCTGGATCGATCAGTTCCAAATGTCCGGCTGTGTAGGTTGCGGTCGATGCATCACCTGGTGCCCGGTGGGCATCGATATCACTGAGGAAATACAGGCCATTCGTCAATCATGAGGGTGTAGGCAATGCACGACTTATCACCGTTTCTGGCAGAACATGCTTTTTTCAAGGACCTGGACAGGAAGTATCTTCCCTTGCTGGTGGGATGCGCGAAAAACGTCCGCTTTGAACCGGAACAGGTTATCCACCGGGAAGGCGAACCAGCCAATGAATTCTACCTGATCCGCAAAGGCAAGGTGCGGATCGAGATCCATTCGACCGGTATTGGGTCGGTGGTCATCCAGACCTTGAAGGATGGGGATATCTTCGGTTCAAACTGGCTGATCCCTCCCTATAAATGGCTCTTTGACTACACAGCCGTGGAAAGGACCAGGGCCTTGAGCCTGGACGGCAAGTGCCTGCGCGGGAAGTGCGATGAGGATCACAATCTGGGATATGACATGATGATGCGCTTTTCCCAGGTCCTGTCCAAGCGCCTGTATATGACCAGAATGCAGCTCCTGCGGGAACTGGAGAGTTTTGAAGACGATGAGTAAGCCTGGACCTTTTGCAGACAAGGCCTTCCCCATGGATCTCGTGCCCATGAGGGTCACAAAGGTCGAAAAGGAGATTCGGGGCACTTTCACCCTTGAGCTGGACCCGGGTGAATCCGGATTTGCCTTTTTACCAGGTCAGTTCAACATGCTCTACGTCTTTGGAAACGGAGAAATCCCAATTTCCGTGAGCGGTGATCCGGAACGTACAGATATCCTGGTGCACACGATCAGGGCCGTGGGCAAGGTAAGCAAAGCCCTGTGCAGACTCCGACCCGGGGAGTTCATCGGGGTCCGCGGTCCCTACGGGTCGAGCTGGCCTCTCCAGGCCTGCAGGGGGAAAGACATCCTCTTCGTCACCGGCGGCCTGGGCCTGGCCCCCCTGCGCCCGGTCGTTCAGCAGGTCTTCAAACACCACCAGGAGTACGGAAAGATCATCCTGCTCTATGGTGCCCGGACCCCTGAAAGACTGCTCTATAAACAAGAGTTGGAAACATGGTCCCGGACCATGCAGGTGGAACTGGCCGTGGGCAGTGCCGGTCCTGACTGGAAGGGGCATGTGGGGATCATCACGAACTTCATTGCCGGTCTGGACTGCGATCCTGCAAGAACACAAGCCATGATCTGCAGCTCAGAATCAATGATGCGCTCCATGGTTTCGGAATTGAACATGCTGGGTATACCGGACCGGGAGATCCTTCTGACCCTGGAGCGGAGCATGAAGTGCGGTGTGGGACTCTGCGGGCATTGCCAGCTGGGTCCGACCTTTGTCTGCAAAAACGGACCGGTCTATGCCTATGACCAGGTCACAGCACTGCTCACCAAAAGAGAATTGTAAGCGCCATGGCAGCTCTGCGGAAAACCAAACTGGCCGTCTGGAAATTTTCCTCCTGCGACGGCTGTCAGCTCAGCCTGCTGGATTTAGAGGATGAATTGCTGGAAATTGCGGAAACCGTGGATATTGCCTATTTCCTGGAAGCCAGCAGCCGCCTGAAACGAGGGCCTTATGATATCTCCTTTATTGAAGGCTCAATCTCCACACCTCATGATATCGAGCGGATCAAGGCCATCCGGAAAAAATCCACACTCCTGCTGGCCGTTGGCTCCTGCGCTGTATTCGGGGGAGTGCAGGCCCTGCGCAATTACACCATGCCCGGTCAGTATCAGCAGGCCGTGTATGAACACCCCGAGTACCTGTCTACCCTGGGTGCCTCCGCACCGGTTTCGGCTCATGTCCAAACAGATCTTGAACTCAGGGGCTGCCCGCCGAACCAGAAGCAGATTCTTGAGGTCCTGACCAGTTGCCTGCACGGGAAAAAACCGGATCTACCCAGCGGCAGCGTCTGCCTGGAGTGCAAGCGCAAAGGCATTGTCTGCGTGATGGTCTCCAAAGGTCTTCTCTGCCTGGGTCCGGTCACTCATGCCGGGTGCGGGGCCTTGTGCCCGGCTTGCGATCGGGGCTGCTACGGCTGTTTCGGCCCCAAGGAGACCCCGAACACCGAGTCCCTGAGCTCATGGATCAGTAAGAATTTAGGCATGAGCCGGGAAGATGTCCTGCAGTCCTGGCGCCATATCAATGGGTATGCACTGGAATTTTGCCTGGAGAGTATAAAGCATGAGCCGTAGGATTCGGGTGGGCGCCCTGAGCCGGATTGAAGGCGAAGGTGGTCTGCAATTACAATTCGATGCCCAGGGCCGGGTGACCAGAGCCAGATTCAATATTTATGAACCGCCCCGGTTTTTCGAGCGTCTTTTGCAGGGCCGCCGATTTTGGGATGCGCCGGATTTTACGGCCCGAATCTGCGGCATCTGTCCGGTGGCCTACCAGATGAGTTCTGTTCAGGCCCTGGAACAGGCCCTGGGTCTGACCGTGGATGAATCCCTCCAGAGCCTGCGCAGACTGCTCTATTGCGGAGAATGGATCGAGAGTCATGCCCTGCACGTGTTCATGCTCCATGCCCCGGATTTTCTGGGATACAAGAACAGCTTCGATATGGCCAAGGACCATCCTGAGATGGTCCGGTTGGGGCTGAAGCTGAAAAAGCTGGGGAACCGTCTGCTGGCCTGTGTCGGCGGGCGGGAGATCCATCCTGTCAACGTCAGGG